>JACMQV010000013.1 GCA_014376815.1 Cryobacterium sp.
CGAGCCGCGTTGCCCGATCGGAGCGAGGTGGCAGACGACTGCGAGGGTGACCGCGCCGATGGGCATGATCCGCAGCCGCGCGCGCAACCCCGCGACCGACTCCACGCTGTCCCGACGTTCCACCGCGAGTCCCACATCAGAAAGCGGCCCGAGGAGCACGGTGAGGGCGTGACCTCCAGCCCAGGTGGCGAGCCGGCGCCGGTCGATGCTCGGCACCCGGCCCGCCTCGTGCGCTGAACTCACGGCCCGGCAGAGCGCCGCGTACCCGCGCCCGTCCCCGCCGTGCGCGAGCAGGGTTACCCGGCCGAGCGGCCGGTGCTCATCATCGTGGACGGCCAGGTCCGCGCCGAGGCTCGGGCGGATCCCGGCGGTCGCGCACGCGCGCACGTGCTTCACCGCCCCGTAGAGCCCATCCCGGTCGGTTAGGGCGAGGAAGTCGGCGCCGGCGGCCGCAGCCTGACCGGCGAGGACCTCGGGCATGGTCACGCCGTAGTGCGGGGAGTACGCGGAGGCAACGTGGAGGTGCGGGAAGCCCTGTCGCATCCGTACCTCCAAACCCCTGTTTTCGAACGTTTATTCGATATGGGGAGTGTAGGTCTGGGCTCTGACACTGACAAGGTCTACCCACGACATGTGGAGGTCGTAGACGAATCATCTACGCATCATGAGCCGATGCCGATGCCGATGCCGATGCCGATGCCCGTTTCGGCAGTGATGTCAGGGATCAGAGGTGGGGTTTTCCACTCGACCGGTAAATAGAGGTTCAGTAGTCGGCCGGCACCAGCCGGGCAGGAGATCGGTGATTGTGGCGGCGTAGGCGGCTGCATCCGTTCCATGAGATGTGGACCAGTGCTCAATCGAACTGACAATGCCTCCGCTGATGAAGGCGGCCGCGGCATCCTCATCGACGGTGATCGCGATGCCTCGCTGTTTCCAGTTGAGCATCGCGGTGAGGGCGCGGTCGCACATCCGCTGGGCGAGATCGCCGCGGAATCCCAATCCGATCGGGGACGCGAACAGGAAGCGGTACACGGGGCGGCTCGCCGCGACGTGCTCGAGGATCTGCCGGAGCGACTGCGCATAGGCGTCACTCACCGATTCGGCCGTGACACGTGTTGCCGGATCGATGTCGACGCGCGCAATGGAGTCGAGTTCGCCCACGAAAACGGATGCCGCGAAACTGACGACGTCCGGAAAGTGGCCGTAGAAAGTTGTCCGGTGCACCCCGGCTTCCCGACTGAGCCCGGCAACAGTGATGTTCTCGAGGCTGCTGCCATCGAGAAGTCGCAGCAGCGCTGCGGTCAAGGCGTGGTGAGTGCGCGCCATGCGCGGGTCCATCGTCATATTGCTTTCTCTAGTCCCGGCTCGGGAGCCGCCACCGGTGACCGGCACAGTGGGGCGCCGGTCACCGTGTAGATCAGCTCGTGTAGTGCGAAAGCCCCGCGGTCTCCCCGCCATCCACGATGAACTCCGCTCCGGTCGAGAAGCTCGACTCGTCGCTGGCCAGGAACAGGATGAGGTTGGAGACCTCTTCCGGCTCACCTGCGCGGTGCAACGCGACGTGGTTCTGCGCCAGGTCGAGTCCCTCGGTCATCGAAGTCTTGATGACGCCGGGGTGTACCGAGTTGACGCGAACGTTGTACTGACCCAGGTCCAACGCGACGGCTTTGGTCAATCCGCGCAGGCCGAACTTCGTGGCGGTATAGCCGGGCAGGGCCTCGTAGCCCTGGATCCCGGCGGTCGAGGCGATGTTGATAATCGAGCCGGCCTTCGACTTGATGATCTCGGGTACGGCAGCTTTGATGCCGAGAAATGGGCCGGTGAGGTTGATCGCGATTATCGCGTTCCATGCTTCGATCGTGTAGTCGGCGATCGGGCCCCAGTTCGCGATGCCCGCGTTGTTGACCAAGACGTCCAGTCCGCCGAACTCGGTGACGGCCAGTGCGACGGCGGCCTCCCAATCCTCGTACCTTGTCACGTCGAGGTGAATGAAACGGGCGTTTTCGCCGAGTTCTGTTGCGAGGGCGGCGCCCTCGGAGTCCAAGATGTCACCGATGACGACCTTGGCCCCCTCTTTCGCCAGCAGACGAGCATGTGCTGCGCCCATCCCGCGTGCTCCACCGCTGATGAGTGCGACTTTTCCCGTGACACGTGTCATCTTGAGTCCTCCTACTGTCGACTGAACGTTGTGGGGCGAACGTGGCGTCGAGTTGATTGAGAGGTCGAGCTGCGCTGCTCCCGGTCTGGCTATGCTACAGGTGTCGAATATCTGTGGCTCTCGAAATGCGGAGGCCGCTCCCGGTGCAGCTCGGGTAGGACGATCCAGAGCTGCTCACCGTGCCGAACGCGGGTCGCCGGTGTGGACACCTCGGAGTGGCTGACGCCCCGCCCCGCCGAGCGGGACATCGCGCGGTTGCAGACGGATGACGGGAGCCCGGGCATCCGTTTCGGCGGTGCACTCGAGGACGACTTCGACGGGATCGCGTTCCAGGTTGCTCACACGGGGCGTCTATTGAGTGCCGGGGGCTAGTCGATGTCGTCCCGGCTGGGCGGGACGGTCCCGGAATCGGAGCCGACGGCCTGTTCGGCGGCCGTCCCTGTGCCCGCTGTCCCTGCCGCGGCCGGTGCCGCTCCGACCAGGGCTTCCTCGGCCGAAAGCTCGGCCGTTTCCGCCCGGTCGGTGGGCTCGGTCGGTGCGGAGTCCACCCGGGGTGGCGCCTCGTCCGGCGGGCGCTGCAGCAGCTCGAGCAGCAGCACCACCAGGAGGGCGAGTACGGCGGTCCAGATGATCACGGCCGGGGTCAGCGGTCGCCAGAAAATCGCGACCATAGCGGCCCCCACTCCGACCGCGTCCCGGATGTAGCGCCGCGCCCGGTAGAGCCAGGTGCCGACCCGCCCGGTGGTCACCCCGCTCTTCGCGGCGGCGCCGCGCAGGCTGCGGGCCCCGTCGGTCGTCAGGCGGCGCACCGCGGTCGCCCCGCGGAACGGACCGGCCAGGTAGGCGACCACGGCGACGGTCACGGCGGCCAGGCCCACCGACAGCGCGGTGGCGTAGACGAGCGGCACAAGCGTGTCATAGACGGTGCCGGCGAGGCCGGCCGGCAGGTTGCCCGGCGACACGGCGTTGACGAAGAGGATGCGGCCGACCGAGATCCCGGCGGCCAGCAGCGCCATCGAGACCCCGAGGGCGAGTCCCGCCCAGATCAGGGTGCGCGCCCGGCGCCGGGCCACGATCACGCCGGCCGCGATCAGCAGCAGGCTCACCCACGGCAGCGCCGAACCCAGCACGTTGAGCAGCTGATACGCGGTGCGGGCCTGCACGAGGGCATCCGACTGGGCGATCGGGATGATGCGATCGATCTCCGGGATGTTCGAGGCCAGGCCGAAGCCCTGCGCCACGAGCTGCTTCTTCACCTCCGCGATGATCGGTCCGAGCTGGATCCCGACCTCGCCGGTGTCGCTGATCACGAGCGCGGAGGAGGTGTCACCCTGCAGCGCGGCGATGATCTGGGTCTGGCTCAGCCGAAGGGCCTGATCCCAGACCTGGGCGAACGCATCCGATCTGACGACCCGCTCGGCAGCGGAACAGATGAGGGACTCCACCCCGCGCACGGCCGGCGCCTCGAGCAGGGTGAGAGCGTCCTGCGCCCGCGGCGGCAGGTTGAGGCTCGACAGGCCGTCGAAGAGATCCTTGGTCACCGCCTGGACGTCGACCTTCTCGTCGACCACGGAGACGATCTGATCGACCAGGTAGGCCTGGAACGCGGGATCGTCGACGAGCGGTGACACGGTGGCCACGAAGGCGTCGGTGTCGGCCACCACGTTCTCGGTCCAGTGGGCCACCACGGCGACGGGGGCCAGCAGAACCCCGACGGTGATCAGCAGCACCGCCACGAACGCGCGCCATCGTTGGCGGGACCGGGGCGGGGGAGCGGCGGCCGGGCCGGCCACTCCGGGGAGCGGGGCGGTGGCTGCGGTGGATTTCGCGACCTCCAACTCCACCCGGAGCTTTTCGTTCTCGCGGGTCAGCCGGTCGATCTCCGATTCGGGACTCTGCGTCTGGTCCAAGGCCCTTCGCCTCTCGACTGCGATGAAGACGGCCCCCCGGCGGTGCGCTTCCCGCCACCGTTCGGAGCCATTATTGCGCCGGCTGGTCGATGCGCAAGGCGGCGGGCGCCCGCGCGTGCCCGCCGCCGAGTTCGACAGTTCCGGTCGACTTCGCCCGGCACACCACTCGAACTCGACCGCAAGGGGCGAACTCGGCGGGTGTGTGGCGACATCCGTCACGCCTGCGGCGAACAGAGGCATGTATTTCAGGGTTCCCTCGTTACTCTCAATGTATCGGCGCCACAACTGCCCTGGCGCCAAGGGAGCGATCACATGTTTGAGAGATTTACCGACCGAGCTCGTCGCGTCGTCGTCCTGGCCCAAGAAGAGGCCAAGATGCTCAACCACAACTACATCGGCACCGAGCACATCCTGCTCGGCCTGATCCACGAAGGCGAGGGTGTTGCTGCGAAGGCCCTCGAGAGCCTGGGCATTTCCCTCGACGCCGTGCGCGAGCAGGTGCAGGACATCATCGGCCAGGGCCAGCAGCAGCCGACGGGGCACATCCCGTTCACGCCGCGCGCCAAAAA
>JACMQV010000099.1 GCA_014376815.1 Cryobacterium sp.
CTCCCCGCCCGCCTCGACCGATACCCGGCCGATGGTGCGCCCGGCCCGGCCGGTGGAGATGTCGTCCAGTTTCACGGCCGCGACTCCGGGCGCCACGGCCTGCCAGCCGAACCGGGTCTTGGCCGTGCGCACGGTCGCCGAAGACGTGGCACCCCAGGGCGTGCTGAACCGCGCGTAGGCGTCGCCGAGGGCGAGCACGGGCAGCTCGCTGACCCCGGCGCGGGCGCTGTCCATCAGGGCAGTCACGTCCGCGGTCAGGGCGTCATAGTCCGGCTCGCCGATCACTGCCCCGGCAAAGGTGAAGACGGATGCCCCGCTCTGCACCCGGCCGGTGAAGAGGAAGCAGATGCCCGCGGCATCCGTGTAACTGCGCGAAATGCCGGTGACCCCCTTGTCGGGGAGGAACGCCGTCGTGTTGTCGACGCCGCGCTGGCCGACCAGGGCCGACGCCGGTTGGGCGAGGATGCCGGCGATCACCGGGTCGGCCGCGGCCAGCCCCGCCAGCCGGGCCAGGTCCGTGGCGGTTCCGGCACTGTCCTCGCTCAGGCCGGTGGCATCGGCGACCACCGTGCCGGTGAGTCCCTGCTTGCCCAGCCACGCGTTCGCGGCGGCCACGTAGGCGTCGATCGAGCCGAAGGCCCAGCGCGCGAGGGTGTCGGCGTGGTTGTTACTGGAGCCGAGGACCATGGCCTGGAGCAGCTCGGTCTCGGTCCACTCCTCGCCGGGGAACACGACGACCGTGCGGGCCCCGGAATTGCCGTAGTCGATGTAGTCCTGGTAGTCGGCGGTCGTGATCGGGATCTTCGGACCGGAGTCACCCGGCGACAGCGGTTTCTCGGCCAGGACGACCAGGGCGGTCACGATCTTCGTCGCCGCTGCCATCGACAGGGGGTCCGGCGTGCCGCCGACGGCCAGCGGAACGTGCTCGCCGAGGTCGCCGGGGTCGAGCGTGACCGTTGTCGGCAGGTCGGGGTCGGGCGTGAGCGTGGTGAGCCCGATGACGGCGCTGCCGCCGGCCGACGGAAGCACGGGCGGAGACGCGCTGGCGGGGCCGGGCCGGGGGGACTCCAGCGTCGACGACGCCGCCGGCAGCGGGCCCAGCAGGGTGGCCGGGCCGTACACGCCGACCGCGAGGATGACGAGGGCGCCGACCGTGGCGCCGATGATGCGGCCGGGTCGGTATCTGCTCATGACGCAAGGCTAACGTCCGATCGTCATCCCCAGCCGAGGTCGTGCAGCCTGTCGTCATCGATGCCGTAGAAATGGGCGATTTCGTGCACGAGGGTGATGTGCACCTGGTCGCGGAGCTCGTCCAGATCCGCGCACAGGGCCAGCAGCGGTTCGCGATAGAGCACGATCCGGTCGGGCATCTCGCCGAAGCCGTACTGCCCGCGTTCGGTCAGGGCGACGCCGTCGTAGAGGCCGAGCAGATCGAGGGTGCCGTCTTCGGGGCGGTCCTCGACCACGAAGATGACGTTGTCGAGGCCGTCGACCATGTCATCGGGCAGCAGGTCGAGCTCGTCGATGACGAGACGTTCGAATTCGTCGTGATTCAACGGCAGCATCCGTTCAGCATCTCACGACGCGCCCGGGCTAACCGTTGGCGGCGGCGTTGATCGTGATAGTCGTGAGGCCGCCGGCGGCGACGCCCCACTTGTCCAGGATCTTGGCGTAGGAGCCGTCATCGACCATCGACTGCAGGGCGGCCTGCACGGCCGGTGCCAGCCCGGAATCCTTGGCCACGGCCATGCCGTACGGCGCCACCTCGAAGGAGGTGCCGGCGGTCTGGAGCTTGCCCTTGGTCTTCGAGATCGCGTACAGGGTGACGGGGGAATCGGCGCTGAAGGCGTCGGCCTGGCCCAGCACCGTGGCGTTGGTGGCCGAATCCTGGGTGTCGAACTTGAGTTTGTCGATCGGGGGCTTGCCGGCGGCGACGCACGCGTCGCTCTTGGCCGGGATCTCGTCGGTGTCTTCGTACGTCGTGGTCTGCACGGCGATCCTCAGGCCGCAGGCGTCGTCGGGGTCGACGGTCGTGCCGGCCGCGGAGGCCCATTGGATGCCGGCGGTGTAGTAGTTGACGAAGTCGACCTGCTCCTCGCGCTTGAGGTTGTCGGTGAACGAGGAGTTGCCCAGGTCCATCTTGCCGCCGATGATGCTCGGGATGATGGTGTCGAAGTTCGCGACCTTGTAGCCGGCGCTCAACCCCAGTTTCGCGGCGACCGCGGAGCCCAGTTCGACTCCCCAGCCGATCGGGTTGCCGGAGTCGTCCTTGAATTCGTTGGGGGAGTAGTTGGGGCTCGTGCCGATGACGAGCGTTCCGGACGCCCGGATGGCGTCGGGGAGCAGCGCCTCGGCTGCGGCGTCCATCGCCACCGTGCCGGCCGCGGTGTCGGTGTTTCCCGCCGTCACGGGCGTGGAGTTGTTGACGCAGCCGGTGAGCAGGAGAGCCGCCACGGCAGCGAGGGCGGGAAGTGTGGAACGGGCGCGCATGGGCATCCTTTTTCAGATGTCTTCCCGGCGCCAGGTGATCGGCATGGAGACCGTGACGGGGAGGTGACAGCTGGAGTCTAGGAGCAACCGATCGCGCATGCGAAATCGTAAGGGAGCTACGAAGAACTTCTATTGGGGGAAGTACTTCTATTGGGGTGAGTAACGGGGCTTGAACCCGCGACCTCCTGGACCACAACCAGGCGCTCTACCAGCTGAGCTATACCCACCATGCGTTGCTTTTCCCGGAGAAAAGGCAACTCATGAATTCTATTACATGTTTGGACCGAAGTTGTGCACGGCTTCGGCTGCGCGGCTTTTCGCCTGATCGCTCGAGGGTCCCGGGTCGGTCACGAACACGGTCTGGCGGTAGTAGGCCAGTTCACGAATCGATTCGAGGATGTCGGCCAGGGCGCGGTGTCCGCCGTCTTTCGCGGGGGCGTTGAAGTAGACCCGGGGGTACCAGCGTCGGGCGAGTTCCTTGATCGAGGACACGTCGACGTTCCGGTAGTGCAGCTGGTTGTCCAGGCGTGGCATGTACTTGGTCAGGAACGCCCGGTCGGTTCCGATCGAGTTGCCAGCCAGGGGGGCCTTCTGGTCGGCCGGGATGAACTTCAGCAGGTAGTCGAGCACCTGCAGCTCTGCCTCGGCGGCGGTGATGCCGTTCGGAATCTCAGTGATCAGGCCGGAGGTCTCGTGCATGTTGCGCACGAAGTCGTTCATGTTCTCCAGTGCGGCCGGGCTCGGCTTGATCACGAGGTCCAGGCCCGGATCGATGATGTTCAGGTCATAATCGGTGATCACCACCGCGATCTCGCACAATTCATCTGCATCAATGTCCAAACCGGTCATTTCACAGTCAACCCATACCAACCGGTCACTACTTTTTGTCATGAGCCGAGTCTATCGGCGGGGGCCGACCGGGACTCCGGCCAGTCGGGGCTCCGCCACGGCATGCTCCGTAGACTGGCCTTCCCAGCGGCGCGCGACGAAGGATTCCCTCATGGAGCTCACCTATTTCTCCTCCTCCTTCTGCGAGCCGTGCCGGCAGACCCGGTCGATCCTGGCGGAGGTGGAGCGTCTGGTTCCCCAGGCCCACGTGCGGGAGTTCGACGTTGTGCGGGACGTGGCGGAGGCCGAGGCCAACGGTATCCGTGTCACGCCCACCGTGGTCATCCGGGACGCGTCCGGGGCGGAGGTCTTCCGGGCTACCGGCGTGCCGACCCTCGCTCAGGTGCTCGTCGCGGCCGCGAAAGCCCTCTGACCGCCGATTTCGCATTCCCGCGCCGCGTCTGCGGTATCGTTGGACGTTCTTCGCCCCCGTAGCTCAGTGGATAGAGCAGCGGCCTTCTAATCCGCTTGTCGTAGGTTCGATTCCTACCGGGGGCACCGTCCAGTCCGCAGAACGCTGCGAGTAGTCTGGGGCTATCGGACATTCGACCGATGACGTTTTCCTCGACGTAGAAGAAAGTGTGTCATGTCAGGCAAATTTGAAGTTTTCGCAGAACGCTCCGGCGGCTACGGTTTCAGGCTCAAGGCCAACAACGGCGAGGTCATCGCCTCCTCGGAGAACTACAAGACCAAAGCGGAGGCGCTCAAGGGAATCGAGTCCCTGCGCTCCCACGCCAAGTCGCACGTGGTCGACCTGACGGAGCCCACGGCCTGATCCGGTTGCCTATTTGATAGATTTGGAGCATGCGAGAACTTCAGGCGCGAATCATCGCGGAACTGCACGTATCCCCACAGATCGACCCGGCTGCGGAGATACGGCGCCGGGTGCAATTCCTCGCCGACTACCTCGTGCGCACGGGGGCGAAAGGCCTCGTCCTGGGCATCAGCGGCGGCCAGGATTCGAGCCTGGCCGGGCGCCTAAGCCAGCTTGCCGTTGAGCAGCTGACGGGATCCGGTCACCCGGCGATCTTCCTGCCGGTGCGGTTGCCGTATGCGGTCCAACGCGACGAAGACGACGCACAACTGGCCCTGGACTTCATCAGGGCCCGGTCCACCGTCACCTTCAACATCGAACGCGCCGTCAACGGCATCGAGGCGGAATTCGCCGACAGCACAGGCCGACCGCTCCCCGATTTCGACAAGGGGAACGTCAAGGCCCGCGTGCGCATGGTCGCCCAGTACGCCCTCGCCGGATCCCACGGCCTGCTGGTCGTCGGCACCGATCACGCCGCCGAGGCCGTGACCGGGTTCTTCACGAAGTATGGCGACGGCGGCACCGACCTCCTGCCCCTCACCGGGCTGAGCAAGCGCCAGGGCCGCGCCCTGCTGGTCGAGCTCGGCGCACCGGAACGCCTCTACCTCAAGCCTCCGACGGCCGACCTGCTCGACGACATCCCCGGGCAGACCGACGAGGCCAACCTGGGCCTCCGATACGAACAGATCGACGACTTCCTCGAGGGGCGCCCGGTCGACGACGACGTGGCGATCGCGATCGAGAAACGCTACCTGGGCACCGAGCACAAGCGTCAGGTGCCGGCGTCGATGTTCGACGAGTGGTGGCGCTAGCCGGAGGCCCGCGCCCTCGCCTTCCACCACGGCAGACACGAACAAGTGGCCCGTACGTCGGATGACAGCGGGCCACTTGTTCGTGCCGGTGACTAGTTCGTGCCGGCGACCAGTTCGTGCCGGTGTCTGAATCAGCTCCGGTATCAGTTCTGGAGGGGGAGCGGTCGGACCTCGAGCGCCTGCACGTCGTCGAGGAGGCGCTGGGTCTCCGTGGACGGTGACGGCGCGCCGGCCGTGTAGTGGAGCGGAGCGGGAACCGGGGCCGCGTGCTGGCTGTCGAACTGGTCGTGGTGCTGCTGGGCGGCCCAGGCATCCTGTTCGGCCAGAAGACTCTTCTCGGAGGTGGTGTTCGCGACCTTCCAGCGGTCGAGGTCGCTCTGGAAGACCTTGCGCGCCCGGGAGGGCTTGCTCTGCCACTCGATCAGGCGGTCGCGGAACTCGAGCAGAGACGGCTCCAACTGGTAGCCGAACGTCGCAGAGGTGCGCTTGAGATCGGCCAGCTGGTGGGCTGCCCAGTTCGCGGCGACAGCCGATCCCTTGATGGGCAGCAGGCGCAGCTGCACGTCGGCCTGGCCGACCGCGCGGTCCGCCATGACCTGCTCCTGCGGGGTCAATGAGTTCCACACGGAGGCCTCGGTCGCGGCATCCACCAGTGTGCCGATCACGGCGGCCTTGAGCTCCCGATCGTGCTGCGCCAGCAGGCGTTTGATCGCCCCTCGGGACAGCCACGACGCCAGCAGGCTGGCGACGATGACCGAGAGTATGAGCACCACGGCGCTGAACACCACGGTCTGATTGCTGGCTGCCGTGAGCCAGGATACGAAACTATTCCACCACTGCATGAGCGCACTTTACCGGCGTCGCAGCCGGAATCCGGGGAACGTTGTCGGCGTGCCGGACGAAGTTCCCCACGCGGGCGCAATCGTTGCGCACGGAGCGGACGGAAGGGCATGAATCGGGGACTGGTCAGCGGAAACAGTCCGCGGCGTCGTCGATCCGCCAGAACGTGCCGAGATCACTGCTGCGGGTGGCCCCGACCAGGCGGCGGGCGCCGAAACGATCACCGTCGGCATCCGTGTACCGCTCGATGTGGCCGAGCACGGCTCCGGACCCGCCCACGACCCGCCAGAGCCCGACTCGCACGGGGACCAGCAGAAGGCCCCGGAAGGACGGGAGCGGTGCGGGGGGTGTGGCGATCGTCGTGGGCGGGACGGTGGAGCGTGACGCTGTGGACATGGGATTCCTCCGAGATCGGCCGGCCGCGGGTGATGGTGCCATCACGCTACGACGGCCCACCGACATCCCGGTTGCACCCAGTGGTTCAGGGCCTGCCGATCGGGCGGGAGTCGCGCCCTCAGCGGGCGGGGCCCTCCATCATGGCCAGGTCCTGACTGGCCAGGTCGAGGTCGACGACCTTGTTCGGCCGGGCGGTCTGGGCGACCACGATGCTCGCCAGAACGAGAACCACGCCGGCCATCTGCAGCCCGTCGAGGGACTCGCCGAGCCAGAGGAACGCGAACACGAACGCGAAGATCACCTCCGAGGCGGAGACGATGCCGGCCGCGGTCGCGTTGAGCCGACCGAGCGCCATGTAGGAGAGCAGATACGGCGCGAAGGACCCGAAGACGCCGTTCCACACCATCAGGACCCACAGGGGGAGTGAGACCGCCTCGAGATGGCCGTGCAGCGCGACGTCCTGCACCAGGACCTGCGGGTCGACCTGCCACCAGGCGCTGAACACCAGCCAGAACGCGCTGGCAAAGAGCATGGACCAGAACGAGACGGCCAGCGGCGTCGTCGAGGCGACCTGGCGTTCCCCGACCAGGAAGTACACGGCCAGGCAGATGGCGGCGAGCACCCCGGCCACCACGCCCGGGCCGGAGAGGGTGCTGGCCCAGATCTGGGCGACGACGGCCATCCCGACCAGGACCCCGCCGATGGCCAGCCAGATGCGGGGCTTCACCCGTTCCTTGAAAACGAACCGGGCCACGAGGGCGACCAGCAACACGCCGGCGTACTCGAGCATGAGCGCGATGCCCACGGGCAGCAGGCTGATCGACAGGGCATAGAACCACTGGATCAGGGCGACCCCGGCGATGCCGAGCACGGCCATCACCGCCAGTTGCCCGCGGCTGAGGCGGAACGCCCGGCGGTTGGTCAGCAGCAGCAGGCCGCCGGCCAGCAGGGCGACGACCGTGACCCGGAAGAACGTCAATTGGGCGGGGGAGAGGCCGGCCTCCACGATCACCTTGGTGGTGCTGCCGTTGAGGCCGAAGAGCAGCGACGCGAGGAGAGCGTAGAGGTAGCCCACCGGCCCTAGCCCCGTCCGGTGCCGTGCACGGCGTACGGTTCGATCAGGGCGATCTCTGTGTCGGTCAGGGCGGGTGCGTCCAGCGCAGCCACGGTCTGCTCGAGCTGGTGCACGCTGCTGGCGCCCACGAGCACGCTGGTCACCGACTGCTGGCGCAGGATCCAGGTGACCGCAAGCTGGGCGAGGGTCTGGCCGCGCTCGTGAGCGATGGCATTGAGCGCCCTGGCCCGGTTGAGGTAGGTGTCGGTGAGCACGCTTTCGGAGAGGAATCGGCTCGTGGCGACCCGGGAGTCTGCGGGCACGGATCCGCCGAGGTACCGGTCGGTCAGCAGGCCCTGCGCCAACGGTGAGAAGACGATGCTGCCCACGCCCAGTTCGTCGAGAACGGGGAAGAGCCCCTCCTCGACGTGGCGGTCGAACATCGAGTAGCGCGGCTGGTGGATCAGGAGCGGGACCTTGTGTTCGGCCAGGGCGGCCACGGCGGCCCGGGTCTGCTCCGGGGTGTAGCTGGAAATCCCGACGTAGAGCGCCTTGCCCTGGTGCACCGCGGATGCCAGCGCGCCCATGGTCTCCTCGATCGGGGTCTCCGGGTCAGGCCGGTGAGAGTAGAAGATGTCGACGTAGTCGAGACCGAGCCGGCCGAGGCTCGCGTCGAGCGAGGAGAGCAGGTACTTGCGTGAGCCGAACTCGCCGTACGGGCCCGGCCACATGTCGTAGCCGGCCTTGCTGGAGATGATCATCTCGTCCCGGAAGGGCCGGAAGTCCTCGGCGAAGATGCGGCCGAAATTGGTCTCGGCGGCACCGGGAGGCGGGCCGTAGTTGTTGGCCAGGTCGAAGTGCGTGACCCCGAGGTCGAACGCGCGGCGAAGGATGGCGCGCTGGGTGTCGAGGGGCCGTTCATGGCCGAAATTGTGCCACAGGCCCAGGGACAGGGCCGGAAGCTTGAGGCCGCTCCGGCCGGTGCGGCGGTAGGTCATCTCGGTATAGCGGTTTGGAGCTGGTACGAAGGTCATGCGGTTACTCTAGGGGCGTGCAAACTTTTGTGATCGCAGGTGGATGTTTCTGGTGTCTCGATGCCGTGTATCGGGTGTTGCGTGGCGTGACCGAGGTGGTCTCCGGTTACACCGGCGGAACCACCCCGAATCCGAGCTACGAGTCGGTCTGCACCGGCCGCACCGGTCATGCGGAGGCCACCGCCGTGACCTTCGACCCGGAGGTCATCCCGGCGAGCGTGATCCTGGACGTGTTCTTCACGCTGCACGACCCCACCCAGCTGAACCGCCAGGGTGCCGACGTGGGCACCCAGTACCGGTCCGCCATGTTTTACACCGACGAGGAGCAGAAGCAGCTCTTCGAAACGGCCCGCACGCGCGCCGCCGAATGGTGGGGCGACGGAATCGTCACCACGATCGAGCCGCTCGGCGAGTACTTCGTGGCCGAGGACTACCACCAGGACTTCTTCGCGAAGAACCCCGGCCAGGGCTACTGCATGGCGGTGGCGCTGCCCAAGGTGAACAAGATCCGCAAGTCGTACTCCCAGTACATCGTCAGCTGACCTCGCCTGCGCGTGTTCCGCAGGCCCAGGACTGAACCGGCCCAAGGACTAGAACGGCGGCGGCTCGTCGGATTCGTCCGGCGGCGCCTTCGTCCGTTCCGGCTCTCGTTCGGGTTTCGGTGACGGTTGGGGCATGATGCTGGTGGCCGGTTCGCTGCTGAAGTGCTGCCCGGTCGGTGAGGTCCATCGCAGCGTGCCGTCGGGCAGGATGTTGTAGGACCATCGGGTCTTGGACTTCAGGGCGTGCTCGCCGGGACACAGGTGGGCGAGATTGTTGTGGGCGGTGAGTCCGTCGAACTGCCAGTCGAGGGCGTGATCGATGTCGGAGTGCGCCGCGCCCCGGTTGCAGCCGGGGAACCGGCAG
>JACMQV010000100.1 GCA_014376815.1 Cryobacterium sp.
AAGCCCCGCACCCCCGAGCAGCGCAGCGTGCCGCCCAGTTCTCCCGCGAGAGCCTCGCACGCGGACACCACCAGGGCCGCGCCGGAGGGGCCGGGCGCGGCATCCGTTTCGAGGCTTTCCATAGGGGTGGTCACAAACACCAGAATACGCTCAATCGAACGCATAAGCGAGATTGACTCAGGTTGTGGAGAACTTTTTATCGAACGTAAATCTGTCTACTGAAAACGCCGTAACCGGGGCGGGGAACCACTTCGACGCAGGCCAGAGACTCGTCTAGGGCGCGGCTGGAGGTGCAGGCGAAGGCGAAGTCGAGGGTGCAGACGCAGAAGCGGGCGCAGACGGTGGGTTCAGGAGACCGAGGGTGGCCTTCAGCCGGGCCTCGGCATCCGTGTCGCCCTGGCCGGCCTGGCTCGCCGCGATGTTCGCCTCGGTGACGGCACGCAGCACCTCGTCGCGCTGGATCTTGACCCCGCGCGGAGCGTCGACACCGATGCGGATGCTGTCGCCGCGCACGTCGAGGACGGTGATGACGATGTCGTCACCAATGAGGATCTTCTCCCCCTGTTTGCGTGTTAGAACCAGCACCTGTTCAGCCTAGCTTGACCGGTTGGCCCGGTCAGTGAGGCTCGGCTTCAAACCCGCCATCGTCGCCGAGGTTGCCGCGGATCCGTCGATCCAGCCCACCGGCAGACCCAACTCATCGATCGTCTCCGGTGACGCCGTGGAGCCGGCTTCGATCACGGCAACCGCATCGATGAAGACCTGCGCGGCCAGCCGCGACACCCACGCCGCGGTGTCGTCCGCCTTGCGGCCGGCATCCACGACCACCCAGACCTGGTCGGCACCCACCTCGGAGAGGATCGCAGCCGCGTCCGCATCCGCGGCTGCGCGCGCGTCACCATCACCGTCGCCAGTACCGTCGTCCACCGCGAGGCCGAAGGCCACGAAGACAGTCTCGGCATGCTCCACCGCGCGGGCGCGGGCCGCGAGGGCCGTGCGCCGGTCCGTGAGCCGTTCGCTCCTCGCCGCGGTCAACACGCCAGCGACCAGGGGCGAACCGGAGCCGCTCCGGGCGGCCATCGCCCGGGCGACCGGGAACGCCGCGTCCGAGCGGCCGATGACCAGCACGAGGTCACCGTGCCCGGTGAGCGGGAGCGGCGGGGCGACCGGGGCCGCCACCGCCCGCGCGGCCAGCGCTGGAACGACCAGGGCGGCCGGGCCGGGGTCGTCGGACGCCGGGTTTGTCGTCGTGAAGGTGAGCTCGTCCATCAGATGGGCGAATTCGTCCGAGGCGGTGGACAGGCGCGGCTCCGCCACCCTCTGGAGGCGGGCTTCGGCCTCGTCTGCCTCGTCCAACAGCGCGGCGATCCCGAGCCGGGCCTGCACATCGGGCTGCGCGTGGGCTGCCCGTCGGCGACGCAACGGGACCTCCACGGTCACCTCCAGATGACGGCGGGCGAAGAATCCGCGGATGCCGCCCACGGTGACCCGCTCGGCCGCCACGATGCGGGCATCCGCCCCGTGCTCCGCCAACACGCGCGCCTTCAGCTCCGGAAGGCTGGCACCCTCAAGCTGAAATCGTTTCCGTTCCACGGACCACCCCCACGGTCTCGATGCCGACGTTCGCGCTCGTCACCTCGAGGTAGGACAGCACGGGGAGCCCGCCGGCCTGGGCCGAGACCATGCGCCGGATCGCCGGGCGCAGGGCGGGGGCGCAGACCAGTACGGCGGTCAGGCCGCTCTCCTCGACCGCGGCCAGCGAGGACTTGAGCGAACCGAGGATGGCGTCTATGCGGTGCGGCTCGAGCATGATCTGAGACCCCTGCTCCGAGGGGCGCATGCCTTCGAGCATCGACTGCTCGAGGGCCGGCTCGATCATGATCACCCGGAGCAGGCCCTCGTCGAGGTACTGGGCGGTGAGCGCGGGGCCGAGGGCCTGGCGGGCCGCCTCGATCAGCCCCTCCGGGTCGGCCGAGACCTTGGCCCGCAGGGAGAGGGCCTCATAGATCCGGGGAAGGTCGTTGATCGGGATGAGCTCGACGAGCAGGCCCTGCAACACGCGCTGTACCTCGGCCAGGGACAGCATCCCGGGGATGAGGTCGTCCACGGCGGACGGGTTGACCAGCCGCACGCCGTCGGTGAGCACCCGCACGTCTTCCCGGGTGAGGAGCCGGGCGGCGTTGCCGGTGATGATCGACGACAGGTGGGTGATCAGCACCGAGACACGGTCGATGACCGTCGCGCCGACCATCTCGGCGCTGTGCCGCATCTCGCTCGGCACCCACTTGCCGGCCAGCCCGAAGACGGGCTCGACCGTGGCCGTGCCGGGGAGTCCGTCGAGGAAGTCGCCGAGGGCGAGGACCTTGCCGGCCGGGGCGAGTCCGCGCCCGGCCTCGACCCCCGCGATGCGGATCACGTAGGTGGAGGCGGGCAGGTCGACGCTGTCCCTGGTGCGCACGGGCGGCACGACCACGCCGAGGTCCATCGCGATCTTGCGGCGCAGCGCGCGCACCCGCGCGAGCAGGTCGTCCTGGGCGCCGGAGACCAGGTCGACGAGGTCGGGGGCGAGCAGGATCTCGAGGGCGTGCACCCGCATCGTCTCGATCAGGTCTTCGGGGGTGTCCGACCGGGGGGCCTGGCTCTCCAGGCTGACCGCGGCCTCACGCCCCGCCTGTTCGCGGGCCTCGCCCGCCTTGATCCGCTGGGAGAACACGATCAGGCCCACCCCGATCACGACGAAGGGGATGATCGGCATGCCCGGGATGAGGGACATCAGCAGTGCGGCGGCGCCGGCGATCATCAGGGCGTTGCGGGACTGGGTGAGCTGCGCGGATGCGGTGGCGCCGATGTCGGATTCCACATTCGAGCGCGTCACGATCATGCCGGTGGAGACCGCCATCAACAGGGCCGGGATCTGGGTGACCAGGCCGTCGCCGATGGTGAGGAGCGAGTAGGTGCTGATCGCATCCGTGATCGACAGGCCGCGCTGCACCATGCCGATCGCGATGCCGCCGACCAGGTTGATGATGATGATGATGATGCCGGCGATCGCGTCGCCCTTGACGAACTTGGACGCGCCGTCCATGGCGCCGTAGAAGTCGGCCTCGGCCGACACCTCCGCACGGCGTTCCCTGGCCTGGATGTCGGTGATCAGGCCGGCGTTCAGGTCGGCGTCGATCGCCATCTGCTTGCCCGGCATGGCGTCCAGGGTGAAGCGGGCCCCGACCTCCGCCACGCGCTCGGCGCCCTTGGTGACGACGACGAACTGGATCACCACCAGGATCAGGAAGATCACGGCGCCGATGATGATCGAGCCGCCGACCGCGACCTGGCCGAAGGAGGCGATGACCTGCCCCGCATAGCCGTCGCCGAGCACGAGCCGGGTCGAGGCCACGTTCAGGCCGAGGCGGAACAGGGTGGCCACCAGCAGCAGCGAGGGGAAGACGGAGAAGTCGAGGGGCTTCTTGACGAACATGGTCGTCAGCAGCACCACCAGCCCGAGCAGGATGTTGATGATGATCAGGATGTCCAGGAGTACGGCGGGCACCGGGACGACCAGAAGGAGGATGATCCCGACGACGCCGATCGGGACGGCGAGCTTGGCGAAGGTGCTTTTCATCGGAGGCCTCCTGAAGCCAGGGCAAGGTCGTTCATGGTGTGCACACCGGTCGAGGCGCCGGATCCGCGCGTCTTCAGGGCCAGCACGAAGGCAAGCACCCGGGCGACCGCGTTGTAGAGCTCGACCGGGATCTCCTGGCCGAGGTCGCAGGCGCTGTGCAGGGCACGGGCGAGCGGGATGTCCCGCACGATCGGCACCCCGTCGGTCTCAGCCTGCTCGCGGATGCGGGCGGCGATCACCCCGGCCCCCTTGGCGACGACCCGCGGCGCGGACTTGCCCGGCTCGTATTTGAGCGCGACGGCGAAGTGGGTGGGGTTGACGAGCACGACGTCGGCGGTCGCCACCGAGGCGATCATGCGGTTGCGGCTCATCGCGAGCTGCCGCGACCGTCGCTGGGACTTGACAAGGGGGTCACCCTCGGAACTCTTGTTCTCATCGGTGACCTCCTTCTTCGTCATCCGGGTGCGTTTGCGGTTGCGTTTCATGACGACGAAGACGTCGGCCGCGGCGAGCACGAGACCGGCGATGGCCGCCGACTGCACGAGCGAGACCGCCCCGCCCGTCGCCGCGTCGATCAGGGCCGTCACGGGCAGCCCTCCGGCCGTCATCAGGATGGGGGTGAGCCCCTGGATCACCAGCGTGAGCACCACCCCGACGGCGATGGTCTTGAGCAGCGCCTTGACCCCCTGCCACACGGCCTGGCCGCCGAACGTGCGCCCGAGGCCGGTCACCAGGTTGAACTGCTCGTACTTGCCGGCGACCTTCTTGAAGTGCACACCGCCCTGGGCGACGGCGCCGGCCAGCACCACCACGAAGACGGTCACCAGCATCGGGGTGAGGATGCCCGCCATCGATCCGAGGGACTCCCCGAGCATCTGCACGGCGAGTTCCGGCTCGGGCCGGGCGATGAGGGTGCGGATGCTCAGCATCTGGCTGGTCCCGGCCTGCGCGGCCAGTCCGACGGTCACCGGGGTCATCACCGCGGCCGCGCCGATCCCGAGCCACGCGGTCAGGTCCTGGGATTTGGACAGCTGGCCTTTGGACCGGACTTCGCGCATCCGTTTCTCGGTCGCCTGTTCGGTCTTCTCACCGGAGTCGGACATCTATTTCACCCCCAGCATCGTGCTCACGGCGTCGCCGGTGAGCGAGGAGACGATCCGCGGGAGCGCGAGGAAACCGGCCGCGCCGAGGGTGAGGGTGATCAGGATCTTGAGCGGAAAGCCGAGGGCGAAGGCGTTCAGAGCCGGCGCGACCCGGGTGAGCAGGCCCAGTCCGGCGTCGGCGAGGAACAGCACGACGATGAGCGGCCCGGCGATCTGCACGGCCGCGAGGAGCATCTGGCCCACGGCCGTGGTGACGGCCTGCATCGGCACGGCGAGGTCGAGTCCTCCGCCGAGCGGGAGGGCCTCGAAGGTACGGCTGAGTCCACCGATGATGAGCTGGTAGCCGCCGGACGCGAACAGGAGGGCGAGGGCGGTCATCTGGTAGAGCCGGGTGAACATGGCGCCGTTGACCATGGCCTGCGGGTCGAAGCCCTGGGCCAGCTGGAAGCCGCCGAACATGTCGATCAGGTTGCCGGCGGACTGCAGTGCCGAGAAGATCACGAGCACGAGGAAGCCCAGCACGCCGCCGACCAGGAGTTCCAGCAGGAGCGCGACGATGAAACCGGCGGTGTCGGGCGAGACATACCCGGGGGTGACTCTCGGGGACACGGCCAGGGCGAGGCCGAGCGCCAGCATACCCTTGACGCGCAGCGGGAACGCGTTGTACGAGAACGGCGGCGCGACGACGATGAAGGCCACCATGCGCACACCCGCCAGGGTGACCGCTTCGATCCAGGCGAAGTCGAGGGTGAGGTCCACGTCAGCCTCCGCCGATGAGCGCGGGGATCTTCTCGAAGAGACCGTTGGTGAAGGAGACGATCTCGGAGATCATCCAGTGCCCGGAGATGAGCAGGGCCAGGCAGACCGCGATGGCCTTGGGCACGAACGACAGCGTCACCTCCTGGATCTGGGTGATCGACTGCAGGAGGGAGATGGCGAACCCGACGACGAGGGCGGTGATCAGGATCGGGGCGGACAGTTTGCCGGCGATGATGATGGCCTGCATCCCGATGTCCAGGACGGCGTTGGTGTCCATCAGCCACCCCGGTAACTGGTGATCAGGGTGGTGAGGATGAGTCCCCAGCCGTCGACGAGCACGAACAGGAGGATCTTGAACGGCAGCGAGATCATCACCGGCGGCAGCATCATCATGCCCATCGACATCAGCGCCGCGGAGACGACGAGGTCGATCACGAGGAACGGGATGAAGATGACGAACCCGATGATGAACGCGGCGCGGAGTTCGGAGATCATGAAAGCGGGGATCAGCGTGATCAACGACACGGCGTCCCGGCTCACGGGGTTGGCCTGGTCGGCGGCTCGGGTCATCAGGGCGAGGTCTTCCTCGCGGGTGTGGGCGAGCATGAACGTGCGCAGCGGCCCGGAACCGAGAGTGACGGCGTCGTCGAAGGACATCGTGCCGTTCAGGTAGGGCTGCAGGGCATGGTCGTTGATGTCGGTGAGGATGGGCGCCATGATGAACAGCGACAGGAACAACGCCAGTCCGGCGAGCACCTGGTTGGGTGGGATCGACGGCAGCGCGAGCGCGTTGCGGGTCATGGCGAGGACGACGAAGATCTTGGTGAAGCTCGTCATCATCAGCAGCAGGGCCGGTGCCACCGACAGCAGCGTGATGCCGATCAGGGTCACGATTGCCGAGGAGGGGGCGCCGTCCGGGCCGTTGATCTGCACATTGAGCCCGCCGCCGCTCGGCGCGGCCGGGGTGGCCGGGTCGGTCGGGGTGATCGGGTCGATCGGGGCGGCGTGGCCCGCGGGAGCCACCAGCATGACGATGGCCACGACGATCACGAGGGCGAGCGCCGCCATCACCAGGTATCGGGCGATTCCCCGGCCCCGGTCCGTGCTGATCCCGGTCGCGGCGGTCACCGGTTCTGCCGCAGCGCGGCGGCGGTGTGCTGCCAGGTGGCCGGGGACAGGATTGAGCCGGCCAGCCGGCCCGGGGCCGGTCGGTCGCGGCGAGGTCGCAGGACCAGCGGCGGAGCCAACTCGGCGTCGCCTCGACCGGCCTCGTCGAGTTCACGGGCGAATTCGACCGAGCGCGGGCCGGCGGCCATCGGCACGGCCACCGGCCCCGCCGAGGCCTCCGCCGGGGAGTTCGCCGGGTCGCCCCCATGCAGGACGCTGACGGACTGTTCGGTCACGCCGAGCACGAACCTGCGCCCCTCGATGTCGACTACGACCACGGATGCCTTCTGGCCGAGACCCTGGCGCCCGACCACGGTCACCAGGTTGGCGCTGCGGCTGCCGCGCGTGGTCTTGGTCAGCCGTCGCTGCAGCACCCAGAGCAGCCCGAGCACAGCGGCCAGGGACAGGGCAACCCGAAGGGCAACGACGACGGTATCCATCTAGGTCAGGCTTTCGGCCACGTCGAGGATCTGGGTGATGCGAACGGCGTAGTCCTGGTCGACGACGACGATCTCGCCGTGCGCGATCAGGCGGCCGTTGAGCAGGATGTCTGCCGGGGACCCGGCGGAACGGTCGAGTTCGATGACGGCGCCGGGTTCGAGCGCCAGCACGTCTCGCACCGACATCCGGGTGCGGCCGATCTCCACCGTGAGAGCCATTTCGACGCTGTTGATGCGGCCGAGCTTGCCGACGACGGACTGCGTGCCGCGGGCACCCTGGCCGGCCGGCCCGTTGTCGCGCAGGCGGATCGCGAACCAGCCGGTGACGGCGCCGTCACCGGTGAGCTCGTAGACAACCGTGCCGGCATCGGCGAAGAGTGCGGTCGCGTCCTCGACCTTGGTGTCGCCGAGCACGCCGACGCCGAGTACTCCGGCCGCGGATTCCAGGGCCGGGCGGAGCACATCCTGGCTGGAAACGAACGGCGACTCCGTGCCGGCGGCCGCGTCGAGGGAGGCCGGGTCGGCCAGAGCCACCGCGAGGTCGGCCGAGGTCGCCCCGACGAAAGAGGCGACGACAGCGGTGCCGAGCCGCCCCGCGAGGGCGGCGCCGGAGCAGGGTTCGGCTCGCAGCCGGTTGGGAGTCGGCAACACCCCGAGGAGGGCGTCGACGGCCGCGGTGTGCAGGGCGGTGGAGGTGGGGCTCATGTTCATTCCTCGGTATCGATGACGATGCAGGCCAGGCGGGAGCCGTTGGAGCCGACCGCCGCGCGGGCGAGTGGCAGTCCGTCGACGACGACGTCGAGAGGACGGTGCGTGGAGTGCGGCACGGCCAGCACGTCGCCGACGGCGAGGCCGAGAATCACACTCGGCAGTACCCGGATCGGGGTCAGCTGCAGCGAGACGTCCACGGGAACCCAGGCGAGCTGGGCCTGCAGCTGTTCCTCCGGGTTGCCTGACGAACCGGCGGGACTCGAGTCGACGAGTTGCGGCAGCAGCGCGTCGGCGGGGATGGCCAGCGTCGCAACGGCGCTGCCCTCCCCGATCCGCATCGAGAACGTGGCCACGATCATCAGGTCGGCGGTGGCGGCGGCTTGGGCGAACTGGGAGTTGTACTGGATGGTTCCCACGGAGATCTGGTGCACGAGCAGGGACCCGAGCGAGTAGCGCAGGTCCTCGAGCGCGTCGTCCATGAGCCGGCGCACGATGGCCTGCTCGATCTGGGTGAACGCCCGCTCCGGCAGGGGCGCGCCGCTGGTGCCGCCGAGCATGTGGCTGACCCAGGACAGGGCAGCCGAGGTGGGGAACTGGATGACGACCTTGGCCAGGATGCCCTCGACCGGGCACAACACCATGGCGGTCGTCGACGGCAGCGACGCCGCGTAGTCGTCGTAGGTGCGCATGATGACGCCGTCGCACTTGACCTGGGACATGACGCGCACCTTGGCGGTCAGCTGGGTGCCCCATTGGCGGGCGAAGGTCTCGAACGCAAGCTCGAGCACGCGGGAGTGCTCGCGTGCGAGGGTTGTCGGTCGACGAAAGTCGTACACCTCAACCGGGCGCGTCGCCGAAGCGGGCACGCCAATTCCTGCTTGTTCCTGGACCGTCACGTGAGTGACTATCGACCGGCGGCGGCGATCAGTTAGTAGTAGCCGGCACGGATGTTTCGGTCCCGGTCGATTGCGTTCCGGCATCCGTCGCCGTGCCATCGAGCACCGAGGGGATGAGCGCTCGGACGGCGTCCGGCTGGTTCGAGAGCAGCACGACATCCACTCGCCGGTTCTGGGCCATTGCCGCCAGGTCGGCACCGTCTGCGACCGGCCGAGCCGATCCGAAGCCGACGGCGGAGATCCGTTCCTGGGCGACGCCGCCGGACTCGACCAGGCGCCTCAGCACGGCGGTCGCCCGGGCGGACGACAGCTCCCAGTCGGTCGGGTAGTTGAGGGTGATGCCGTGCCGGTCCGCGTGCCCCTCGATCTTCACCTCGCGAGTGTTCGAGGCCAAGACCGGGGCGATCGCGTCGAGCACCAGTTCGGCCTGCGGGCTGAGGTTGGCGAGGTTGGGCGCGAAGAAGGCCTCCGAGCCGACGAGGCCGATCGTGAGCCCGCGCGAGTCGATCGTGAATTGAACGAGCTGCCCGAGCCCCTTGGCATCGACCGCGCCCTGCAGCGCCTTCTGCGCGGCGGTGAGGTCGGCGACCTCCGCCACGGCGAGATCCAGGTTGGTGAAGCCGGTCACCTCGGCCTGATTCACCTTGTCTTTGGTCACCACCACGCCCTTGGCCGTGTCGACCTTGCCCACGTCGACGACACCGAACCCGGTCGCGAGGGAGTTCTTCAGCTGCAGGAACTTCGCCTGGTCGACCGTGGACATCGCGAAGAGCACGATGAACATGCACATCAGCACGGTGACCATGTCCATATAAGACGCCATCCACCGCTCGTCGACATGCTCGACATGCTCTTCCTCGAGACCCCGGCTCTTGCCCCGACCGCGGCCATGCCCGCTCATGCGGCCTTGGGCAGGGACTTCTCAGCCTTGCCGGCCTTGTCTGGTTTGCCGGCCTTGTCGGGTTTACCGGCCTTGGCGGGGGCCGCGGGCACCATGGCCCGCAGGCGCTCCCCGAGCAGGCGCGGCTGACTGCCGGCCTGCACCGCTAGGGCACCCTCCAGCAGCAGGGTCATCCGTTCCACCTCGATGTCGCTCAATCGCTTGAGCCGGTTGCCGATGGGAAGCCAGAGGAAGTTGGCCGAGAGCAGCCCCCACAGGGTGGCCACGAATGCGGCCGCGATCATCGGGCCCAGGGTCGAGGGAGTGTCGAGGTTTTCGAGCACGTGGGTGAGGGAGATGACCGTGCCGATGATGCCGACGGTGGGCGCGTACCCTCCGAGGCTGGTGAAGAACTTGGAGGCGTTCCGGCTGGCTTTGGTGGCGGTCGCAAGCTCGTCCTCGAGCAGGATGCGCAGCTCGTCGCCATCCGTGCCGTCGGCGATATTCTGCAGGGCCCCGCGCAGGAAGGGGTCGTCGACGTTGTCGGCTTCCTGTTCGAGGGCCAGCAGACCCGCGCTGCGGGCCTTCTCGGCCAGGCCGACGACCTGGTCGATGACCTGCTGCGGCGGGGTGGTCCTGCCCACGAAGGCGCCGGGAACGGCCTTGAACGCCGAAATCGCGTCCCGGATCGTGCCGCCGGCGATGCCGACCGCGATCGTCGCACCGAAGACAAGCACCATCGGGGCGGGAAGGAGGATCGAGGAGATGTGACCGCCCTCGATCGTGATCATGGCGAACAGGGAACCGAAGGCGAGGGCGATCCCGATCAGGGTTGCCGGATCCATCAGATCCTCCGCGGGCGGGCGGGCACGGCGCTGCCCGGTTCGATGATGTCTGCGATGGCGTGCGGCCCGCCGACGATTTCCAAGGGCCGTGCCCCCGTGCGGTACTCGGAGTCCTCGGTGAGATACGCGAGTGAGATCACGTGAGCCCGGAACCGGGCGATCTTCTCGATGACCTCGTCGAGGCTCTCCGTGACGATGAACTTGGCGCCGTCGACCATCACGAGCGTGGTGTCGGGGCTGGCGTGGATACGTTCGATCAGGTCGGGATTGATCGCGAACTGACTATCGTTCAGCCGAGTTACTACGATCATGGAGTCCGCCTTGCGAGTGGACGATCCGGGTGACCGTCACGCTGCACTGTCGGCCGTCCCGGCCGCGGCGTTAGCTCTTGGCCGGGACGAGGTTCGCGGACCCGGCCGGCGACCGCGCCAGCGCCCCGGCTCGGGCTCCGGCCCCGGCCCCGGCGCACAACAACTCCGGCCCCGAACGAATTCGACGGAGATTTTGCCAGAATCGGGCCCGAAAACCACGAATTCGCATTTTTAAGGCAGAATCTCCGTCGAATTGGTACTGCGGCTAGCGCTTCAGGTTCGTGAGCTCCTGCAGCACCTCGTCGGAGGTGGTGATGATGCGTGCGTTGGCCTGGAAGCCGCGCTGCGCGACGATCAGGTTCGTGAACTCCTGGGACAGGTCCACGTTCGACATCTCGAGCGCTCCCCCGGTGAGCGAGCCGAGGCCGCCGGTGCCGGGCGCCCCGAGGGCAGCGTTGCCGGAGTTGAACGTGGCGCGGTACTCGGAGGAGCCGGCCTTCTCGAGTCCGCCCGGGTTGGTGAAGGTCGCGAGGGCGATCCGGCCGATGGCTTCCTGGCCGCCGTTGCTGAACAGGCCGACGAGGGTGCCGTCCTTGCCCAGGGTGAAGGACTTGAGCGTGCCGGCGGCGGCGCCGTCTTGCGAGTTGACGGTGGCGGTGGTGATCCCGGCGAAGCCCTCGAGCGACGAAAGGTCAACCGTGACCCCGTTCACGATCAGCGCACCCGTCACAGTCACGGCACCCGACGTTGCGTCGAACGCCAGTTTGGCGGGAACCGCCCCGCTAGTCGCCCCGGTGCTGTCAGTGCCGGTAGCATCCCACCCGGTGTTCGTTCGCGCGAAGCTGAGCGACAGGGTACGGGCTGCACCGAGCGCGTCATAGACCTTCACGTCGCGGAGAAGGGTGGTGCCGGGCAGCGCGTCGTACGGGAGGTTCCCACCCATTGTCGCGCCAGTCGTGGCCTTCGCCGGGATGATCGACTGCAGCGGCAGGGTGATGTTGCCGGTCGTGCCGCCCTGGTTGATGACGCCACCGACGGCGTTCCAGCCCTGCACGATCGCGCCGGCCGGGGAGACCAGACGACCCTGGGCGTCGAAGTCGAAGGCGCCGGCGCGGCTGTAGAGGGTTTCGCCGCCGAGCTGGGTGACGAAGAACCCGTCACCGGAGATCA
>JACMQV010000101.1 GCA_014376815.1 Cryobacterium sp.
ACCTCGTAGGCGGCATCCGGGCCGTCGAGCAGCCAGGCGATCACGCCGTCCTCGCCCTCGTAGATCGGGGTGGGGCTGGTTTCGCCGCGCATGGCCCGGCCGACGGATTCGACGGCCATTTTCCCGGCGAAGGCCGGGGCGTGCGCCTTCCAGCTGGAGATCTCGCCCTTCCGGGACTGCCGCGTGGCCGTCGTGGTGTGCAGCGCCTGGCCGACGGCCTGGAAGATGGTCTCGACGTCGAGGCCGAGCAGGGTGCCGATTCCGGCGGCGGCCGACGGGCCGAGGTGAGCGACGTGGTCGATCTTGTGCGCGTGCAGGCTGATCCCCTTGACCAGGTCGATCTGGATCTCGTACCCGGTGGCGATCCCGCGCACCAGGTCGCGGCCGGTCAGACCGCGGGCGTTGGCCAGGTGCTGGGCCACGGCGACGACGGGCGGGATGTTGTCGCCGGGGTGGGAGTACTCGGCGGCGAGGAAGGTGTCGTGGTAGTCGAGCTCACGCACGGCCACGCCGTTGGCCCAGGCGGCCCACTCCGGCGACACCCGGCGGGAGCGCTGCTCACCGAACACGGTCGAGCCGACGCCGTTGAACGAACGCGGATGCGCGAGCGCCTGCGAGCGGGCGGCGACCACCGGGCGCCGGGTCAGCGACGCGGCGGCGACCGCGGCGTTGTCGATGACGCGGTTGATGATCATCTCGGTCACCTCGTCCGTGACCGCGACCGGGTCCGCCGCGACTTCGGCGATCTTCCAGGCGAGCTGGTCCGTCCGGGCGAGGTTCTCGTCGCTGCGGTGAACTCGAACGTGGTGAAGCTGCACGATGGATCCTTTCGGTTAGCCGGCCGGAACGGCCGCGTGCCCATCGATCGCCGCGAGGACGCTCGTGAGGCTTTGGTGAAGGTGAACGTGGGTGGCATGGGCGGCCAGCGACGAGTCGCCGGCCAGGATGGCCTCGATGATGAGCAGGTGCTCGGCCGCCGCGGCCCGCAGGCGGCCGGGGTTGTCCCGCCCCAGCCGTCGGATGCGGGCCAGGTGGGTGCGCACGCCGGCGAGCGCACCGACCAGGAAGGGGTTCACCACGGCCGCATCGAGCGCGGCGTCGAACTCGGTGATCAGCTCGTAGTAGCGGCTGAGTCCCGCGGGGCCCTGCTCGAGCAGGCCGGGGGCGTCGGCGAACTGGGCGCGCAGGGCCTCGAAGGCGGCCGGGTCCCGGCGCTCGGCGGCGATGCGCGCGGCATGTTCCTCCAGCGCCCGCCGCACCTCGTAGAGCTCGCGGATGCTGTCGACCGACATCTCGGTCACCATGAAGCCGCGGCCCGGCCGCCCGGCCACCAGGCCGTCGGCGATCAGGCGGGCGATGGCCGCGCGCAGGGGGGTGCGTGACACCCCGACCCGGGCGGACTGCTCCACCTCGAGGAGTCCAGCACCGGGCGCCAGCACGCCGTCGAGGATCTCCGCGCGCAGCTGACGGTAGGCGCGTTCACTGGCGCGAACCGGCGGCGTCGTCCCCGTCGTTGGGGTTTCTGTATACACAACTGACATGTTATTCCCTTTATGTCCGTTCTGTGCAAGACTTCACCGATTCTATGTATACATAGGAACTTCAAAGGGGAGGTTCAGAATGTCAGGGGAACCAACAGGGGAACCCAGGGTCGGCTATCACGACCAGTGGCGGCGCAGCATTGACGCGGAGACGCGCTCGGAGTTCTGGCTCGAGGCCGCGCAGGCCATCGAGTGGACGACGCCGCCGCGCGCCGCCCTCGAGGAGCGCTCCCCGGGAACCTGGCGCTGGTTTCCCGACGGAGAGCTGAACACCAGCTACAACGCCCTCGACCGCCACGTTCTCGCCGGGCGCGGCGACCAGACCGCCGTCATCTACGACTCGGCGATGTCCGGCACCCGGGTGCGCCTCAGCTACCGGGAGCTGCTCGGCCGGGTCGAGCGTTTCGCCGGCGTGCTGCTGGCCAACGGCGTGACCCGAGGCGACCGGGTCATCATCTACCTGCCCATGATCCCAGAAGCGATCGTGGCCATGCTGGCGTGCGCCCGCATCGGCGCCATCCACTCCGTCGTCTTCGGCGGCTTCGCCGCCAGCGAGCTCGCCGTGCGGATCGACGACGCGCGCCCGACGGTGATCGTGACGGCCTCCGGCGGCCTCGAACCGGGACGCGCGGTCGAGTACCTGCCGCTGGTCGAGCGCGCACTTGCCCGCAGCAAGGGCTCCGTGCACACCGTGATCGTGCGCGACCGGGACATGATCCCCGGTTGCGCCGCCGACTACGCCGGCACGGGCGACGTGGCCTGGCTGGACTGGGCGCACGAAGAGGCCGAGGCAGCCCCCGCGGCCGCCGTCAGCCTGCGTTCCGACGACCCGCTCTACGTCCTATACACCTCCGGCACGACCGGCAACCCCAAGGGGATCATCCGCGACAACGGCGGCCACGCCGTGGCCCTGGCCTGGTCGATGGCCAACATCTACAACGTGAAGCCCGGCGACGTGTTCTGGGCCGCCTCCGACGTCGGCTGGGTCGTCGGCCACTCCTACATCGTCTACGCCCCCCTGCTCGTCGGCGCCACCACGGTCATCTATGAGGGCAAACCGGTCGGTACCCCGGATGCCGGAGCATTCTGGCGTGTCGTGGAGGACTACCGGGTCTCGGTGCTGTTCACGGCGCCCACGGCCATCCGCGCCATCCGGCGGGTGGACCCCGAACTGCGGGAGCTGGCGAAGCACGACGTCTCCAGCCTGCACGGGCTCTTCCTGGCCGGTGAACGCCTCGACCCCGAAACCTACCACTGGGCCAACGACGGGCTGCACTGCCCGGTCGTCGACCACTGGTGGCAGACCGAGACCGGCTGGGCCATCTGCGCCAACCCGCGCGGCATCGCCGATATCCCCACCAAACCGGGCTCGGCCACCTTCCCGGTGCCCGGCTACGACGTGGTCATCCTCGATTCCAAGGGCAAGCCCGTCACCCGGCCCGGCAAGGAAGGCAACATCGCCATCCGACTGCCGCTGCCGCCCGGCACCCTGCTCGGGGTCTGGGGCAGCGAAGACCGCTTCGCCAGCGCCTACCTGTCGGCCTTCCCCGGGTTCTACGCGACCGGCGACTCCGGCCACTTCGACGAGGACGGCTACCTCTATGTGATGGGACGCACCGACGATGTGATCAACGTCGCCGGGCACCGCCTGTCCACGGGCTCACTCGAGGAGGTGCTCACCCTGCACCCCGCGGTCGCGGAGTGCGCCGTGCTGGGCGTGCACGACCCGCTCAAGGGGCAGCGTGCGGCCGGATTCGTGACGCTCAAGTCCGGCGCGTCCATCGACCACGACACGCTCGCGCGCGAGCTGATCGGGCTGGTCAGGGAGCATGTCGGGCCGGTGGCGGCGTTCAGGGACGTGACCATCCTGGATCGGCTGCCCAAGACCAGATCCGGCAAGATCCTGCGCAAGACCATCCGCCAGATCGTGGACGGGGAGCCGTTCACGGTTCCGCCCACGATCGAGGATCCCACGGTCCTGGACGCGCTGAAACTGGCCGTCCACGGCATCAACCGCAACGGCTGAGCCCCCCACAACAGCACCATTCATAGCAATCGCATCCCCTCACCCGGAGCAAAGGAGCCCGCATGAAGGAATCATTGAAAGACGCACGTCCGGACGGAGCAGCATCCACCATCGACTACGTGGCGTACGAGAAGACGCCGCGTTTCCTCGAGTTGAAGAGGCAGCGCCGCAGGTTCGTCCTGCCGCTCGCCGCGTTCTTCTTCATCTGGTACTTCGCCTTCGTCCTCGTCGCGGCCTACCTGCCCGGCGTGATGGCGATCCCCGTTTTCGGGCGGTTCAACCTGGGGCTGGTTCTCGGCCTCGGCCAGTTCGTCACCACCTTCGGAATCACCATGTGGTATGTGTCGTACTCGAACCGCCGCCTCGACCCCCTCGGGGCAGAGCTGCGGGCCGAGCTTGAGGGGATGGACAAGAAATGATCGCACCCATCATTCTGCAGTCGCTGCCGGGCCAGCTGGCCCAGGCAGTCAAACCGGTTGAGAACAACCCGGTGCTGAACATCTCGATCTTCCTCGCCTTCGTGGCGGTGACCCTGATCGTCGTGATCCGGGCCGGGCGCAACAACAAGACCGCCGCCGACTACTACACCGGCGGCCGCTCGTTCACGGGACCGCAGAACGGGTTCGCCATCGCCGGCGACTACCTCTCCGCGGCCTCGTTCCTCGGCATCGTCGGGGCCATCGCGGTCAGCGGCTACGACGGGTTCCTGTACTCGATCGGCTTCCTCGTGGCCTGGCTCGTCGCCCTGCTGCTCGTCGCCGAGCTGATGCGCAACACCGGCAAGTACACCATGGCCGACGTGCTCTCCTTCCGCCTGCGCCAGGGCCCCGTGCGCGTGGCCGCGGCCACCACCACCCTCGCCGTCTGCTTCTTCTACCTTCTCGCCCAGATGGCCGGAGCCGGCGGTCTCGTGTCGCTGCTCCTCGGCATCAACGACAAGGTCGGCCAGTCCATCGTGGTCACCGTCGTCGGCGGCCTGATGATCATGTACGTGCTCATCGGCGGCATGAAGGGCACCACCTGGGTGCAGATCATCAAGGCGTTCCTGCTGATCATCGGTGCCTTCGCGATGACCGTCTGGGTGCTCGCCATCAACGGCTTCAACTTCTCCGCGCTGCTCGACACGGCCGTCGCCGCATCCGGGAGCGCCGGTGAGGCCATCCTCGTGCCCGGCCTGAAGTACGGCACCAACCCGCTGGACTTCATCTCGCTCGCCGTCGCCCTCGTGCTCGGCACTGCGGGTCTGCCGCACGTGCTAATGCGCTTCTACACGGTGCCCTCGGCCAAAGAAGCACGTCGCTCCGTGGTCTGGGCCATCTGGCTGATCGGCGCGTTCTACCTGTTCACCCTGGTGCTCGGCTTCGGTGCCGTCGCCCTCGTCGGAGCCGACACCATCCTCGCCGCTCCCGGCGGAGTGAACTCGGCCGCACCGTTGCTCTCGCTCGCGCTCGGCGGGCCGCTGCTGCTCGGCTTCATCTCGGCGATCGCCTTCGCGACGATCCTCGCGGTCGTCGCCGGCATCACGATCACCGCGGCAACCTCCTTCGCGCATGACATCTACATGAGCGTGATCAAGAAGGGCAAAGGCGACCCCGACAGCGAGGTCAAGGTGGCCCGTCGCACCGTCGTCGTGATCGGTATCCTGGCCATCGCCGGCGGAATCGGCGTGCAGGGGCAGAACATCGCCTTCCTGGTGGCCCTGGCCTTCGCCGTCGCGGCGAGCGCCAACCTGCCGACCATCCTGTACTCCCTGTTCTGGCGCGGCTTCACCACCCGCGGTGCGGTCTGGAGCATGTACGGCGGCCTCACCGCCACCATCGTGCTGATCGTCTTCTCGCCGGTCTTCTCCGGCACGGAGACGTCGATGTTCGGCGCCGGCGTCAACTTCGCCTGGTTCCCGCTGAGCAACCCGGGCATCGTCTCCATCCCGCTCGGGTTCTTCCTGGGCTGGCTCGGGTCGGTCACCTCGACGCGCAAGGAAGACCCGCTGCTGGCCGCCGAGATGTCGGTCCGTTCCCTGACCGGGTTCGGCGCCGAGGAGGCAGTCGAACACTAGAACAAGGCACCATTCCACACACCACTACTACCCCCCGGCCGTCCCTCAGCCGGGGGGAGTAGTGTTTTCCGCGGGCCAGAGGACCAGGTCGTTCGCCTGTGTCGGACCCACGACAAAAAATGGAGAAGACCCCCCATGAAAGCTGCGCGTTTCCACGGCCCAAAAGACGTCCGGATCGAAAACATCGACGAAGCGGAAACCCGCAGCGGAACGGTGAAGATCGCCGTCGCCTGGTGTGGCATCTGCGGCACCGACCTGCATGAGTACCTCGAAGGCCCGATCTTCATCTCCGCGCCGGGCCACCCGCATCCGCTCTCGCACGAATCAATGCCCGTCACGATGGGCCATGAGTTCTCCGGAACCATCGAAGAGGTCGGCGACGGCGTCGAAGGGCTGAGCGTCGGGGACAACGTTGTCGTCGAGCCCTACTTCGTCTGCGACGAGTGCCCGCCCTGCAAGGCCGGCAACTACCACCTGTGCGAGAAGATGGGCTTCATCGGCCTCGCCGGCGGCGGCGGCGGCCTGAGCGAGAAGGTCGTCGTCGACCAGCGCTGGGTGCACCCGATCGGTGACATCCCGCTCGACGAGGCCGCCCTGATCGAACCGCTCTCGGTCGCGCACCACGCCGTGGTCCGCAGCGGCGCGAAGGCCGGCGACGTCGCCATCGTCGGCGGCGCCGGACCCATCGGGCTGCTCACGGCCGCGATCCTCAAGGGCATCGGCGTGACCACGATCATCTCCGAGCTCAGCGCCGCCCGCAAAGAGAAGGCGCTCTCCAGCGGCGTCGCCGACTACGTGATCGACCCGACCGTCGAGGACCTCAAGGCCCGCGTGCTGGAGATCACCGACGGCGTCGGCACGGACGTCGCATTCGAGTGCGCCGGCGTCAACGCCGTGCTCGACGCGATGCTCGACGCCCTGCGCCCGGCCGGGGTGCTCGTCAACGTCTCCATCTGGGGACGCCCGGCCACCGTCGACATGCAGAAGATCGTCCTGAAGGAGATCGACCTGCGCGGCACGATCGCCTACGTGCGCGACCACGAGCAGACCATCGACCTGGTGCATTCCGGCACGATCGACCTGAAGCCCTTCATCACCGGCCGGATCGCTCTGGAGGACCTGATCACCGAGGGCTTCGACACCCTGATCAACCACAACGACACCGCGGTGAAGATTCTGGTTCACCCATAGGTATCAGCCGGGACGCGTCAGTCCTTAGGCGCCAGTGGTCCTCTCGCGATTCGCGTGGGGGCCGCTTGGGCAACCGGCTTGATCACGATCAGGTCCAGATTGACGTGCGCAGCGCGCTCGACGCTCGACACGATCGTCTCCGCGATGTCCTCGGCGGTGAGCGGATTGGGCACGCCGGCGTAGGCCGCGGCGGCCTTCTCCGCGTCGCCGGCGAAACGCACCAGGCCGAACTCCTCGGTCTTCACCATGCCGGGGGCAACCTCGATCACCCGAATGGGCTCCCCGTTCAGTTCCAGGCGGAGCACCTCCATCAGGGCATGCGCGGCGAACTTCGCCGCGTTGTAGCCCCCACCACCGAGGTAGGCGACATGACCGGCAATCGACGTGACCGTGACGATGTCGGCGGAACCGCCGTCGGCCCGGATCCCGGCCCGCAGCAATGGCAGCAGGGCGCTGGTCACCCGTTTGACCGCGAGCACATTGATCTCGAACATCCAGGCCCAGTCCTCGATCGACGAGTCCTCGACGGTGTCCATGCCGACCGCGCCGCCCGCGTTGTTGACGAGCGCGTGCACCGGCCCCGACGCGGCCAGGTAGTCCCGGAGCGCGTCGACGTCGGCCTGGCGGGTGAGGTCCGCCGTGAAGACCTCGGCCCCGGTCTCGGCCTTCAGCGCCGCGAGGCGATCGGCACGCCGGGCCACTCCCACCACCGCCCAGCCCTGTTCGCGAAAGCGCCGCACGGTGGCCGCCCCGATTCCCGAGCTCGCACCGGTCACAACAACTCTCTTGGTAGCCATGAGTCCATTCTGGCGGGAGAAGAGGAGCGATGAGTCCACGTGTAGCCGGAAAGCCCCATGTTCAGAAGCGGCGGGTGCCGCTCTGGGACAACGCTCGCTGGATCGCCATCACCCTGGTGGTCACCGGCCACGCCATCCTGAAGCTCATCGACCAGTCGAACGTCGGCTACGAGACGTATCTCTTCATCTACGCCTTCCACGTCCCCCTCTTCGTCGCCGTCAGCGGCTATTTCGCGCGGTCAAGCCCCCCGGGCACTCGACAGCTGCACCGGCTGCTCACCGACGTCGTGTTTCCGTACATCATCTTCGAAAGCATCTGGACGGTCATCCGCTGGCTGCTCGGCGGCCCGTTCTGGCCCGACTTCTCGACCGCGTCCTGGACCCTGTGGTTCCTGGTCGCGCTGCTGATCTGGCGCCTGATGCTCCCCTTCCTGGTGCTGCTGCGTTACCCGCTCCTGATCAGCGTCCTGATCTCGCTCGGCTCCGGCTACGTCGCCTCCATCGACGCCAGCTTCTCGCTCTCTCGAGCCCTGGGCCTGCTGCCCTTCTTCGTGTTCGGCTGGAAACTGCGCCAGTGGCAGCTCACCCCACGCTGGCTGGGCCTGCGCGCCGCCATCGTGTGGCGCTGGCGGATCGGCGCCCTGACCCTGTTCACGGTCCTGTTCGGGGTGATCGTGCTGAACATCGAGGTGCTGCGCTCGCTGAAGGTGCGCCGGTTCCTCCTGTACAACGAGGCGTACCCCGTCTTCGGTTACGACGCGTACTGGGCGGGCGGCATCCGGCTGGGCCTGATGCTTCTCGCGTTCGCCCTGATCGTCGCTTTCCTGCTGCTCGTGCCGCGGCGGACCACCTGGTTCACCGCGTTCGGGTCGGCCACCATGTACATCTACCTTCTGCACAGTTTCCTGCTGTTCCCGCTGAGGGAGTCCGGCGTGCTCGCGGGACCGCAGCCGGCCTGGGTGCTGCCGGGCCTCCTCCTCCTGAGCGTGCTGATCTCCATCGTGCTCTCGCTCCCGGTGGTGCGGAAGGTGTTCCGCCCGCTGGTGGAGCCGCGCGCTCGCTGGATGTTCCGCAAGCACGCGCGGACTGACACCGGGACGATCGTGCTGCCACCCCTGGGGCCTTCGGGCGCGATGCCGGCGGTTCCGGAGCCGCCGCCCGGCGACGCGCCGCCGGCGGAGGCCCGCTGAACGGCTTCATGACGCCATGTTGCGGGCCTCGTTGCCAGGTCTCGGGCCCCCTGCCTAAACTCGCTCCCAGAGCGCTGGACGGTCCACGCTCGTCGAGGATTATCAGGGAGACCACCTCATGAGCGACAACGCACAAGACTGGAAGTTCGAAACCAAGCAGGTGCACTCCGGTGCCCAGCCTGACCCCACCACGAACGCCCGCAACACGCCGATCTACCAGACCACGTCCTACGTCTTCAACAACGCCCAGCACGCCCAGAACCTGTTCGCGCTGGCCGAATTCGGCAACATCTACACCCGCATCATGAACCCGACCCAGGCGGTCGTCGAGGAGCGGGTCGCCGCCCTCGAAGGCGGAACCGCGGCGCTGCTGCTCGCGTCCGGCCAGGCCGCGTCGACGTTGGCTGTGCTGAACATCGCCGAGGCCGGCGACCACATCGTGTCCTCGAGCTCGATCTACGGCGGAACCTACAACCTGTTCAAGTACACACTGGCCAAGCTCGGCATCGAGACCACCTTCGTCGAGAACCAGGACGACGCGACCGAGTGGGCCCGCGCGGTGCGCCCGAACACGAAACTCTTCTTCGCGGAGACCATCGGCAACCCGAAGATCAACGTGCTCGACATCTCCCTCGTCGCCGACGTCGCCCACGAGGCCGGCGTGCCGCTGATCGTCGACAACACGATCGCGACCCCCTACCTGATCCGCCCGTTCGAGCACGGCGCCGACATCATCGTGCACTCGGCGACGAAGTTCCTCGGCGGTCACGGCGCGGTCATCGGCGGCATCATCGTCGACGGCGGCTCATTCGAATGGTCGAAGAACGTCGCGAAGTTCCCCGGCCTGACCGAGCCCGACCCGTCGTACCACGGGGTCAGCTACACCGGCGCCGTCGGCGACCCGATCGCCTACATCATCAAGGCCCGCGTGCAGCTGCTCCGTGACCTCGGCGCCGCGATCGCCCCGGCGAGCGCCTGGCAGCTCATCCAGGGCATCGAGACGCTGAGCCTGCGGATCGAACGCCACGTGCAGAACGCCCAGCACATCGCCGAGTGGCTCGAGAACCACCCGGACATCGCCTCGGTCAACTACGCCGGCCTGCCGACGAGCCCCTGGTACGCCGCCGCCAACAAGTACGCCCCCCAGGGCGTTGGCGCCGTGCTCTCCTTCGAGCTCACGGGCGGGGTGGATGCCGGCCGCGCCCTGGTCGACAACCTCGAGTTGTTCAGCCACCTGGCCAACATCGGCGACGTGCGTTCACTGGTCATCCACCCGGCGTCGACCACCCACGCCCAGCTCACCCCGGAGCAGCAGCTCACGGCCGGGGTCACCCCGGGACTGGTGCGCCTGTCGGTCGGGATCGAGAACATCGCCGACCTGAAGGCCGACCTCGAACTCGGCCTGGCGGCCGCGCGCGCGGTGGTGCAGGCGGCCCGCGCCAACGCGTAGCACCCCTTCACCAATTCGACGGAGATCTTGCCCCCAAACGAGTGTTTCGGACCTTTTTTGGCCCGAATGCGCAGAATCTCCGTCGAATTCGTTCGGGGCGGGATCGGATCCCTACCGGGCTCGCGGACGGAACGGCCGGCGAGGCGGGCTTCCGAGGTAACAATCACCCGGATGGGCTGTTCAACCGGCAGAATGGGATGCCTATGGATTGGCAATTCGCGGCAGACACGGTCCCGTCGAGCTTCGTCACGGAAGCCCAGGCGCGGTCGATCCTCGGCAAGCCTCCGACGACGGGCGCCTGGCGTGACGGCGACCCCGTGGGCAACCGCCGGTTCCTCGACGTCGGGCCGCTCCGCTTCGAGTCCGGCGGCAGCCTCGGCGCCGTGCGCATCGCCTACGAGACCTGGGGGGCGCTGTCCCCGGCCGGCGACAACGCGGTGCTCGTCCTGCACGCCCTCACCGGCGACAGCCACCTGACCGGACCGGCCGGCGCCGGACACGCAACGAGCGGCTGGTGGAGCGGAATCGTCGGGCCCGGCCTGGCCATCGACACGAACCGCTGGTTCGTGGTGGCCCCGAACATGCTGGGAGGCTGCCAGGGCAGCACCGGCCCGGCATCCCTCGCTCCCGACGGCTCCGAGTGGGGCACCCGCTTTCCGCATCTGAGCATTCGAGACCAGGTCACCGCCCAGGTCGCCTTCGCCGACCGGTTGGGGATCGACCGCTGGGCGGCGGTCGTCGGCGGCTCGATGGGCGGGATGCACGCGCTCGAGTGGGCGATCGGGGCGCCGTCGCGGGTGGCCCGGCTGGCGATTCTCGCCGCGCCCCCGGTGACGACCGCCGACCAGATCGCCCTGAACTCCGTGCAGATGGAAGCGATTCGCTGCGACCCGTTCTACCGGTCCGGGGACTACTACGACGCGGCCGACGGCGACGGCCCGACCCGCGGCCTCGCCCTGGCCCGACGGATGGCGCTGCTGAACTACCGCAGCCCGGAGGAGCTCAATCTGCGTTTCGAGCGGGGCTGGCAAAGCGACATCAGCCCGATGGGCGACGGCGGCCGCTTCGCCGTCGAGTCCTACCTGGACTTCCACGGCAACAAGTTCACCCGCCGCTTCGACGCGAACAGCTACCTCGTCCTGGTCGAGGCCATGAACTCGCACGACGTCGGCCGCGGCCGCGGCGGCGTCGCATCCGCCCTGGCCCTGGTCACCGCGCGCACCGTCGTCGTGGGCATCGACAGTGACCGGCTCTTTCCGGTCGAGGGCCAGCGTCTGATCGCGGCCCACCTCCACCGGAATATCGACGGCACGGATGCCGTGGTGCTCCGGTCCGGTTACGGCCACGACGGTTTCCTGATCGAACCCGAGGCGGTCGGCGCCCAGCTGACGCGACTGCTGTCGGAGCCTGTTCCCCAGCCGCGGGGTTGACAGCGGGAGGGTTCGGGGTGAGCGTGAATTCCAAGCGACCGAGAGGACGTTCATCATGAAACCCGGATACGTTGTCATGCTGGTCTTCGGCACCATCCTCTCCGTACTCGGATTCTCCCTCGCCGTCGTCGGCACAGTGGCGGCCACCGCCGGCAGCGCCCGGGGTGACAACGGCTACCTGACCACGGCCGCCGCTGGGTTCTCCACCGATTCGTACGCGCTGACCTCGCCCGGGATGGCGATCGATGGCCAGGGCATCCCATCCGATCTCGTCACACTGCGGCTGCGCGCGTCGTCCTCGGGCGGGACCGACGTCTTCGTCGGCATCGCCCCGAAGGCGGATGTCGACCGGTATCTGGCCGGCGTGAACCACGCAGAGGTCCGGAACGTGACCACCACCCCCTTCCGGGTCGGCTACCGGGAGATCCCCGGCACCGTGGTTCCGGGCGCCCCGGGAGACCAGACCTTCTGGACCTATTCCGCCGAGGGTTCCGGAACGCAGGAGATCACCTGGCCGCTCGACCCCGGAAATTGGGCGATCGTCGTGATGAACGCCGATGCGAGCCCGGGCGTCGACGTGTCGCTGCGGGCAGGCGCCCGAGTGGCCTTCCTCGGCCTGCTCGGCCCTCTGGCCGTCGGCCTGCTGCTGTTCGGAGTGGCCCTCCTCGTGCTCGGCGTGGTCCTGACCGTGTTCGGGGCGATCGGCCTGGGCCGCACCGGCCCACCGCCGGCCGGGGCGGTGCCGGCAGCCGCCCCGAGTCCCGGCGCGAGCGCCGCGGGCGACGAGAGGCCCTATCCCGCCAGGCTGACCGGCACCCTCGACGAGGGGCTCTCCCGCTGGCTGTGGCTGGTCAAGTGGCTCCTGGTCATCCCCCACCTCGTCGTGCTGTGGTTCCTCTGGTTCGGCTTCTTCGTCACCACCCTGATCGCCGGGGTCGCCGTCCTCTTCACGGGGCGCTACCCGGTCAGCCTCTTCCGTTACAACGTCGGGGTGCTCCGGTGGAGCTGGCGGGTGGCCTTCTACTCCTACTCCGCGCTCGGCACGGACCGCTACCCGCCGTTCAGCCTGGAACCGGTGGCCGACTACCCGGCCGATCTGGAGATCGACTACCCGAAACACCTCTCGCACGGGCTTGTGCTGGTCAAGTCGTGGCTGCTGGCAATCCCGCACCTGCTGGTCGTGGCGGCGTTCACCGGCAGCACGTCGCGGTGGCAGTCCGACCAGGGCCAGTGGGTCACGAACAGCACCCCGTCCCTGATCGGGGTGCTGGTGCTGATCGCCGCCATCATCCTGCTCTTCACCGGCCGGTACCGCCGCGGCCTGTTCGACCTGATCCTGGGCATCGACCGGTGGATTTTCCGGGTGATCGCCTACGCGGCGCTCTTCCGGGACGAATACCCGCCGTTCCGCCTGGACCAGGGGCCCGGCGTTCCTCGGCCCCCGACGAGCGCGCCCGTGACGAGCGAGCACTGAGACCCAGCCATGTCAGAACGGGAACCCCGGCCCGGCCGGGAGGGCGCGGGCCGCGCCCTCCCGCTATGGTGCTGTATAGAGTGCAACGAGGGGTAAGCCAGCCGCCATGCAACGAATCTTCAAGGAGCGCGACCGCCTCCTGCGCAGGGCCGCGCGCCTGACCGGCCTCGCCGGGGCATCCGCAGCGCTCCTGGTGATGCTGGTACCCGGAGGCCTCACCCTGACGGCCCTGACCTGGAGCCTGCCGCTGCTGCTGGTGCTGGTCGACTGCCTGTACCTGCTCGGGCGGAGCGGCCGGCTGCGCTGGGTGGTGCTGATCGTGCTGTCCGGCATCGGAATCATCCTGGCGGTCGGACTGCCCGGCCGGGGCGCGGACGGGCTGAACCTGGTCGAGGAGACCGTGATCGGCTGCGTGGCGGCGTGCGCGGTCAGCTCCGTCGCCCTGGTGCTCGTCGTCAGCCCGTCGCGCCTGGTGGGCCTCCTGGCCGCCTTCGGTGCCACCCTCGCCGCCGTCCTCACCGCCACCGGCGCCACGAACGATTCGGTCGTGCCCCTCGCCCTCACCATCAGCGGCTGGTTCTCGGTCGCCCTGGTGGGCTGGTGGGTGGCCCAGAGCGTGCCCAGGGTGATGCAGCGCATCGCCGCCATCGGCCGGGCGCACCTGGCCGAGCGACACGCGAGCGAGCTCGAAGCGCAGCGCCGGCAGGACGCCCGGCTGCTGCATGACACCGTGCTCGCCACCCTGACCCTCCTCGCCCATTCCGGAGTGGGCGTCAGCCCGGCCGCCCTCCGCCAGCAGTCCGGGGACGACGCCCGGCTCCTCCGTCAGCTGCGTCTCGGCGGCCTGCCCACGCCCCGCCGATCCGGGGTGTACACGCTCGAACCGGCCACCGAATCCACGCTCGGCAGCACCCTCGAATCCGTCAAGCAACGGTTCGGCCGGATGGGACTCGACGTGGACTGGCACGGCAGCGGGCAGGTTCTCCTGCCCAGCGACGTACTCGATTCCTTCCTCCTCGCCCTGGGCGAGTGCCTCGAGAACGTGCGCCGCCACGCGGGCGTCGACCGGGCGGACGTGACGATCTCGGATGACGACACCACCGTTCGCGCGATGGTCACCGATGCCGGGGTCGGCTTCGACATCCGCGGGGTCAGCGCGGAACGCCTCGGCTTCGCCGAATCCGTCGTGGCCCGCCTGCGTGATGTGGGCGGCAACGCCCGACTGTTCTCCTCGCCGGGCTCGGGCACCACGGTCGTGCTGGAGGTTCCCAAATGAGCGGGCCGGGCATCACGGATGCGCCGCGCCGGGACATCCGTGCGGCCGCACGATTGAAGGGCGCCGGCGAACTCGCGGACCAGGAACGCAAGGACCGCGGCCGCAGTTTCCGCCGCCCCGAACGCACCGTCAAGACCACCCGCGCCAACCAGAGCGGCCTCGGCGGCCGCCACCTGGGCATCGGATTGTCGTTCAGCGGCGGCTTCATCGCCCTGTTCCTGTTTTGGCGGTTCGCCTTCCAGTGGTTCGCCTATGAGACCCCGGCCCCCAGCCTGATCGCCTGGTCCCTGCTGATGGCGACGACGGCGCTGGTCCTCGTCACCGTGCAGCGATTGTCGGCGCGGATGCCGGGCTGGCTGTTCGCCGCGGCCCTGTTCAGCGGCGCCATCGTGGTGGCCCTGGACCTGGTCGGGGCCGCGACCGGCCCGAACGTGTACCCCACCGCGGCCGCCGCCGTCGGCACCCTGCTCATCTCCCTGGTCACGGTCCGGCGCGGCCGGGACGTCGTCACGGCGGCGGTCGTGCTCGGCCTGCTCCTGGTGGCCGGAGCGTTCGCCGAGACCCGGATCGACCCGTTCACCTTCGCCCCCGAACTCCTGACGATCGCCCTCGCGGTCCTGCCACCGCTGCTGGGAGTGGCGGTGGTGCGGTCGTTCCGTCGGATGGTCCAGCGGGAACTCGACCTGGTGCTGGTGCAGAGCACGGTGTCCCAGCCGCAGTTCGCCCTGGGCATGCTCGCGTCCGAGGCCCTCGCCCGCATCGACCTCGACGCGGAAACGCTGCTGGACGACGTCGCGAAGGGGCGCACGGCGCTGCCGCTCAGCTCCGAGAAATCGACCACCGCGGCGTCCCTGGCCACACAGCTCCGGCTCTACCTGATCCGCGGCCGACGGGAGACCTGGCTGCACCACGCGATCACCGAGTCGGAGTTCCTCGGCCCGTCGGTGAGCCTGAACGACCCGGCCGGCCTGGCCGGGATGCTCGCCCCGGCGCAGCGCGACGCTCTGCTGCGCACAATCTGGCTGCTGATCACCGACACGCGCCGCGGAGAGGCATCCGTGGCACTCTCCCTCGGCCCGATCCGGCCCACTCACGGCCTGACGGCGGGCCAGAAGTTACGATTTCCAATCGAATTGGCCACGGAGGGTGTGCCACGACGCCGGGTGGACCCCGAGACGTGGCAAGCTATCCGAGTAGTCGGCCCTCACGTCGATTCCAGCCGAGACGGTAGTCTCTGCGTGGAAATCGAGTGCAGCGTCGACAATCCCGCGGATGCTTAGTGTCTGTGAATCGGGGGGCAGCAGCATGAGGAGGCAGAAGTGACGAACACGAGCACCATGAGCAATGATGTTCCGAGCAAGGAGCATCCGATCCGGCTGGCCCTCGTCGACGACCACCGGATGCTGCTGGGCGCACTCACGGAATGGATTCGGGGCGCGGCGGACGACATCAGTATGGTCGCCGCCGTCACCACCTGGCCGGAGCTGCTGACCCACCCGGCATTCCCGGTCGACGTCGTGCTCCTCGACCTGGACCTCAAAGACAACATCCCCGTGTCGCTGAAGATCTCGACCCTCAAGACGGCCGGCGTCAAGACCGTGCTGATGAGCACCTACTCCGAGCCGGGGCTCGTGCGTGAGGCCCTCGCGGCCGGCGCACTCGGCTATCTCGTCAAGAGCGAGGAGGCGACCATGATCGTCGAGGCAATCCGCGCCGCCTACGACGGCGAGTCCTTCATCTCGGCCGAACTGGACGAGGCGCTGAACAACGGGGCCACCGGATCACCCCGGTTGAGCGCGCAGGAGCGCCGGGTCATGGCACTGTACGGCGCAGGCGAGCCGGTCAAGGCCGTCGCCCACCAGCTCGGTATCTCCGAGGAGACCGCCAAGTCCTACCTCAAGCGCATCCGCGAGAAGTACCGCCTGGCGGGCTTCGACGTGGGCACGAAGGTGGCCCTGCGCAAGCAGGCGATCCACGACGGCATCCTGCTCCAGGGCGACTAGGAGAAGCTACGCGCCGGGCGTCGAGGGCGGCGTCGGGGCGGCGGCAGCCAGTGCCTTTTCCAGGCGCTCGACCTTGCCGGTCAGCTCCCCGGTGCGCCCGCCACGGATGTCGGCTTTGAGCACCAGGGACACCCGCGGCCCCCACGCGGCGACGGCCTCGGTGGCCGCCTTGACCACCGCGAACACCTCGTCCCAGTCCCCCTCGATCGTGGTGAACATCGAGTCGGTGTGGTTCGGCAGGCCGGAGTCGCGCACGATGCGCACGGCCGCGGCGACCGCGTCGTGCACCGACCCCTCGTCATCGGTGGAGCCGGACGGGGCGACGGAAAACGCAACCAGCATGGTTACTCCTTCGGGTTGGGGGTGGGCGGGATGAGATCGGGCGCCGGCCGGTCCGGCCGCGCCCCGGACGAGTGGATCTCCCGCACGGCCCAGCCGAGCAGGATCAGCTCGAGCAGGTTGCGCACGCTGAGGACCAGGACCAGGAGCGGGTCGGCCACGATCAGCCAGGCGTACAGGTGAGGGTAGACCAGTTGGGTCAGGCCCGCGATGGACAGCGCCAGCACGGCCGGCAGCCGCCAGGCGCGCCCCCGCACCGTGAGCCCCAGGATCACGGGCGCGGCGAGCCAGGTCGTGAACTGCGGCGAGCCGACCTTGTTGACCAGGATCAGGGTCAGCACCAGCGCCAGCACCAGCGGCGGGAAGAGCCGGGGCCAGCTCGCACCGGCCTCGTTCGCCTGCCAGGCCAGGAGCAGCACCGCCGCGACGCAGGCCAGCAGCAGCGGGGTCATCACGGCGATCGCAACCTGGGTGCCGGTGCCGATCACCTGGTAGGTCAGGATCTCGCGGTCGTAGTAGATGTAGTTGCCCGGGATCCGGAGTGCGGCCTGCCACATCCAGAGCCCGGCGACCGGTGATTCGATCTGGATTCCCCGGTTCGCCTGCTCGCTGACGAAACTGAACACGTTCAGGCCGCTGCCGAGGGACAAGGCGGCCACGACGATGCCGAGGCTGGCCCCCGCCGCGGCGGCCGCCACCTGCCAGCGTTTCTTCGAGACCATCAACAGCGCCGCGATCACGGCGGCCGGCCAGATCTTCACCCAGGTGGCGAGCGTGAGCAGCACCGTTCCCCAGACCGGGCGGGATCGCAGCAGGAGCATCGCGAGGATCACCAGCGGCACCGTGATCGCGTCGATCCGGGCCAGGGCGACGGGGCCGAGCAGCAGCAGGAAGCCCAGCCACCAGGCCGCAGCGACGCGGGCCCGGGGGTCCCGGCCGGGCCCGAGCAGAACGAAGAAGGCCACCGCGTCGAGCAGCGTCACGAGGCCGAGCCAGGTGAGGGAGTAGAGGCCGGGGCCGAAGGCGAGGGCGGCGAGCATCGGCAGGACCGCGAGGATCGGGTAGACGAACGGGGTGCTGATCCCGACGACGCCCCCTCCGGTGACCGCTTCTGTCGCCCAGCCGAGGTAGGACCGCTCCACATCGCCGAGCGTCCAGCCGGTCGACGCGAAACAGAGCCAGGCCAGCACGCCGTGGACGAGCGCGAAACCGGTCCACAGCAGGGTGGGCTGCAGCCAGGCGCGCGGCATCGCATCCGTCGCGGCGGGGGTCTGTCCGGGGGTGGGTTCGGGCACGCTCCACTGTCCCACACCGACTGTCGCGGGGCGTGTCCCCGGCCCTAGTGTGACGGGACGCGCCGCAGCAGGGCAGCAATCGTGGCCGGTACGGCCTCGGCCACGTCGAGGGCGGTGATCGGGCCGCCGGCGGAGGCCCGGATGGCGGCGAGCGAGTGGATGCGGGCAGCGGTGGCGGCGAGCGCGGCGAGCGCCTCGGCATCCGTCCCGATCACCGCCGCGTGGGTGGCCAGCAGCGCACCGAGGATGCCGCCGAGCACGTCCCCCGACCCGGCCGTCGCCAGCCAGACCGGCGACCTGGACACCGTCAGCCGGGTGCCGGACGGGGACACGACCCGGGTGACGGACCCCTTCAGCAGCACGGTGACGCCCAGCCCGGCGGCGGCCCGCGTCGCCCACTCCCCCGGGTCGGCGGCCACCTGGGCGCCGGTCACCTCCGTTCCGTCCCGGGACAGCAGACGGGCCAGCTCGCGGTAGTGGGGGGTGATCACCCGGGGCCCGACCTGCCCCCGCGCCAGGTCGAGGGCGCCCGCGTCGCACACCGTCGGCAGCCCCTCGGCGAGCGCCGCGTGCAGTGCCGCCTCGAGCCGGCCGTCGCGCCGGTCGGCGTTCATCCCCGACCCCAGCAGCCAGGCCTGCACCCGCCCGGGAACCGTGACGACCTCCGGCCGGCGCGCCAGCACGAGGTCGGCGGGCCGGGCCGGGCCCAGGTAGCGCACCATGCCGACTCCGGTGCGCATGGCCGCTTCGACTCCGAGCACCGCCGCCCCCGGATAGTCGGCTCCGCCGGTCAGGACGCCCAGCACCCCGCGGGTGTACTTGTCGTCCGTCGCCCGCGGCACCGCGATCCAATCGCGCGCCCGATCGGCGCCCCATTCCAGCCATCCCCGCGGTTCGCTCATGCACTCACGATAGGTTGTTTTGAGTACTTCGGGCCGGCCCTGCCGTCGGCCATACCGACTCTGGGGGATTTCGTGGCCGCTGCCGCCCTGTTCGAACCGCTCACCCTGCGTGGCGTCACCATCCGCAACCGCATCTGGGCGGCGCCCATGTGCCAGTACTCGATCGAGGAGAAGGACGGCGTTCCCCGGGACTGGCACCTCGTGCACCTGGGAGGCATCGCCTCGGGCGGCGCCGGCCTGGTCATCGCCGAGGCGAGCGCCGTCAGCCCCGAGGGCCGCATCACCGACCGGGACACCGGCCTGTGGAACGACGAGCAGGCGCACGCCTGGTCCCGGATCGTCCGGTTCCTGCACTCCCAGGGAGCGAAAGCGGGCATCCAGCTGGCCCATGCGGGCCGCAAGGCCTCCGTATGGCCGGCGTGGGGCGGCGACCGGCACGGCACGATGCCCACGGATGCCGGCGGCTGGCAGACCGTGTCGGCCTCCGACCTGCCGTTCCCGGGCTACGCCGCGCCCGCAGCGCTGGACGCCGCGGGCATCCGTGCCGTCATCGACGACTTCGCCGCCGCCGCACGCCGGGCGGTGGGCGCCGGGTTCGACGTGGTCGAGATCCACGCCGCGCACGGCTACCTCCTGCACCAGTTCCTGTCCCCGCTGAGCAACCGGCGCACGGACGAGTTCGGCGGGTCCCTCGCGAACCGGGCCCGGATGCTGCTGGGCGTGGTGGCCGCCGTGCGCTCGGCGATCGGTGAGGAGATGCCCCTGTTCGTGCGGTTCTCCGCCACCGACTACACGCCGGACGGCTGGAACGAAGACGAGACCGCCACGGTCGCCCTCTGGGCCGCCGACGCGGGAGCCGACTTCTTCGACATCTCCTCGGGCGGCAATGTGACCGGGGTGCGGATCCCGCTCGGCCCCGGCTACCAGGTGCCCCTCGCCCGGCATGTGAAGACCGTGGCGGCCGTCCCGGTCAGTGCGGTGGGACTGATCACCGAACCGGCACAGGCCGAGCAGATCGTGGCCTCCGGTCAGGCGGATGCGATCATGCTGGGCCGGGAGCTGCTGCGCGACCCGCACTTCCCGCTGCGGGCCGCGCACGAGCCCGGGGCCAGCCTCGACTACTGGCCGCCGCAGTACCTGCGGGCCCAGTGGCCCGGCAGCTCAGCGCGGCAGCCGTCACCCGTCGGCTAGAGCCGGCGGGTCGCATCCTGAACCTCGCCGACGAGCTCCTCGATGATGTCCTCCAGGAACAGCACACCCTTCGTCGCACCGACCGAGGTGAACGACCGGGCCAGGTGCGCGCCTGAGCGGCGCATGGTGGCCAGGGCGTCCTCGAGGTCGGTGTCCTCGAAGATCGATACGAGCTGACGGATGCGCTTGGCCGGGATCGGCTCCCGGTAACTGCCCTGCCCGCCCTCCGTCGCGGCGTCTCCGTCGAGGTCGATGACGTCCTTGAGGTGCACGTACCCGGTCGGTTCGCCGCCGTCGGTCACGATCACGTAGCGGGAGAAGCCGTGCTTGGTGACGGCCCGCTCCACGTCGGCCGGGGTGGCTGTCTCCGGCAGGCTGATCAGGCCGGCCAGGGGCACCGCGACATCCTTGACCTTGCGGGTGGTGAATTCGAAGGTCGCGCTGAGCGCGCCGGTGCCGTCCCGCAGCAGGCCTTCCCGGGTGGACTGGGTGACGATCGTGGCCACCTCGTCCAGCGTGTAGGTGCTCGTCGCCTCCTCCTTGGGCTGCACCCGGAAGAGGCGCAGCACCAGGTTGGCCGTGGAGTTGAGGGCCACGATCACCGGCTTGACCAGGCGGCCGAAGAAGACCAGGGGCGGCGCGAGGATGAGCACGGCCTGGTCCGGGACGGAGAACGACAGGTTCTTGGGCACCATCTCCCCGAACACGACGTGCAGGTACGAGACCAGCAGCAGGGTGACGGCGAACGCGATGGCGGTGATCGCCTCCGCCGGCAGCCCGGTCAGGGAGAGGGGGATCTCGAGCAGGTGGTGGATCGCCGGTTCGGAGACGTTCAGGATCAGCAGTGAGCACACCGTGATGCCCAGCTGTGTGGTGGCCAGCATCAGCGTGGCGTGTTCCATCGCCCAGAGGGCCGTGACGGCCCTGATCTTGCCGGCCTCGGCGAGCGGCTCGATCTGGGACCGGCGCGCGGAGATGACCGCGAATTCGGCCGCGACGAAGAAGGCGTTGCCGGCGAGGAGCACGACCAGCCAGACGAGTCCCATCCAGTCACTCATGGTCACTCGCCTCGTTCTCCTGTTCCTCTGCAACGGATTCTTCCGTGGCCGGCGTCTCCGGGGTGAACCGCAGCCGGTCGATGCGGCGGCCGTCCAGCCGTTCCACGGCCAGTTCGCCGGCGTCGAGGCGTACGGTGTCCCCGACCACGGGCAGGCGTCCCAGCTCGCTCATCACGAACCCGGCCACCGTTTCGTAGGGCCCGTCCTCCGGCACGACGATGCCGGTGCGTTCGAGCAGTTCGTCCGGCCGCAACATGCCGGGGAAGGTCAGCGAGTCCGGGGACAGCACGACCCCGGCCCGGGCGCGGTCATGCTCGTCGGCCACCTCACCGACGAGTTCCTCGACCAGGTCTTCCAGGGTGGCCACGCCGGCCGTGCCGCCGTATTCGTCGACGACGATCGCCATCTGGTAGCCGCGGGCGCGCAGCTCGACCAGCAGCCCGTCGAGCTTCATGGTCTCCGGGACACGAATGGCCTCCGATTGGAGGGCCGACACCGGGACATCCGCCCGGCGGTGCCGCGGCACGGCCACCGCCTGCTTCACGTGCACGATCCCCACGATGTCGTCGACCCCCTCGTCGACGACGGGGAAGCGGGAGTAGCCGGTCCGGCGGGTGAGGTCGAGCACGGCCTGGGCCGAGTCGGTGCGCTGCACGCTGGCCACCCGGGGGCGGGGCGTCATCACGTCCGACGCCGTGTGCCCGGAGAACAGCAGGGTGCGGTGCAGCAGCGTCGCCGTGTCTTTCTCGAGCAGTCCGGCGCTGGCCGAGCGGCGTACCAGGGAGGAGAGCTCCTCCGCGGTCCGGGCGCCGGAGAGTTCCTCTTTCGGTTCGATCCCGATGGAGCGCAGCACGCCGTTGGCGCTGCCGTTGAGCACGACGACCGCGGGCTTGAACACGGTCGTGAACAACGTCTGGAACGGGATGACCAGTTTCGCGGTCTGGATGGGCAGAGCGAGGGCGAAGTTCTTGGGGACCAGCTCGCCGATGATCATCGAGGCCAGCGTCGCGATGACGACCGCGGCGGTGACCGCGACCACCGGGACGACGGCCGCCGACAGGCCCAGGGCCGTGAGCGGCGGCGACAGGAGGGCGCTCAGGGCAGGCTCCATGGCGTAACCGGTGAGGAGGGTAGTGAGGGTGATGCCGAGCTGCGCGCTGGAGAGGTGCGTGGAGGTGATCTTCAGGGCGGAGATCGTCAGCCCGAGGCGGGTCTCCCCGCGGTCGCGGCGGGCCTCGAGTTCAGACCGGTCCAGGTTGACCAGGGCGAACTCGCTCGCGACGAACAGGCCGGTGCCCACCGTGAGGAGGAGCCCCACGCCGAGCATGAGCCACTCAAACATGGGCACCGCCGCGTGGGTTCAGGGGCGGGTGACCGTTCGGGTGAGGAGAACAGTGGCTGGGCGAATACGCAGGAGGGGGGTCGTCCATTATTCCGCCAAGTCTACTGCGCGCGGATGACAGTCCGCTCTCAGTCCCACGGCCGGTGCCGCGCCCGGTGCCGCGGGTTCACCAGGAGACGGGCAGCGCCTTGCCCTCCTCGTATCCGGCGGCCGACTGGATCCCGACCAGCGAACGCAGGTGGAACTCCTCGACGCTGGTCGCTCCCGCGTAGGTGAACGAGCTGCGCACCCCGGAGGTGATCATGTCGAGCAGGTCCTCGACCGAGGGCCGCAGCGGGTCCAGGTAGATCTTCGAACTGGAGATGCCCTCCGCGAAGAGGGTCTTGCGGGCCAGGTCGTACGCGTCCAGACGGTCGAAGCGCTGGCGCACGGCCCTGGTGGAGGCCATGCCCCAGCTTTCCTTGTAGAGGCCGCCGGCCGCGTCCCGGTCGAGGGTGCCGGGAGCCTCGATCGTGCCGGCGAACCAGGAGCCGATCATCACGGATGCCGCGCCCGCGGCGAGCGCGAGCGCCACGTCACGCGGGTAGCGCACCCCGCCGTCGGCCCAGACGTGCGCACCGAGCTCGCGCGCGGCGGCCGCGCTCTCCAGCACGGCGGAGAACTGGGGGCGTCCCACGGCCGTCATCATGCGGGTCGTGCACATGGCCCCGGGGCCCACCCCGACCTTCACGATGGTGGCGCCGGCTCCGACCAGGTCGCCCACGGCATCCGCCGTCACGACGTTGCCGGCCACGATCGGAATGCCCAGCCCGAGGTCCGCGACGATCTTGATCGCCCGCAGCATGCCGTCCTGGTGGCCGTGAGCGGTGTCGATCACGAGCACGTCGACCCCGGCGGCGACGAGTGCCCTCGCCTTGGCCGCGATGTCGCCGTTGATCCCGACCGCCGCGGCGACCCGCAGGCGGCCCTGCGCGTCCAGTGCGGGCTGGTAGAGCGTGGAGCGCAGCGCGCTCTTGCGGCTGAGCGTTCCGATGACGGCGCCGTGGTGCTGCACGGTGGCGAAGTCGAGGTCGGCCTCGGTCATCACGTCGAACGCGCGGCGCGGGCCGTCGATGTCGTCGGCGTCGAGCGAGGTGATGGACCCGTGCAGGAGGTCGCCGAGGAGCGCGTCCGGCAGCGCCGTGGCGAGTCGGGACGCGTCGATGCAGCCCAGGTAGGTCTCGTTCCGGTCGTTGATGACCAGCCCCTGGCCGGCCACGGGCGGTACCTGGCGCAGCGCCAGCGCCACGGTGTCCTGGGGACCGAACACGAACGGCGTGTCGAACCGCGTCGACTGGGCCTTCACCCAGCGGATGGCGGAGTCGAGTTCCTGCAGGTGCATGTCCTGCGGCAGCACTCCCAGGCCGCCGCGGCGGGCGAGGGACGCCGCGAGGCGGGGGCCCGTGACCGAGTTCATGTTCGCGGAGACGATCGGGATCGTCGCGCCGGTGCCGTCCCCCGGGGCGAGGGACACATCGAGCCGACTGCTGACGGCGGACTGGCTGGGCACCAGGAAAACGTCGGAGTACGTGAGATCGTGGCTGGGGACCGCTCCATAGAACTGCATGGAAATAACGCTAGCCCCCTGCGCGGATGACCGCAGCCACGCCTGAGGGGATTAGGCTGGATAGGCAGACCGAACCGGGTCCTCATGAACGCCCGGGACATTCAAAATCAACGTAGAGAGTGGGAACCGGCTGTGTCAAGCCAGTTGACCGGTAGTGGATCCGACGAAACCACGTCGGGTGAATTCGGAGCGAACGAGTGGCTCGTCGATGAGTTGTACGAACGGTACCTCGTCGACAAGAACCTGGTGGACGAGTCCTGGTGGCCCGTTCTCGAGAGCTACCATCAGACCGCCAACGGTGCTGCCGCAGCGGCCGCCGCGGCCGGCACCGAGTCCGCAGTGAACCCGCCGGCGACCGCCGCGGCTCCGGCTGCCGAGGCCCCGAACGCCGCGGCCCCGGCAGCCGAGCCGGCCCCGATCACGGCCCCCATCCCGATCGTGGGCGGGCAGCGCACCGCGCGCACCACGTCCAGCGCCCCCAAGCCTGTCCCCGTGCCGGCCGATGCGCCGATCAGTGCCCCGCAGCCCGTCGCGGCGGCCGAGGCCGTGGACATCGTCACTCCCCTCCGCGGCATGTCCAAGAGCCTGGCCGCCAACATGGCCACCAGCCTGACCGTGCCGACGGCCACGAGTGTGCGCACCATCCCGGCGAAGCTGCTGATCGACAACCGCATCGTGATGAACAACCACATGCGCCGGTCCCGCGGCGGCAAGGTCTCGTTCACGCACCTGATCGGTTGGGCGCTGATCCAGGCGCTCAAGATGTTCCCCAGCCAGAACGTCTACTACAACGAGATCGACGGCAAGCCCTCGGTCATCGCCCCGGCCCACGTGGGCCTCGGCATCGCGATCGACCTGCCCAAGCCGGACGGCACCCGCTCCCTCATGGTTCCGGCCATCAAGCGCGCCGACACGATGTCGTTCGGCGAGTACCTCGCATCCTATGAAGACCTGGTCACCCGCGCCCGCAAGAACAAGCTCACGGCGGATGACTTCTCCGGCGCCACGGTCTCCCTGACCAACCCGGGCGGAATCGGGACCGTGCACTCCGTGCCGCGCCTGATGAAGGGCCAGGGCTGCATCATCGGCGCCGGCGCCCTCGACTACCCGGCGGAGTTCCAGGGGGCCAGCGTCAAGACCCTCACCGGTCTCGCGATCTCGAAGACCATCACCCTGACCAGCACCTACGACCACCGCGTCATCCAGGGAGCCGGCTCCGGCGAGTTCCTCAAGATCGTGCACGAGCTCCTGGTCGGGCAGCACCACTTCTACGAAGACATCTTCGCCGCCCTGCGCATCCCCTACGACCCCATCCACTGGGCGCCGGACATCAGCGTCGACCTGGCCAGCGCCGTCGACAAGACCGCCCGCGTGCAGGAATTGATCAACGCCTACCGCGTGCGCGGCCACCTGATGGCCGACATCGACCCGCTCGAGTACACCCAGCGCTCCCACCCCGACCTGGACATCTCCAACCACGGGCTCACCTTCTGGGACCTCGATCGCGAGTTCGTCACCGGCGGTTTCGGCACCAAACGCCTGATGCTGCTC
>JACMQV010000102.1 GCA_014376815.1 Cryobacterium sp.
CGCGTCCTGCATCCCCGCGAAACTGACTTGTCCGCGGCCCCGGTAACCGGCATTCCCGGTGGCGGCGTGAACGGCGCTAGCGTGACGTTGTGAGCCAGCCGCCCGTCGCCTCGCGGGCGGGGCAGCCGCTTGCATCGCCGAATGGACCGGCTTGTACCCCAGGGCGGGACACGTGACCGCTTCCGATGATGCGGTTGTACTACGCAACGGGTTCAGTTCGTCTTGCGGAGCCGCTGGCGTTGCTGGCCTGCTGGTGGTCATCGCTGTCCTGCTCGATCCGCTGATGGTGTTCGGCGCATGGGACGGCCCTCCGTACACGACGGCGGGCGCATTGTCCTATGTCCTGGGGACGTTCTGCGCGGGACAGGCGGCGTTGATGTTCATCGTGGTGCCGAAGATCGTCGTGCGGGCGTCCTACTTGGTGCTGGTGAACCCACTGCACCGGGTGATGGTGCCCACCGTCGCAGTGTCGGAGATCGACGAAGCAGGCAACCGGCTCGCGCTGCGCACGACAGATGGGCGTCGGATCGTTGCCTGGGGAACCGAAAAGCTCGCGGCTGATGAGTTGCGGATCCTCCTTCCGCTTCATGACCGTGCCTCCGACGATCTTGGACGGCTCCGCATTCGCTTGCGCCGCATCACCCTTGGTGAGGTCATCCACCTGATGCTCTGGGTTGCCTACGTCATCGCCGGCCTGGCTAACGGGTCCTGACGGAACACATCAGCGCGGACTACCGGACATGAATCGACGGAAGGTGCCGCTCCTGGTGATCGGCGGCCGGGAGTACCGAGTTAGTGCCTAAAAGTCCGCCGTAGCCTTGTGTCGTGGAGCGGGGAGAGCCAGCCGGCGAGGAGCCGCTTCCCCTCTGTGGCCTTGAGTCGAGCGGCTCGTTCGGGCTCCAGGACGTGAGCGCTCCCTGCCAGCGGTGCAAGGGGCTGACGTGGCGTGGTCTGGTCGTCTGCGGCTGGTGCGCTGAGGAGGTCGGGATCTGCGTCTTGTGCGGCGGCGATCTCAGGAACGGACGACCCGATGGCTGGGAGTACAAGCCTCGGTAGACGTAGATACGCCGGTCGTCCCAGACCACCCAGAGGTGGTCGTAGCCGTCACCGGAAGGTGCCGTTCCCGGTTGCGTGGCCGCCGACAAGAAACCCCCGTGACGACCCCGCCGACGCGGACCCCGCAAGTGATCGCACCCGCCCCGGTGTGCGCCCGCCCGGTGATCTTTGACCGTGACCCGTGGTCGTCGCCGCTCGTGGCGTCCAACGCGCCAGGGTGAGGGAGCCCGGCCAGATGCGCCGTTCTGTCCGCCCAGCACATCACAGGGCGACCTAGCGGCGGGGTCGTGTAACCGACAGCGCCGGACCCGTGTGTTCCGGTCCCGCCCCGTATGGACGGGCCTGTTCCGTAGCCCGACCGCCCAGACCACTCGACGCCGAGACCGCCGCAGCGGCACCGATCAACGGCACGCCCGGGCCGGCGTAGCGGGCCGTCACCGCACATAGCGCTTCTGCTGCCTGCCGGGCGGCGCGGGCCTGCCCCGCTCGGTCTTGGGCCTCCCGGAGCCGGGTCACGGCGTCAGTGAGTGCCGACAGCTGCGCCATGAGGGCGAGCAGTTGCTTGGTCTCGCTGGGCTGGGCGACCTGCGCCGACAGCAGCAGCCGCCCGGCAACGCGCAGCCCG
>JACMQV010000103.1 GCA_014376815.1 Cryobacterium sp.
GGGACAGGTCCGGGCACTCCTGACCTGCTATCGACTCTGCTATCGACTCTGCTATCGACAAGGGCGCCGCCCTGGAAAAAAGGAGTATGGCTCATGGCTCATGGAGAGAACCCGGTACTGGAGACGTCGACCGACATCAACGCCGTGTCACTGGCTCGCACCGAACTGGACAGCCGCTCACTGATGCTCGTGCGGATCGCGGCACTCGCCGCGGCCGATGCGCCCGTCATGTCCTACCTGCTGCACGTCGGACCGGCAGAGGAAGCCGGCGTGACCGTGGAGGACCTGGAGGACGTCCTCGTTGCGGTCGCACCGATCATCGGCACCCCGCGCACGATGGCCGCCGTGGGGAAGCTTGCGGAAGCCCTCGGGCTCGCGATCGAGCAGGGGTCGGAGGACACCCAGTAGCAGCAGGCACGTGTCGGGCGTCCGGCCGGCCCGCCACCCGGCAGGGCAGGCCGGTCGCCGACAGGTCCCAGCGAAGGCACCGAACGCACCGAACGCTCCGACAGCAAGGAATGGGAGAACACCGTGAGCAGATTCGCCCGCGCACCGCACCGTCCGGTTCGGCGCCTCATGCCCCTGGTCGGCCTTCTGGGCGCCGCCCTGGCGCTCAGCGGATGCGCGGACTCGGCTTCCCCCGGACCGTCACCCACGGCCTCTGCGTCCGCCTCGACGTCGACCGGTGCCGCACCGACAGCCGAGCAGACCGCCTGGGCCGGTGATGTCTGCACATCGACCTCGACCCTGAAGTCCGATCTCCAGGGACTGGTGACGGCTGCGACGTCGGGCGGGAACGATGTCTCGGGCGCGCTCTCGGCTCAGATGACGGTCGTCACACAATCGGCGGCAGCGCTCGCGACGACGCTCAAGGACGTCCCGGCCGGGAGCGAAGACGATCCGTCGCTGGCGGCAGTGAGGCAATCCGCCGATGACCTGGACACCTCCATCGGCGCCCTCGAGTCGAGCGTGGCCGCAGTGGACGGCGCAACCGGAACGGCCCTGGTCGTGGCGATCGCGGCCGTCGCCACTGCCGCCGGTGATTCGCTGGCGGCGCTGGCTGCCACGGTGGAGGCGATCGCCGCCGCCGCCGGTGACGCCAGGAGCTCGATCGGTCAGGCTTTTGACGCCGCACCGGAGTGCAACGCCTTGACCAACTAGCGCTCTATTCCAGGTTGTGCGCTCATTGCTTCCCGCTCACAGGTCGGCGAGCATGCTCACGGGGGATTCGATGCAGCCGGCCACGTAGGTGAGGAAGCCGGCGGCGGTTCCGCCGTCGCAGACCCGGTGATCGAAGACCAGGGACAGTTCGACCACGGTGCGCACCGCGAGTTCATGGTTGACCACCCAGGGGCGTTCGATCATGCGCCCGATGCCGAGGATCGCGGCTTCCGGGTGGTTGATGATCGCGGCCGACCCGTCGACGCCGAGCGCACCGAAGTTGTTCAGGGTGAACGTCCCTCCGCTGAGCGAGGCCGGCGGGAACGCCCCGTCCGCGGCTTGTCCGACCAGGCCGGCGATGGAGTCCCGCAGCTGGCGAGTTGTCAGTGCGTGGGCGCCGTGCACGACGGGGACCATGAGTCCCCGCGGAGTCTGGGCGGCGATGCCCAGGTTGATGGCGCCGTGCTGCAGGATCTCCTGGCTCGCGGTGTCGACCGAGGAGTTCAGCAGCGGGAACCGACGCAACCCCGCCACGGTGAAGCGGGCGATCAGCGCGGTCACGCTGAACCGCTCGCCGGTCGCCGCGAGCAGGCGGGCGCGCGCGGAGAACAGCTCGGTGGCGTCCACGTCCAGCCAGACGGTCGCCTCCGGAATCTCCCGGCGCGAGATCGTCATGCGCTCGGAGACCACCTTCCGCAGCCCGGTGATCGGGATGCGGATGTCTTCCGGTCCCGTCGCGCCCGTGGGAACGGCCTCGGGAACGGCCAGGGGAACGGCCGCGGGAACGGCTGCGGGAAGGGCCTCAGGAAGGGCCGCGGGAACGGCCTGGACGCGAATGAACGACTCCACGTCCCGGCGCAGCACGAGGGCATCCGGTCCGCTGCCGTGCAGCGTGCTCGCGTCGAAGCCGTGCTCACGGGCCAGCCGCCGCACCAGGGGCGAGACGACCGGGGATCGGCCGGAACGCCCGGCCGGGGGCGCCGGCGCCGGAACGACCGGCTGCGGCAGTCCCGGACGGGTTCCGAAGCGCCCCGCGGCGGGGCGGCGCACCGGGCGGGTGTTCTCGCTCGTGCCGTAGCCGATCAGCACGGCACCGGATGCCGACCCTGGGGCCGCTGGGGCCGCTGGGGCCGCTGTGGGCCCCGCGGACGACTCGGCCGGAGCGGGCGCCGCGCTGGGCGCCGCGGGCGCCGGGGTGGGCGTCACGGCTGCGGGCGCGTGAGCATCCGTCACCGTCAGGATCACCTGCCCGGCGTGCACGACCTGGCCGACCTCCCCGATCAGGGCTTCGACCACGCCGCCGAAGGGGGACGGCAGTTCGACGATCGACTTGGCCGATTCGACCTCGATGACGGGCTGGTCGATGGCGATGGTGTCGCCCACGGCGACCAGCCAGGAGACGATTTCGGCCTCGGTGAGGCCCTCGCCGAGGTCGGGGAGGATGAAGTGCTGTCCCATCAGGACCACTCCCAACTGCCGAGGGCGGCCAGGATCCGGTCGGGTGTCGGCAGGAAGTACTCCTCGAGCTTGGGCGACGGATACGGGATGTCAAAGCCGGTGATCCGCAGGATCGGCGCGGCGAGATGGAAGAAGTTGCGCTCGGTGAGCCGGGCCGCCACTTCCGCCCCGTACCCGCCGAACTGAGCCGCCTCGTGCACGACGGCGGCGCGTGAGGTCTTCCGCAGGGATGCACCCACGGTCTCGTCATCGAACGGGGACAGGCTGCGCAGGTCGATCACC
>JACMQV010000104.1 GCA_014376815.1 Cryobacterium sp.
ACGAGCTCCTCGACCTGGCCCACCAGGTCACGCCGATCCCCGCGCCGCGCGAACTCGACATGCTGCTCACCGCGGGCGAGCGCATCTCGATGGCGCTGCTGGCGATGGCGATCAAGAGCATGGGCTACGACGCCCGCTCCTTCACCGGCAGCCAGGCCGGCATGATCACGGATGCCCAGCACGGCGCCGCCCGCATCGTCGACGTGACCCCGGGCCGCATCCGTGGCGCCCTCGACGAGGGCGCCGTGGCGATCGTCGCCGGCTTCCAGGGCTTCAACCGCGACACCAAGGACATCACCACCCTCGGCCGCGGCGGCTCCGACACCACCGCGGTGGCCCTCGCCGCCGCGCTGGGCGCCGACATCTGCGAGATCTACACGGATGTCGACGGCGTCTTCACCGCGGATCCGCGCGTCGTCCCCCGCGCCCGCAAACTCGACCGCATCTCCAGCGAGGAAATGCTCGAGCTGGCCGCCGCCGGGGCCAAGGTGCTCTACATTCGGGCAGTGGAATATGCCCGTCGGCACGGGGTGACGCTGCACGTGCGCTCCTCGTTCAGCAACAACGTGGGCACCATCGTGTACAACCCGGACACCACGAGCCCGCACATCGCGATCCCGAACTCCTCGGTCACCGAGCACACGCATCCCAATAACGCATCCGCGAATGGAGAGACAGTGGAAGAGCCAATCATCGCCGGGGTCGCCGCCGACCTGAGCGAAGCCAAGGTCACGGTCGTCGGCGTGCCCGACATCCCCGGCAAGGCCGCGCAGATCTTCAAGATCGTCGCCAAGACCAACGCCAACGTGGACATGATCGTGCAGAACGTCTCGGCCGCGTCCACCGGGCTGACCGACATCTCCTTCACCCTGCCGAAGTCGGAGGGCCAGCAGGTGCTGACCGCCCTGTCGAATGAGCAGGCCAACGTCGGTTTCGCCGGGCTGCAGTACGACGACCAGATCGGCAAGCTCGCGCTGGTCGGCGCCGGCATGCGCACCAACACCGGCGTCTCCGCCCGCCTGTTCGAGGCCCTCTACGAGGCCGGAATCAACATCGAGATGATCTCCACCAGCGAGATCCGCATCTCGGTGGTCACCCGGGCCGACACCATCAACGAGGCGCTGCGGGTGGTACACACGGCCTTCGGGCTCGACGCCACCGACGACGCGATCGTGCACGGCGGCACCGGCCGCTAGCCGGCATCCGCCCCGCCCGCCCTGCCCCGCCCCGGCCCGGCCCAGTGCGAGCTGCGCCTCGTGCATAACTCCTGCAATTTGCTGGGAAACCCTCTTCTGAGGCCCGTTTCGGCCCCGAACAGAAGAATTTGCAGGAGTTGTGCACAAGAACGATCGACTTCCGACTGAGTAAGGAACACACAGTGACCAGCACCGCAGCATCCAGCACCGCAGGAATCCAGATCGGCGTCGTCGGCGCCACCGGCCAGGTCGGCGCCGTCGTGCGCCGCCTGCTCGAGGAGCGCGACTTCCCGGTCGCCGGCATCCGCTTCTTCGCGTCGTCCCGGTCCGCCGGCACGAGCCTCCTGTTCAAGGGCGAGAGGGTCGTCGTCGAAGACGCCGCCACCGCCGACCCGACCGGGCTGGACGTGGCCATCTTCTCGGCCGGCGCCACCCTGTCCAAGGTGCAGGCGCCCCGCTTCGCCGCGGCCGGGGTCACCGTGATCGACAACTCGTCGGGCTGGCGGATGGACCCCGAGGTGCCGCTCGTCGTCAGCGAGGTCAACCCCGAGGCCATCAAGCTCGCCACGAAGGGCATCATCGCGAACCCGAACTGCACCACCATGGCGGCCATGCCCGTGCTCAAGGTGCTGCACGACGAGGCCGGCCTCGAGCGCCTGATCGTGAGCACCTACCAGGCGGTCTCCGGCAGCGGACTCGCCGGCGCCCGCGAGCTGGCCAGCCAGGTGCGCGCCGCCGCGCTCAGCGACAACCTGCTCCAGCTCGTGCACGACGGTTCGGCCGTGCCGATGCCCGACCCGCTCGTCTACGTGCGCCCGATCGCGTTCGACGTCATCCCGCTGGCCGGGTCCATCGTCGACGACGGCGAATTCGAGACCGACGAGGAGAAGAAGCTCCGCAACGAGAGCCGCAAGATCCTCGACCTGCCTGACCTCCTCGTCTCGGGCACCTGCGTGCGCGTCCCCGTCTTCACCGGCCACGCCCTGTCGATCAACGCCGAGTTCGCCAACCCGCTGTCGGTCGCCCGCGCGCTCGAGCTGCTGGCCACCGCCCCCGGCGTGGTACTGACGGATGTCCCCACTCCCCTCGAAGCGGCCGGCCAGGACCCGAGCTTCGTCGGCCGCGTGCGCCAGGACCGTGGTGTGCCGGACGGGCGCGGCCTGGCCCTCTTCATCACCAACGACAATCTGCGCAAGGGCGCCGCGCTCAACGCCGTGCAGATTGCCGAAATCGTCGCCGCCGACCTGCTCGCGCTCGCGCGCTGACGCCCGGCGCGGATCCGGCCGACGCGGAGCAGCCAGAGTGCTGATCAGAGCGTGTTGACGCTGTGGGCCCGCGCCGGCGGCTCGGCGCGGCGGCGCGTGCCCGCCGGCCCCCGCCCGTCGGCCTGGGCACCCCCCGGTCGGGGCCGTGTCGCAGCACGCGCCGCGCGGTGGTGAACGTCCGACGGCGCTCTCCGCTAGTGTCAGACTTCGTGGGCGGGATTCGGAATTCAGCAGGGGTCAGGCGAAGCGCGTTCATGGTGTTCGCCGGCATCGCTGTCGCGACAATCGCCGCGTCCCTGGCACTGATCGCCGGCGCACCTCCCGAGCACCGCCTGATCGCCGTGGTCGGCGTCCTCTGCGCAGCCGTCCTGGAGCTCACCTGGGTGCGAGTCGGCACCGTGGCGCACCGCAGCCCGGTGATCAGCCTCCCGGTGCTGGCGCTGCCGGCCCTCGCCCCGACCCTGTCGGCGGAAGCCGCGATCGGCGTGATCTCCCTCGGCGTCCTGCTGGCCATCCTGCTCGAGGCCGGCCGGGCATCCGTGGCCGTCTACAGCGCCGGGCTGCAGGGTGCCGGCGGCATCGTCTCCGTGCTGATCTACTCGGGCCTGACCAATCGCGGGCTGCCCGTGCTGTCGGCCGTGGCCGTGGCATCCGTGGGTTACGTCGCCTTCGTCGTTCTGGTCGAGGTCCTCCGCCAGAGCCTGATCAGCGCCCCCGTCGACCGCGGAGGCCGTGCGCTCCTGTCGCCGCTGCGGCTGGCTCTGACCCTCTTTGGCTGCGCCCTCGTCTCCGGGGTCGCCGCAATCTGGAGCTCCGAGGGGCTCCCCCTGTTCGTCGAGGTGAGCGCCGCCTTCGACGCGGTCATCGTGCTGTTCGCTCTGATGATCGTCGGTGCGGTCGTCAAGGTGACCACCACGGTCGCGGTCATGCGGCGCCGGCTCGCCGGGATGGTCAACGGCGCGAGCGCGCTGAGCACCGACCCGGGCGACGACGCGCTGTCCGGGGCGACGGACACCATCGTCGACGTGCTCCGCCGGGCCGTCGAAGACACCATTGGGGCCGAATCCGTCTCCGTGCGGGCGGAGCCGGCCCGGGCGGGCGAGATCAGCATGGCCTTGCTGCTGGTCGACGCTCCCGGGCAGGACATGTTCCTGGTCGCCCGCCGCGACCCGATGGACGGGGCGTTCACCGGGAACGACCGCCGGGCCCTCGAAGCCCTCGCGACGACGGCGGAGATGGTGGTGAAGGCGCGTGCGAACATCGCCGGCCTGACCCTCCGCGCCAACACGGACCCGCTGACGAGCCTGCCGAACTACGGCGCCTTCCAGGAGGCCCTGGCCAACATCAACGACCACCGGGACTACTCCGAGGCGCTCGCGGTGCTGTTCATCGACCTCGACGATTTCAAGCGCCTCAATGACCGGTTCGGCCACCAGACGGGCGACGAGGTGCTCAAGGAACTCGGCCGCCGGCTGAGCGCGGTCGTGCGGCCGAACGATGTGGTGGCCCGGGTCGGCGGCGACGAATTCGTGATCATCCTCACCCACCTCGTGTCGCTGGCCGAGGCGAAGGCCATCGCCGAGCGCATCCTGGTGAAGTCCGGCAAACCGATGACCATCGGCCAGACCACCCACAACCCGGTGATCAGCGTGGGCCTGGCCTATTCCGCGCACCGGGAGACCGACGTCAACCAGCTCGTCCAGGACGCGGACCGCTCCATGCTCGCGATCAAGAAGTCCCGCCGGCGCGGCGGCCCGGCGAACGAGAGCAGCATCAACATCTCGAGCCACCGCTCCTCGCAGATGAACGACATCATCGCCCACGCGATCGACGAGGACCTGCTCGAACTGGCCTTCCAGCCCATCGTCAGCCTCGTCACCGGGCAGATCTGGGCGTTCGAGGCGCTCGTTCGCTACACCCACCCGGACCTGGGCCCGCTGTCGCCGCCGTCGATCGTGGAGAAGGCCAAGGGCCTCGGCCGGCTCGACGCGATGACCCGCCAGGTGGCCATCAAGGCCATGAAGGCTGCCGCGGACTTCCGGCTCGTCGAGCCGCGGGTGGTCTGCATGACCATCAATGTGGAGGCCGGGCAGATCCTGCCCGAGCGCGTCGGCACGTACCTCGAGGAACTCGCCGACCGCTACCCCGGCATCTCCCTCTGCCTCGAACTCAACGAGCGGTCGATGACCAAGGTCACCCCCGCCATCCGCGCCCAGGCCGACCGCATGCGCGACCTCGGGCTGATGATCGCGCTCGACGACTACGGCTCCCAGGACTCCTCGGTCGACGCCCTGGTACGGATGCCCATGGACATCCTCAAAATCGACCGGAGCCTCGTCGACGACCTCGACGACATCCGCCAGCGCGAGGTGCTCACCGCTCTGCAGGGGTTCGGCGACAACCTCGAGTACTCGATGATCGTCGAGGGCGTGGAGAACGACGCGATGGCGAACCACCTGACCGCGCTCGGCATCCGCAGCGCGCAGGGGTTCCACTACGGCGTGCCGGAGAGCTTCGAGAAGACCCTCACCCGGCTGGAGCTCTACGGGGCGCGGGCCGTCGTCCCGCGCAGCGCTCCGGCCGTCACCGCGGCGCTGGTGATCGCGCCCGCGCTCGCAGCCGCGGCGCCAACGATTCCGGAAGCACTGCCTGCGGCCGGCCTGCCCTGACCCGGCCGGCCCCGGTGCCGGGGCCCGAAGCGGATATCCTTGACTCCATGAGTGCAGAGCCGGTTCCGTTCGAGGTGGAGACGCTCGTTCTCGACCTCGCCCCCGACCGGCGGGCCCTGCTCTACCCGGTGCTGGACACCGTGCGCGACGCCATGCCCGCGGGCTACCGCCTCGGTGTGTACGGCGGCATCCTGGGCTGGGTTGTCCCGCTGGAGACCTACCCGAACACCTACAACAAGCAGCCGCTGGCCTATGTCAGCCTGGCCGCGCAGAAGAACTACAACTCGCTCTACCTGATGGCCCTCTACAGCTTCCCCGAGAAGGATGCCGCGTTCCGCGCGGAATGGGCCGCCACCGGCCGCGCCCTGAACATGGGCAAGAGCTGCGTGCGGTTCAAGACGCTGGCCGACCTGGATCTCGACCTGATCGCCCACGTCGTCGCGAGCGTGTCCGTCGACGAGTTCATCGCCAACTACGAGCGCGTGACGTCCCGCGCCTGAGCCCGGCATTCGCGCAGTGGCGGGCCAACCGTTACCTGCCGCGCCCGCGTTCCGGCGGGAGGCATCCGTTACCGGCGTTACACTCGAAAGTGTGAATCCAATGGCGAACGTCGATGTCGTACTTATTGGTGGCGGCATTATGAGCGCCACGCTCGGTACCTTGATCAAGCAGTTGCAGCCCGACTGGAGCGTCGAGATCTACGAGCGGCTCGGTGAGGTCGCGCAGGAAAGCTCGAACCCGTGGAACAACGCGGGCACCGGCCATGCCGCCCTGTGTGAGCTGAACTACATGCCCGAGGCGAAGGACGGAACCGTCACCGCCGACAAGGCCGTGGCCATCAACGAGCAGTTCCAGATCAGCCGCCAGCTCTGGGCGCACCTGGTCGAGACGGGTGCGCTGCCGGCCCCGACGAACTTCATCAACTCCACGCCGCACATGACCTTCGTGCACGGCAAAGACAGCGTCGAGTACCTGCGCAAGCGTTTCGCGGTGCTCAAGGACCAACCCCTGTTCCAGGGCATGGAGTACAGCGAGGACCCCGCCGTGATCGGCACGTGGACGCCGCTCCTGACCAGGAAGCGCCCGAAGAACCAGAAGATCGCGGCGACCCGGATCGTGTCCGGCACCGACGTCGACTTCGGCGCCCTGACCCGCTACCTGTTCGACAACCTCGCCGCCGCGGGCGCCGGCGTGCACGTGAACCAGCAGGTCACGGGCATCAAGCAGCTTCCGGATGGCACGTGGAACCTGAACCTGCGCCGCCTGGTCGGCGGGCACCCGGGTGCGGTGAACGCCCGGTTCGTCTTCGTCGGTGCGGGTGGCGGCGCCCTGGCGCTGCTGCAGCAGAGCGGCATCCCCGAGATCAAGGGCTTCGGCGGCTTCCCGATCAGCGGCCAGTTCCTGCGCACCACGAACCCGAAACTCGTCAGCCAGCACCACGCCAAGGTCTACGGCAAGGCCGCCGTCGGCGCCCCGCCGATGTCGGTGCCGCACCTCGACACCCGCGTCGTCGAGGGGGAGAGCTCGCTCTTGTTCGGGCCCTACGCCGGCTTCACGCCCAAGTTCCTCAAGTCGAGCACCTGGTTCGACCTGCCGTTCTCGATCCGCACGCACAACATCGGACCGATGCTCGGTGTCGCCGCGCACAACTTCGGCCTGATGAAGTACCTGATCGGCGAGGTTTTCGCGTCGAAGAAGACGAAGCTCAAGGCGCTGCAGGAGTTCATCCCGACCGCCAAGCTCGACGACTGGGAGCTCATCACCGCCGGCCAGCGCGTGCAGGTCATGAAGAAGGATCCGAAGCAGGGCGGCGTGCTGCAGTTCGGCACCGAGGTCATCACCTCGGCCGACGGCACCATCGCGGGTCTGCTCGGCGCGTCCCCGGGCGCGTCCACGGCGGCCCCGATCATGGTGGACCTGCTCAAGCGCTGCTTCCCCGAGCAGTACCCGGCCTGGGAGCCCAAGCTGCGCGAGATGATCCCGAGCCTCGGCACGACGCTGTCCGACGACCCGGCCGCCGCGGCCGCGTCCCTGGCCGCCACCGCGCACACGCTGCACCTCACCGCGTAGGCGTCGTCGCGGCGGCGGTCGCCGCGGCCGCCGCATCCGTCCTGCCCGTCCGTCGCCGCGGCATCCGTCCTGCCCGTCCGTCGATTGCATAACTCCTGCAAATTCTGCGCAATGGCCTCAAACGCAGGCAAAATCACCCCAATCTGGTCAAATTGCAGGAGTTATGCACGGAGAGCGAAAGTGCCGGGTTCCCGGGACGACCTCCGCGGCCTGAATCACGCGCTTGCGTCGCGATAGAACGTGTGTTCGAATAGTTGCATGCGGTGGAGCGGACAGGAACTCACGACGGAGCAGGCGGGCGCCCTGCCCGGCCTCGCCCGGCTCAACAACCTGGTGCGCAGCGTGCGCACGCCCGAGTTCGCGGGGATCACGTTCCACGAGGTGCTGGCGAAGTCGGCGCTGAACCGGGTGCCGGGCCAGAGCGCGATGCCGTTCGGCTGGACCATCAATCCCTATCGGGGCTGCTCCCACGCTTGCACCTACTGCTTCGCCCGGCCCACCCACACCTACCTTGACCTCGACGCGGGCACAGACTTCGACAACGAGATCATCGTCAAGGTCAACGTGGCCGAGGTCTTGCAGCGGGAGCTGAAGAAGCCCACCTGGGGCCGGCATCCGGTGGCGCTCGGCACCAACACCGACCCGTACCAGCGCGCCGAGGGCCGCTACCGGCTGATGCCGGGCATCATCGCTGCGCTCGCCCAGTCGGGCACGCCGCTCTCCATCCTGACCAAGGGCACGCTGCTCCGCCGCGACCTCGACCTGCTCGTCGAGGCCAGCGACCTCGTCCCCGTCGACCTGGCCATGTCGATCGCCATCTACGACGACGAGTTGCAGCAGGCGGTCGAGCCGGGCACCCCGTCCACGGCCGCGCGCCTGGCCACGGTGACGGCGGTGCGCGAGCGCGGACTCGACTGCTCGGTGTTCATGATGCCGATCCTGCCCTTCCTCACCGACACGAAGGCCCACCTCGACGAGGCGCTGCGCCAGGCGAAGGATGCCGGCGCGTCCAGCATCATGTACACCGCGCTCCATCTGCGCCCGGGCGTGCGGGACTGGTACCTGCAGTGGCTGGCCCGCGACCATCCGGAGCTGATGCCGCGCTACCTCGAGCTCTACGCCACAGGCGCATACGCCCCGAAGGACTACCGGATCTGGCTGGCAGCCCGCATCAAACCCCTGATCAAGGCACACGGACTCCAGCGCGGCCTGGAGGATCCGGCC
>JACMQV010000105.1 GCA_014376815.1 Cryobacterium sp.
AGTCCCTGCGCGACCGTGACTTCGTCAAGGCCGCCCGGTACATGGGAGTGCCGATGCGGAAGATCCTGGGCCGCCACATCATCCCCAACGTAGCATCGCTGCTGATCATCGACGCGACGCTCGGCGTGGTGGCGGCGATCCTCGCCGAGACCAGCCTCAGCTACTTCGGGTTCGGCATCCGAGCGCCCGACGTATCCCTGGGCACCCTCCTGGCGGAGGGGACCAGCGCGGCCGTCACGCGGCCCTGGCTGTTCGTGTTCCCGGCCGGGGTGCTCATCGTGACCCTGTTCGCCGTCAGCCTGATCGGCGATGCCCTGCGCGACGCCGTCGACCCAACCTCGGGAGTCAACCGTGACTAATCTTCTGCTGAACGGGAGCCCGGCCAGGCCCGCCCGCGCGGCGGCGCCGCTGCTGGAGGTCACCGACCTCTCCGTCACGTTCCCCCAGCGGGGAGGCCCCCCGGTGCAGGCCGTGCGCGGGATCAGCTACCAGGTGCACAGGGGCGAGTTCCTCGGGATCGTGGGCGAGTCCGGCTCGGGCAAATCCGTGTCCTCACTGGCGTTGATGGGACTGCTGCCCAGTTCGGCGGAGGTCACCGGCAGCATCATGTTCGGCGGCCGGTCGCTGCTGGACCTGAACGACCGCCAGCTCTCCCGCATCCGTGGCCGGGAGATCTCGATGATCTTCCAGGACCCGCTGTCCGCGCTGACCCCGGTCTACACCGTGGGCGACCAGATCGCGGAGGCCCTGCTGCTGCACGACCCGGCCTTGAGCAAGCGTGCGGCCCAGGTGCGGGCGGTCGAGCTTCTCACGGTCGTCGGGATCCCGGCGCCCGAACGGCGGGCACGGGCCTTCCCGCACGAGTTCTCCGGTGGAATGCGCCAGCGCGCCGTGATCGCGATGTCGATCGCCAACGATCCGCTGCTGATCATCGCTGATGAGCCCACGACCGCCCTGGACGCCACGATTCAGCCCCAGATCCTCGAGGTGCTCGAGAAGGCGAAGAACCTGACCGGCGCCGCCGTGGTGCTGATCACGCACGACCTGGGCGTGGTGGCCGGCCATGCCGACCGGATCGCCGTGATGTACGCCGGCAAGCTCGTCGAGAACGGCACCACGGAGGAGGTCTTCTCGGCCCCGCACATGCCGTACACGATCGGCCTGCTGCGCTCGGTGCCCAACATGCAGACCGCGGGAACGGAACGGCTCGTCCCGCTCGAGGGGCGTCCGCCGTCGTTGACGGCCCTGCCGCGCGGCTGCCCCTTCGCGGCCCGCTGCCCGATCGCCATAGACGCCTGCCACGAGACCGAACCGGTGCTCCTCATGCACGGGACCGCGGCGCCCGGCGCTCCCGTGTCCGGTCTGGCGGAGGCCGCGCACGTGGCCGCGTGTCACCGCGCGGGCGACATCGCCGGCGGTGTGCTTACCCGGCCCGACGTCTTCCCCCGCCCGGCACCGCTCGCCGTGGCACCCCGGGAGAAGACCGAGGACGCCCGGCCGGTCCTGACCGTCACCGGACTCGTGCGGCACTTCCCCCTGACCAAGGGCGGGGTCTTCTCTCGGCAGATCGGCACCGTTCGCGCCGTGGACGGGGTGTCCTTCTCGATCCTGCCCGGTCAGACCCTGGGCCTGGTCGGCGAGTCCGGCTGCGGCAAGTCCACGACCGTTCTCGAAATCCTGGAGATGACGAAGCCGCAGGCCGGCCAGATCCTGATCGACGGGAAGGATGTGTCCGGCCTGGGCCGGGCGGAGCTGCTCCGGTTGCGGAAGGACGTGCAGATCGTCTTCCAGGACCCGATGGCCGCCCTCGACCCGAGGCTGCCGATCGGCGACATCATCGGTGAACCCCTCACCGTGCACGGCGTGAAGCCCCTGGCCCGGCGCGCCCGGGTGGCCGAACTACTCGACCTCGTGGGACTCGACCCGCAGATGGCGGACCGTTACCCGCACGAGTTCTCCGGCGGGCAGCGGCAGCGGGTGGGCATCGCCCGCGCTCTGGCAACCAACCCACGGCTCGTCGTCCTCGACGAACCGGTGTCCGCCCTGGACGTCTCGATCCAGGCCGGGGTGATCAACCTGCTCGAAGATCTCAAGGAGCAACTGAACCTCTCCTACCTGTTCGTGGCGCACGACCTGGCGATCGTCCGCCAGATCGCCGACACGGTCGCCGTCATGTACCTGGGCCGGATCGTCGAGTACGGGCCGGTGGCGGAGGTGTTCGCCCGCCCACGGCATCCGTATACCCAGGCTCTCATCTCGGCGGCGCCGATCCCCGACCCGGTGATCGAGCGCAGCCGCAAGCGGGTGCTGCTCCAGGGAGACCTGCCCAGCCCGACCGAGCAGATCGACGGCTGCAACTTCCGTAGCCGCTGCCCCCTGTACACCCTGCTCGCGCCGCAGGACCGGTCGCTCTGCGAGAGCGTGGACCCGGTGCTCGAACGCCGCGGCACCGTGGAAACGGCCTGCCATCACGTCGAGCAGAACGAGCTGGCCATCTCGGCGTCGCTGGCCGGCCGCGAGGAAGACCTCGCCCTCTGAACCTTCACTCCCTCACCAGGAAAAGTTCCCACCAAGAAATGGAGAATCACACATGAAACGGAAAACTACTGTTTTTGCAGCAGTGGCCGTTCTGAGTGCGTCCGCCCTGTTGCTCACGGCATGCGCTCCCGGAAACACCGCAGACAGCACCTCCCCGAAGGCGAGCAGCAAGGCGCTGCCCAGCACCGCGTGGGAGGCCGCTGCCGCCGCCGATGTGCAGGACGGCGGAACGCTCAACCTCGCCATCAACGCGCTGCCCTCGAACTGGAACATCTACCAGGTCGACGGCAACGAGTCCGACACGGTCAACACCCTGGCCCCGACCTCCGGCGGCCCGATCCGGGTTGCGGCCGACGGGACCACCCTGGTCGACCCCAACTACGCGACCAGCGTCAAGGTAGTCAGTGACGACCCCCAGATCGTCGAGATCAAGCTCAACCCCAAGGCGGTCTGGGAAGACGGCACTCCGATCACCTACAAGGACTACGCCGCCACCTGGGCGGCCATGAACGGCAGCAACGAAGCCTATTCCCCGGCCTCCACCGCCATCTTCGACCAGATCAGCAAGATCGAATCCACCGGCACCGATTACGACTTCACGGTGACCTTCGACTCGGTCAACGCCGACTGGGAATCGATCTTCACGAGCGTGCTGCCCGCCAGCGTGGCGTCCACTCCTGAAGCGTTCAACACGGGCTACGTCACCACCCCGGTGCCCTCGTCCGGCCCGTTCGTGATCTCCGACATCGACACCACCGGCCAGGTCGTCACCCTGACCCGCAACCCCAAGTGGTGGGGCGAGCCCGCCAAGCTGGAGACCATCGTCGTCAAGGTCGTCAGCGGAGCGTCGCAGGCCACCTCGTTCGGCAACTCCGAAACGGACGTTCTCTACATCTCCTCGAACGCCGACGCCTACCAGACCGCCGAGAAGCGCGCGGATGCCGACATCCAGGCATCCGGCGGCCTCACCTGGACCCACGTCACCATGAACGGCCCCAAGGGCCCGCTCAAGGACGTTCTGGTGCGTGAGGCCATCGGCCACGCGGTCAATCGCGGCCTGATCTCCGAGTCGGCCAACACGCCCGTCGGCGTAGACGCCACCACTCAGGGCAGCTACATCTTCATGCCGGGACAGAAAGGCTACGAAGACAACGTGGGCGGTGCGATCGGCTATGACGTCGACGCGGCCAAGAAGCTCCTCGACGAGGCCGGCTACAAGGCCGGCGGCGACGGCACCCGCGAGAAGGACGGCAAGGCTCTCAAGCTCTCCATCACCGTGCCCGCCGACACCCCGACGAACAAGCAGCGCGCCGTGCAGGTGCAGGCTGACCTCAAGGAGGTCGGCGTCACCGTCGAGCTCAACGAGGTTCCCGCCGCGAAGTACTTCTCGGACTACATCATCCCGGGCGACTTCGAGATGACCAGCTTCTCCTGGGTCGGCACGGCCTGGCCGATCTCCTCCAGCGAGGCGCTGTTCTCCCCGGTCAAGTCCGAATCCAACTTCACCGGGATCACCGACAAGGAGCTGGCACCGCTCTACAAGGAGGCGAACAAGGAACTCGACGCCGACAAGCGCCTCGTGATCGCGAACAAGATCGACAAGGTGCTCGCCGCCTACGTGCCGATCATCCCGATCGCGCCGCTGCCGAACGTGTACGCGGTGAAGACCGGCCTGGTCAACTACGGCGCAACCCAGTTCGAGACGGTCGACTGGACCATCGTCGGCTGGAAGAAGTAAGCAGCAGAATCACAGCACGACACCCGAACGATGACACGCGGGGCGGGAACTTCGGTTCCCGCCCCGCGTGTCTTTTTTTGAGGCCGATTTCATGGCGGGCTCCGCTCTCAGCCTCTCGGCAGGGAGAGTGCGGTAGGATTATCCGTTGGGTCGGACCTTGACCACATTCATCCACTCTTAGTCGCACGCGGTACTTTGCGGCATCATTCTTCGTAAGGATCTACTTCATGGCGATTGCCACGCGCAATAACCTCCGAAATGTCGCAATCGTCGCCCACGTCGACCACGGCAAGACCACGCTGGTTGACGCGATGCTCCAGCAGACCAACTCGTTCGCTGAGCACGCCCACACTGAAGAGCGCGCCATGGACTCCAACGAGCTCGAGCGCGAAAAGGGCATCACGATTCTCGCCAAGAACACGGCGATCTCGTACAAGGGCATCCACGCGACCGACGGTCCCATCACCATCAACGTGATCGACACCCCCGGCCACGCCGACTTCGGCGGCGAGGTCGAGCGCGGCCTGTCCATGGTCGACGGTGTCGTACTCCTCGTCGACGCCAGTGAGGGCCCCCTGCCGCAGACCCGTTTCGTACTGCGCAAGGCGCTCGAGGCCCACCTGCCCGTCATCCTCCTGGTCAACAAGACCGACCGTCCCGATGCTCGCATCGACGAGGTCGTCGAGGAGAGCCAGGACCTGCTGATCAGCCTCGCGAGCGACATGGCCGACGACGTGCCCGACCTCGACCTCGACCTGGTGCTGAACGTCCCGGTCGTCTACGCGTCCGGCCGTAACGGTTCCGCTAGCCTCAACAAGCCCGAGAACGGCCAGCTGCCCGACAACGATGACCTCGAGCCGTTGTTCGCAGCCATCCTCGAGCACATCCCGGCGCCGGTCTACGACGACGAGCACCCGCTGCAGGCCTGGGTCACCAACCTCGACTCCTCGCCGTTCCTCGGCCGCCTCGCGCTGCTGCGCATCTTCCAGGGCACCATCAAGAAGGGTCAGACGGTCGCCTGGATCAAGCACGACGGATCCATCGCGAACGTGCGTGTCACCGAGCTCATGATCACCCGTGCCCTGGACCGGTACCCGACCGAGAGCGCCGGCCCCGGTGACATCGTCGCCGTCGCCGGATTCGCCGACATCACCATCGGTGAGACCCTCGCCGACCCCGAAGACCCGCGGCCGCTGCCGACCATCACGGTCGACGACCCCGCCATCTCGATGACCATCGGCACCAACACGTCGCCGCTGATCGGCAAGGTCAAGGGCCACAAGCTCACCGCCCGCATGGTCAAGGACCGTCTCGACAAGGAGCTCGTCGGCAACGTCTCGCTCCGCGTGATCGACATCGGACGCCCGGACGCCTGGGAGGTCCAGGGCCGTGGCGAACTCGCCCTCGCCATCCTGGTCGAACAGATGCGCCGCGAAGGCTTCGAGCTCACCGTCGGAAAGCCCCAGGTGGTCGTGAAGCGCGTCGACGGCAAGATCCACGAGCCGTACGAGCACCTCACCATCGACTCGCCCGAGGAGTACCTCGGCGCGATCACGCAGCTCCTGGCCGCCCGCAAGGGGCGCATGGAGAACATGGCGAACCACGGCACCGGCTGGGTCCGGATGGAATTCATCGTTCCGTCCCGCGGCCTGATCGGCTTCCGCACCCAGTTCCTCACCGACACCCGCGGCACCGGTATCGCCAACGCGATCTTCCACGGCTACGAGGCCTGGGCCGGCAACATCGTCACCCGTAACAACGGTTCGATCGTCGCGGACCGTTCCGGCGTGGTCACCCCGTTCGCGATCATCGCCCTGCAGGAGCGGATGTCGTTCTTCGTCAACCCGACCGAAGAGGTCTACGAAGGAATGGTCATCGGCGAGAACTCGCGCGCCGACGACATGGACGTCAACATCACCAAGGAGAAGAAACTGACCAATATGCGTCA
>JACMQV010000106.1 GCA_014376815.1 Cryobacterium sp.
CTCGCGCTGCATTGGCGCTCTCGCGCGGGGCATCCGTCGCCCGCCTCCCACGACCGGGCCGGTCGGGTCGGGTCGGGCCGCACCGCCAACCATTTGAGTTGCGGAGAAAGCACCCTCGCTGGGCGGCGGAGTCATATGGTCGTTGCAACATCCTGAGGGAGGGAGTTGTTGATGGTCAAGGTGTTTCCGGCCGGGACGCGGACGCGGTTCGTGGACTTGGTGTGTGCGGGTGAGAGTCTGGAGTCGGCGGCCCATCTGGTGGGCGCGACGGGACGGACCGCAACGAACTGGTGGCGACGGTCGGGTGCGTTGGCCCTTGACGCACGCCGGAGGGGTGGTGGCCTGGCTGATCGGGCGCCGGCTGATGCTCTCGCCGGTGGTCGGTTTCTCACGCTGTCGGACAGAGTCACGATCCAAGTCGGGTTGCGAAATGACTGGTCGTTGGCCCGGATCGCAGCTGAGGTTGGCCGCGACCGGTCCGTGGTTTGGCGGGAGGTGCGCCGGAATCAAAGCCCGGATGGGGTTTATTACGCGGCGCGGGCCCACCATCACGCCCATCAGGTGCGACGGCGGCCGAAGGTTCCGATTCTGGCCCGGAATCCAGAGCTTGCCTGGTTCGTCGAAGACGCGATGGATGAGGGCTGGTCGCCGAAGCTAATCTCGCGGGCGTTGTCGGGATGGTTCCCTGATGATGGGAGCATGCAGATCAGCCACGAAACGATCTACCGGGCCCTTTACGTCCAGACCCGTGGGACTCTGCGGGCGGACCTTGCGAAGCAGTTGTCGACCGGGCGGACTAAGCGGGTGCCGCACGGATCGACCCGGTCATCGAGTCCCTACACCGATGCGTTCCGGATCAGCGAGCGGCCGGCGGAGGTCGCGGACCGCGCCGTCCCCGGGCATTGGGAGGGCGACCTGATCATCGGAGCCCACGGGACCGCGATCGGCACGTTGGTGGAACGCACGAGCAGGTTCGTTTTGCTGTTGCACCTGCCCGGCGACCACACCGCCGACACTGTCGCCACCTCGATGATCGCCGCCATGAAGGATCTCCCCGTTCACCTCCGGCGCAGCATCACTTGGGACCGCGGCACCGAGCTGGCCGACTACCGCAGGATCACCGCGGAACTCAACGCCCCGGTGTTCTTCTGCGACCCGCACTCGCCTTGGCAACGTGGATCGAACGAGAACACGAACCGGCTCCTGCGCCACTGGTTTGAGAAAGGCTCCGATCTATCGGTCCATGACCCCGCGGAGCTCCGACGCGTTCAGAACGCCCTGAACCACCGACCGCGCCCGACACTCGACATGGCCACACCCACCCAACGCCTCGCCGAACTCCTCGCAGCCGCCTAAAACAGGCGGGCGTTGCAAACATCCCTTGACTTAGCCCGCGCGCGAAGGTGCTTTCTCCGCAACTCAGTTCTGGCGGAAGCCGCGAGCGCGTCCGAACGCTCCCGGCGGCACTCAGGACTCGAGCGCGGCGAACCGTTCGATGTCGGACTCGGTGCCGGACACGATGATCAGGTCCTGGTCGGTGACGACGGTCTTCTCGGTCGCGTAGGTGAACGGGCGACCGGGGCTCTTCACGCCGACCACGGTCACGTTGTACTTGCGGCGCAGCCCGGATTCGGTGAGGTTGAGCCCCCGGATGGGCTTCGGCGGGATCATCTTGACCAGGGCGAAGTCGTCGTCGAACTCGATGAAGTCGAGCATGCGGCCGGACACGAGGTGGGCGAGGCGTTCGCCTGCCTCAGCCTCCGGGAACACGACATGGTTGGCGCCGATGCGCTCGAGGATCGTGCCGTGGGACTTGGAGATCGCCTTCGCCCAGATCTGCGGAATGCCGAGGTCGACCAGGTTCGCCACGATCAGCACGCTCGCCTCGATCGAGGAACCGACGGCGCAGACCGCGATCGAGAAGTCCTGCGCGCCGATCTGGCGCAGGGCCTCGATCGATCGGGCATCCGCCTGAACCGCATGGGTGACGCGCTCGGACCACTTCTGCACCAGTGCGTCGCTGTCGTCGACGGCGAGCACCTCGCGGCCCAGACGGTCGAGCTGCCCGGCCGTCGCGGCGCCGAACCGGCCCAGGCCGATCACCAGCACGGGGGAGTCGTGTTTGAACAGCTCAGCCAACGATGGGTCTCTCTTCCGGTCGTCTGAACAACTGCCTGCTCTGGCTGGCGGCGAGTGCCGCCGCGAGAGTCACTGTACCAACGCGGCCCATGAACATCGTCGCCGCGAGCACGTACACCCCGGCGGGCGGCAGCTCGGCGGTCAGGCCGGTCGACAGGCCGCAGGTGGCGAACGCCGAAATCACGTCGAAGAGCACCAGGTCGAACGGGGCCTTGGAGATCTGCAGGATGAGGATGCTCGCCACGGCGACCGTCGTCGCACCCCAGAGCACCACGCTCACGGCCAGGCGCAGGATGTCGCTCGGGATACGGCGGCCGAAGGCCTCCATTTCGGAACGGCCGCTGGCCTCGGCGAAGGCCGCCAGGAACAGCACGGCCAGGGTGGTGACCTTGATGCCGCCGGCCGTGGACGCGGAACCGCCGCCGATGAACATGAGCATGTCGCTGGCGAGCAGGCTCGACCCGTGCAGGTCGCTGACGTTGATCGTGGCGAAGCCGCCGGACCTGGTCATCACGGACATGAACAGCGATTGGAAGATGGTGTCGCCCACGCCGAGGGAACCGAAGGTCTTCGGGTTGTCGAACTCGAGCACGATGTAGATGACCACGCCGGCGACCAGCAGGGCGATCGTCGTGAAGAGCGTGAGCTTGACGTGCACGGACCAGCGCCGCGGCGTGCGCCAGCCGCGGGACAGTGCATAGATGGCCGGGAAGCCCAGGCAGCCGAGGGAGACGCCGAGCATGAGCGCGCCGAGGAACCACTCGTGGTTCGCGAACGGGGCA
>JACMQV010000107.1 GCA_014376815.1 Cryobacterium sp.
AAACCTGCCCTCGAAGGGCTCGAAACCAAGTGGGGCGGCTCCTGGGAAGAGGCCGGGACCTACCGGTTCGACCGGGGTTCGGCCACACGCGCGAACGTCTTCTCCATCGACACCCCGCCGCCGACCGCCTCAGGGTCGCTGCACATCGGGCACGTCTTCTCGTACACACACACGGATGTGATCGCCCGCTTCCAGCGGATGCGCGGCAAGAGCGTCTTCTACCCGATGGGCTGGGACGACAACGGCCTGCCCACCGAACGCCGGGTTCAGAACTACTACGGCGTGCGATGCGACCCGTCGCTGCCCTACGCGCCGGACTTCACCGCGCCGTTCGAGGGCGGCGACGGCAAGAGCACCAAGGCCGCCGACCAGCTGCCGATCAGCCGCCGCAACTTCATCGAGCTGTGCGAGCGCCTCACCATCGAAGATGAGAAGCAGTTCGAGGCCGTCTGGCGCATGCTCGGCCTCAGCGTCGACTGGACCCAGACCTACCGCACGATCGGCAACGACTCCCTGGTCACCTCCCAGGCGGCGTTCATCGGCAACATCGAGCGCGGCGAGGCCTACCAGGCGATGGCCCCCACCCTGTGGGACGTCACCTTCCGCACCGCGGTCGCCCAGGCCGAGCTCGAAGACAAGGAGATGCCGGCCTCCTACCACCGGGTCTCCTTCACAAAGCCCGACGGCGGCGCGATCGAGATCGAGACCACCCGCCCGGAACTGCTGCCGGCCTGTGTGGCCCTCGTGGCGCATCCGGACGACGAACGCTACAAGGCGCTGTTCGGCACGACCGTGCGCACCCCCGTCTTCGACGTGGAGGTGCCGATCCTGGCCCACCACCTCGCGCAGAAGGACAAGGGCAGCGGAATCGCCATGATCTGCACCTTCGGCGATGTGACCGACGTGATCTGGTGGCGTGAACTCGACCTGCCGAACCGAGCCATCATGGGCTTCGACGGCCGAATCATCGCCGAGGCCCCCGAGGCCATTGAGAGCGAGGCCGGACGGGCCGCGTACGAGCAGCTGGCCGGCAAGACCGTCTTCTCCGCCAAGGCGGCCATGGTCGACCTGCTCCGCGCCAGCGGCGACCTGATCGGCGAACCGCGAGCGATCGTGCACCCGGTCAAGTTCTTCGAGAAGGGCGACAAGCCGCTCGAAATCGTCTCGACCCGCCAGTGGTACATCCGCAACGGCGCCCGCGACGAGAAGCTGCGCGCCCGCCTGATCACGCACGGCAGCGACCTGCAGTGGCACCCCGAATTCATGCGCGTGCGCTACGAGAACTGGGTCAACGGCCTCACCGGAGACTGGCTCGTCTCCCGCCAGCGGTTCTTCGGCGTTCCGCTGCCGGTCTGGTACCCGTTGGATGCCGACGCGAACCCGCTCTTCGACCAGCCCATCGTCGCGACCCGCGACACGCTCCCGGTCGACCCGTCCTCCGACACCGCGCCCGGCTACACCGCCGGGCAGCGCGGCCAGGCGAACGGTTTCGTCGGTGAGGTCGACGTGATGGACACCTGGGCGACCTCGTCCCTCACCCCGCAGCTGGCCGGCGGCTGGGAGCGCGACCCCGAGCTGTTCGAGCTCGTCTACCCGTACTCGTTGCGCCCGCAGGGCCAGGACATCATCCGTACCTGGCTGTTCTCCACCCTGCTGCGGGCCGAACTCGAGCACGGCGTCTCGCCCTGGCAGCACGCGGCCCTGTCCGGCTTCATCGTTGACCCCGACCGCAAGAAGATGTCCAAGTCCAAGGGCAACGTCGTCACCCCGGCGGACATGCTCGAGCAGCACGGTTCGGATGCCGTGCGCTACTGGGCCGCGTCGGCGCGCCTCGGCACTGACGCCGCCTTCGACCCCAAGAACCCGACCCAGATCAAGATCGGCCGTCGCCTGGCGATCAAGATCCTGAACGCGTCGAAGTTCATCCTCGGCTTCGACGGCGCCGCTGGCGCCCCCGTCAGCGAGCCGCTGGACCAGAGCATGCTCGCCCGGCTCACGGTCGTGGTCGGCCAGGCCACGGCCGCGTTCGAGGGCTACGACCACGCCCGTGCGCTGGAGTTGACGGAGAGCTTCTTCTGGACGTTCTGCGACGACTACCTCGAGCTGGTCAAGGAGCGCGCCTACGGCGAGCCCGGTTCGGGCCAGGCGTCGGCCGTTGCCGCCCTCCGCACGGCGCTGGCAACCCTGCTGCGCCTGTTCGCCCCCTTCGTGCCGTTCGCCACCGAGGAGGCCTGGTCCTGGTCCAACGCGGAATCGATCCACCGTGCCGCCTGGCCCGTCCAGACTGAGCTCGGCGGAGGGCAGGGCGGCAACGTGGCCCTGCTGGACCTGTCCAGCCGTGCCCTCACCGGCATCCGCCGCGCAAAAACGGATGCGAAGGCCTCCCAGAAAACGGACGTCGAATCTGCTGTAATAAGCGGTACGGCTGCAGAGATTGCCCTGCTCAGGCAGGCTGCCGCCGATCTGAGTGCCGTTGGCCGCATCTCGGAGTTGGTTTTTATTGAGGGCAGCGAGTTGGCTGTCACCGACATCGTGCTCGCCACGGTGCCCGAGAACTAGGAGAACCGAATGTCAATCAAGGTACGCGCGCTCGGCGACAAGGACTTCTTCTCGTGGCTGGGCCTCTTCGAGGGCTACAGCGAGTTCTACAAGAGCGAGCTCACCGATGAGAAGGCCCTGCAGGTGTGGAGCTGGATCATCGACAAGAGCGAATCGCTCACCGGCGCGGTCGCCGTCACTGACGAGGGCGAGTTCGTCGGGCTGGCCCACTATCGCGAGGTGCCCAACACCCTGACCGCGACCCGCGGCCTGTTCCTGGACGACCTCTTCGTGGTGTCGGAGGCCCGCAGTGCGGGCATCGGCCGCTCCCTGATCGAGTTCGCCAAGGGCTATGCCACGACTCACCGCCTCAGCACCGTGCAGTGGCTCACCGCCCCCGACAACGAGACCGCGCAGCGGCTCTACGACGATGTGGCGACGCGCACGGACTGGGTCACCTACGAGATCGAGCTCTAACATGCAGATGGGAACGCGCTGGCCGCTCGGCGGCCCCCCGCCCACCGGACTGCCCCACGTGGTGGAGATCGCCATCCACGCCGTCGAGGAGGAACTCACCGCCCTGTCGGAGGATTCCCGTGCCTGGCGCTGGACGCTGACCTGGCTGGAGGGCAACCCCGTGCTGGAACTGGACGACGGCACCGTCATCCGTTACGACCCGGCCGAGGACAGCGCCACGATCACGCAGCCCGCGATCGCGCTCGACGACGAAGACGACTGGATCTAAGTCCCGCCCCCTCCGCCGAGCCGTGAGAAGAACTCCCGAAAATGCGGGCAAAGTCACGGTTCGGCGGGGTCCCAGCGCCACAGGGCGGCGACGCCCAGGCCGCCGGCGATGCTGACGGCCGCAAGAACGAGCTCCCCCGGGGCCGCCCCGGCCCGGCACTGCTGCAGGAGCCGGAGCACCAGGAGGGCGCCGCTCGCGCCGAACGGATGCCCGAGCGCCAGCGCTCCCCCGTGCAGGTTGGCCCGCTCCTCCTTGATGCCGAGGAGGTCCAGCGACGCGAGCACCTGGGCGGCGAAGGCCTCGTTGAACTCGATCCGGGCCAGGTCTGTTCCCGCGAGCCCCTGCCGGGCCAGCACCCGCCGGGCCGCGTCGGCGCCGGCCACGCCCAGGAAGTTCGGGTCCGCGCCGGTCGCCGCCGCGTCCACGAAACGGAGGTAGCCGGTCAGGCCAAGCGCCATGGCCGTCTGGCGGCTGGTGACCAGGACCACGACGGCGCCGTCGGCATCCGCGCAGGAGTTGCCCGCGGTGACCGTGCCGCCCGCCCGGAACGCGGGCGCGAACCGGGCCAGCAGGCCGGGCGTGAGGCCGCGGCGGGGTCCCTCGTCGGTGGTGACCCGGCCGGCAGCCGTGTCCAGCGGCACGATCTCCGCCGCCGACGCGCCCGTCTCCGCGGCGACGGCCAGCCGGTGGCTGCGCAGGGCGAAGGCGTCCTGCCGTTCGCGGGAGATGCCGAAACGCTCGGCCACGTTCTCGGCCGCGACCCCCATGTCCGGGTCGCCGACCGTGTCCGGCGAGAACCGCACCCGGTCGAAGAAGTCAGGATGCCCCTGCGTCGAGGTCAGCCGGTGGGCGCGAAGCGGCGCCGTGCTGCAGCTCTCCACGCCTCCGGCCAGGTAGAGCTCGCCCGCCCCGGCGGCGACGAGCCGGCAGGCCAGCACGATGGCCTCGAGCCCGGAGCCGCACTGCCGGTCGATGGTCAGGCCGGGCACGCGCGCGGGCAGCCCGGCGGTGAGGGCCGCCAGGCGGGCGATGTTGCCACCACCGCCGACCGCGTTGCCGATGATCACGTCGTCGATGCGGTCCGGGGGCACGCCGCCGTCCGCGACCAGCGCCGCCAGCACGGGGGCGAGCAGGTCCTCCGCCAGCACCCGCCCGAACACCCCGTTCCGGCGCCCGAAGGCGGTGCGGCGGGCCAGCACGATCACGGGCTCGCGGTCGGAGCCGACGGAGGGGTTGGCGGAGGGGTCAGCGGAGGGGCCGGACACGTGGGTCACCGTCCTCGATCCACTCGCGCAGCCGGCGGCGGCTGAGCTTGCCGGCGCCCGTGACGGGCGCCTCCGACAGGGCGTAGTAGGCGCGGGGGCGCGCTGGCCCGGCCAGGAGCGACGCGGCGGCCGACCGCAGCGAGGCGGCATCCGTCTCGGGGGTCACCATCACGCCGACCCCCACTCGGGTGCCGCGCACGGGGTCGGGCAGGCCGGTCACGACCGCCGACTC
>JACMQV010000108.1 GCA_014376815.1 Cryobacterium sp.
ATCCACGGCGGGGTGCGCTACCTCGAGAACGGCGAATTCCGCCTGGTCAAGGAGTCGGTCGAGGAGCGCAACAGCCTGCTCAAGATCGCGCCTCACTACGTGAAGCCGCTCAAGACGACCATCCCGATCTACTCCACCTTCTCCGGCGTGATGTCCGCGCCGATGCGGTTCCTCACGCACCGTCAGGGTGCGGCCCAGGAACGCGGGGCACTGCTGATCAAGATCGGCATGATGCTCTACGACTCCTTCTCCCGCGACGGCGGCCAGGTGCCCCGGCACGAGTTCCTCGGGGCCAGGAAATCGCTCACCCTCCTGCCGCGGCTCAACCCCACGCTCAAGTACACGGCGACCTACTACGACGCCTCCATGCACGACCCGGAGCGACTCGCCCTCGACGTGCTGAGCGACGGCCTCGCCGCCGGCGGCCACGCGCGCAGCGCCAACTACATCGAGGCGATCGGCATGGACGCCGACGGGGTGCGCCTGCGCAACACGATCACCGGCGCCGAGTTCAGCTTCGCGGCCGACGTCGTGGTGAACACCTCCGGCCCCTGGACGGACCTGACCAACGCGGCCCTCGGCCAGGCCAGCACCTACATGGGCGGCACCAAGGGCTCACACGTCGTGCTGGACAACCCGGAATTGCTGAAAGCGACCGGCGGCCGGGAGATCTTCTTTGAGCACAAAGACGGCCGCATCGTTCTGATCTACCCGCTGGCCGGGCGCGTGCTGGTCGGCACGACCGACCTCGAGCACGACATGACCCAGCCCGCGCGCTGCACCGAGGCCGAGGTCGACTACTTCTTCGAACTGGTCAAGCACGTATTCCCAGATGTCGCCGTGGACCGGTCGCAGATCGTGTTCCGGTTCGCCGGCGTGCGCCCGCTGCCCCGGCACGACGACGAGGCGCCCGGTTTCGTCTCCCGCGACTACCGCATCGAGTCCCGCCCGCTCGGCGTGCGCCCCGGCACCCTGCTCAGCCTGGTCGGCGGCAAGTGGACCACGTTCCGCGCCCTCGCCGAACACCTGAGCGGCGACATCCTGAGTATTCTCGGCATGACCCGCACCGTGTCCACGGTCGGACTCCCGATCGGTGGTGGCCGTGACTTCCCGGTGACGGATGCCGCGCACCGGGTCTGGATCGCGGCCAATGGCGACGAGGTCGGCGCCGAGCGCGCCGACGTGCTGCTGACCCGGTACGGCACCCGCGCCACCGACGTGATCGAGTGGCTGACCGACGCCCCGGACGCCGTGCTCGCGCACCACCCCGGGTACACGCGGCGTGAGATCGAATTCATCGCGTCCACGGAATCGGTCGTGCACCTGATCGACCTGCTCCTGCGCCGCACCAGCCTGGCCTTCCGGGGCGAGGTCACGCGGCCGCTGCTGGACGAGCTGGCCGGCCTGATCGCGCCGCTGCTCGGCTGGGATGAGGCCCGTCGCGCGGACGAGATCGAGCACGCGGCCACCGTTCTGTACGATGCGCACGGCGTGCTGCTGGCGCCCGCGGAGCAGGCGGCCTTGCCCGCGGTCTAGGCCCATTCGTCAGCGGGCGGCCCCCTCCGGCCGCCCGCGGCCCCGCCCGCCGGTTCTGCCTGCCGGTTCTGACTGCCCCTTCCGCCCCGATCTGCACGAACGTGCATCGAATCATGGGCAGACGGCTGCGCCGGGCCGGTAGGTTTTTCAGGATTCGTGTTTTTCGCGCGTCTTCGGTTCGAAGTTTTTCAATGCTCCTCAAAGTGTAAAAAGGGTGTCAATGTGGACAATCTCGGTGTGGTCTTTCTCTCGGAAATGGTGGGAACCGCTCTCCTCGTACTCCTCGGCTGCGGCGTGGTCGCCAACGTAGCGCTGACCAGGAACAAGGGCTTCAACGGGGGCTTCCTGATGGTCACCATCGGCTGGGGACTCGCGGTCTACGCCGGGGTGATCGTCGCCTACAACTCGGGCGCTCAGCTGAACCCGGCCGTCACCCTCGGCCTGGTGGCATCCGGCGCCACCGAGTTCGGGCCCGGCGTGCCGGTCAACGCCCTCTCGGTGCTCACCTACATCGGGGCCCAGATGCTGGGTGCCCTGCTGGGCGCCTTCTTCGTCTGGTTGGCCTACAAGCAGCACTTCGACGAGGAGCCGAGCCAGGCCAGCAAGCTCGGCGTCTTCTCGACCGGCCCGGCCATCCGTTCGTACGGCTGGAACCTCGTCACCGAGATCATCGGCACCTTCGTGCTCGTCTTCGTGGTGGTCGCCTTCGGCGGCGGGCGCCAGGGTGAGAGCGCCGGCCTCGCGTCCCTCGGCGCCCTGCCGGTGGCCCTGCTCGTGATCGTCATCGGTGCGTCGCTCGGCGGGCCGACCGGCTACGCCATCAACCCGGCCCGTGACCTGGGCCCGCGCATCGCGCACTTCCTGCTGCCGATCAAGGGCAAGGGCTCCTCCGACTGGGCGTACTCGTGGGTCCCCGTCCTCGGGCCGGTCATCGGCGGGGTGCTGGCCGGCTGGGCCTCCGTGTTCCTGCTGCCGATCCTCGCCTAGCGCGAGGCCGTCTGTCCGGGCGCTACGGATGCGCACCGCGTACGCTTCTCTTCTCGGCTTTACCTGTTCGCAGCTTCACCCCTTAACAAGGAAGTTAACCCATGAACAAATACGTCATCGCCATCGACCAGGGCACCACCAGTTCCCGTGCCATCATCTTCGACAAGTCCGGCTCCATCGTGTCGACCGGCCAGCTCGAGCACGAGCAGATCTTCCCGCGGGCCGGCTGGGTCGAGCACGACCCGATGGAGATCTGGAACAACACCCGTGAGGTCATCGGTTCGGCTCTGGCCAAGGCCAACCTGACCCGGCACGACATCGCGGCGGTCGGTATCACCAACCAGCGCGAGACCGCCGTGGTCTGGGACCGCCACACCGGCATCCCGGTCTACAACGCCATCGTCTGGCAGGACACCCGCACCCAGCCCATCGTCGACCGGCTCGCCGCCGACGGCGGAGTCGACCGGTTCAAGGCCCAGGTCGGACTGCCCCTGGCCACGTACTTCTCCGGCACGAAGATCGTCTGGATCCTCGAGAATGTGGAGGGGGCCCGGGCGAAGGCCGAGGCCGGCGACCTCATGTTCGGCACGACCGACACCTGGGTGCTGTGGAACCTCACCGGCGGCCTGGAGGA
>JACMQV010000109.1 GCA_014376815.1 Cryobacterium sp.
GGCGGCCAGGAGCACCACGGCGGCCGCCGGAGGATTCAGCTACCACGAGGATCACGACGCCTGGACCTGCTCGGAGGACCAGTGGCTCTGGCCGATGTCCTTCGACCCGGACAACCGGGTCACGCGCTATCGGGCGTCACCCACGGTCTGCAACCCCTGCCCGGTGAAGGACAACTGCACCACGAGTCACTCCGGCCGGGAAGTCGTGCGCAATATCGATTCCTGGCCCAGTTCGGAGGCGGAGCGATTCCATCGGGGCATCGCCTGCGCCGTGGTGGTCCTGGGCTTCGTGTGGCCGCTGGCCGTCATGCTGCAGGGCCGCACCGCCCTGGAACTGCTGGTCCTCGGCGGTGCGTCGGCGGCCATCGCGGCCGGAAGCTGGCCCCTCTGGTCGCACCTGCGCCGCGCGCCGGCGCGCTTCCCCGAGCATCTCCGGACCGAGGGGCTCGACGACAGCGAAGCTGCGCGCGCGGTCACCTCCGCCAACGAGATCGCCCGTCGAAGCGGGTACGGCGCCATCAGAAAAACAGGCACGACGAAAGGAAACACAGTGCGCGCCTCACAATCGGCCCGATGGGCTGAACTGGAAATGCAAGCCGACCCGGGCGCCCCCGCCCCGGGCGATGCCGTGAACGGGCCGGATCAGCCGGCCGGTTCCGATCGCTGGACCGGCTGGGGACGATCATGACGGCGTGGCTGATTGCGACGCTCGTCGCCCTGGCCGCCCTCGTCGTCTGGCTGCTCGCATCCGTCAAGATCCTGCAGGAATACGAACGTGGTGTCACCTTCCGCTTCGGACGGCTGCGCCCGGTGCTCGCACCCGGGGTGCACCTCATCTTCCCCGGGCTCGACTCGATGGTGCGGGTGGACCTCCGGATCGTGACCCTCACGATCCCGCCACAGGAGGTCATCACCAGGGACAACGTTCCGGCCCGCGTCAACGCCGTCGTGTTGTTCCGGGTCACCGATCCGGTGCTGTCGGTGATGACGGTCGAGAACCATGCCATCGCCACCTCCCAGATGTCCCAGACGACTCTTCGCTCGGTCGTCGGCCGCTCCGACCTGGATACCCTGCTGGCGCATCGAGCGGACCTGAATGAGGACCTCGCCCGCACAATCAACGCCCAGACCGAACCGTGGGGAGTCGAGGTGAAGGTCGTCGAGATCAAGGATGTCGAGATCCCGCAGGCGATGCAGCGCGCCATGGCCCGCGAGGCCGAAGCCGAACGGGACCGCCGGGCGAAGATCATCAACGCCCACGGTGAGCTGCAGGCCTCGGAGGAGCTCGGTCAGGCGGCGGAGATCCTGAGCCGCAATCCGGCGTCGCTGCAGCTGCGCTACCTGCAGACGCTGCTCGAGCTCGGCGCCGACCAGAAGTCGACCGTGGTCTTCCCGCTGCCGATGGACATCCTCGGGCCTTTCCTGGCCGGGAAGGCACCCCAGCAACTCGCGCCTGCGGGCTCTGCGGACCCCTCTCCGGCCGTGGACCCGGTGCCGGACCCGGCAGCGGCCGCCGCGGCCTTCGCGGCCGCCGTTGCGGCCGCCGTCGCCGCCGTCGCATCACCCAAAACGGAGGTCTCCCACTCATGACCATCACATCGAAGCTCGACCGCACCCGCAGCATCCGGCTGATGCTGATCGGAGCGTTCGTGGGAATCTTCGCACCCATCGCCGGCTTCCTGGGCGGCACGATCGTGGGAGTCGACCAGACAGTCGGCGGGCTGGAACCGCTCTTCGTCTGGCTCTTCGTCGGCATGATCGTCGGCCTGCTCGGCGTGGCGGTCGGAATCCTCGGTGCTCTGCGCTGGGTGAAGGGCAACCACCACCTGGACTGATACACCGCACACGGCAGACAGAAGCGCCCGGCCGAGTGTTCGGCCGGGCACTTCTGTCTGTCGTGGAGGGTTCAGCCGGTGACGGGCTGGTAGCCGCAGCTGGGGTCCTCTGCCAGGGGGTCCCCGGTGACCGCGTAGGCGTGCGACCGGGAGCCGCCGCAGACGGTCCGGAATTCGCAGCGGCCGCAGCGGCCGCCGAAGATATCGGGGGGAAGCAGCTCCTGGAGTAGCTGCGCCTCCCGGTAGATTTCGGGGAACGACTGCTCGTGCACCGACCCCACGGAGACGGGCAGGAACCCGCTGGGGTAGACGAGCCCGACGTGGTCGACGAAGGCGAACCCTCGACCGGAGTTCACATCGATCGGGGCGCGGGGCATGCGTCGCCGGGGTTCGTCCCCGGTCAGGACCTGATCGGTGGCTTCCCGCAGCGACGCGCGGA
>JACMQV010000110.1 GCA_014376815.1 Cryobacterium sp.
ACCACATCCCGGCGGTGCTCGCCCGGAGGCGGGGGGCGGCCCAGCTGCTGCCCAACCTGTTCGCCCGCAAGTTCTCGACCGCCCACAGCGGGGAGATCCTCGACGCCATCGACGCCCAGCGCGCCAGGCCGGCGTCCCCGGAGGCCCAGGGCTCCGCGCGGCCCGTAACGGCCGGGGACCCCGCGTGAGCAGCGACACCGTGCGCCCCTCCGCCGCCCATTCGACCCGCGCAGGATCGCGGCCGGGGCGGCCCCGACCGCGGAGCGCGACCGCGCGGCCCGCGACCGCGCGCCCCACGAAGGAGGCGACCCCCATGAAGGAGGCGAACCCCGTCGCCTCCGGGGGCCAGTCCGGACTGTTCGGCCGCGGGATGCTCTACGTGGTCGTCTGGTCTCTGCAGCTCGTGGCCGGAACCGTCATCTCGCCCGTCCTCGCCCACCTGCTCGGTCCGACCCAGTTCGGTGCGCTCGCTTCGGCGATCGCCCTGCACCAGGTGCTGAGCGTTCTCGCCCTCCTCGGCCTCGACCAGGCCCTTGTCCTCCAGCGGGCCGAGGACTCCGACAGTTCCCGGGCGCGGGGGCTCGTGATGGTCGGCATCTCGTTCTCCCTCGTCGTGGCGATCGTCGTCGGCGCGACGGCCCCGCTCTGGCGGGACGCGCTCGGCTTCGGCGACTTCCAGGCACTCGTGGTGGTGGTGGTGCTCTGGACCGCGCCGGCCGCCGCCGTGCAGATCATGCTCGCACTCCTGCTCACCGAGGACCGCCTGCGTCCCTTCGCGATCGTCAGCGGCATCTCGGCGGTGGGCGGCCAGGTGGTGGGGATCGCGCTCCTGCTCGGGGTGCACAACGATGCCACCACCTATGCCTGGGGAGGGGTGGCGAGCCAGTTCGCCGCCATGGTCATCGGCATCGCCGTGACCCGCCCCTCGCTGCGCGGACTCATCGACTGGACGGTCACCTGGCGGGCCGTGCGCCTCGGGGTGCCGCTAGCCCTCGGCGGCCTCGCCTATTTCGTGCTCAACGCCGGTGACCGCATCATCATCCAGAGCCTGCTCGGGGCGGAGGAGGTCGGCCGGTACCAGGTCGCCTACGTCGTCGGCTCGGTGGTGCTGCTGCTCCTCACGTTCACCAGCTCCGCCTGGTCGCCGCGCTTCGCCGCGCTCCGCGACGAACGGGCACGCCGCGACCTCGCGGCCGAGTCGCGTGACGAGCTCTACCGCCTGCTGCTGCCGGTCATCCTCGGGGTGACGCTCGGCGCCCCCGTCGTCCTGCGCATCGTCGCCCCGGCCAGCTTCCGCCCGGAGTCGCTCACGATCGTCGTCTTCCTCGTCGCCCTGTGCGCATTCCCGGTCGCCACCTCGGGGGCGACCGGCCGGCTGCTGATCATCCTCCGCCGGGGAAAGACCGTTGGCCTGCTCTCCGGGATCGTCGCGTTGGTCAACGTGGGCCTCAACTTCGCCCTGGTTCCCGTGATGGGGATCGCCGGGGCCGCGGTCGCGACCCTCGTCGCCTACCTCCTCCTGAGCGTGCTGCAGCTGATCGCTCTTCCGAGGGAGCCCCGCCTCGCCGCCCCGTCGGCCGGTCTGGTGCTCGCCATCGGCCTCGCGATCGGAGTCTCGGCGGCGACCATGTTCCTCCCCGACACCCCGGAGTGGAACATCGCCCGATTCGTCGTCGCGGTCTGCTGCCTGCCCTGGTTCTTCCTCCGCCTGAGGCGCGCCCGTCGCGGGCCCTCGACCGGGCGACTCCGCCGCGGCGTTCAGACCCCGACCGCAACCCGATGGAGTTCCCAGTGACCCAGGCCGACCCTCTGCCCAGCCGAGTTATCGCCATCGATCTCGACGCCCCGTTGCCCGACCTCGCTGACGACCCGCGCTACCGCAACGCGCTCGTCATCGGGTGGCGGGGTGGCCGCCCCCTCGGCTCCGTCAACGTCGACCTGCGCGGCGGCAACGACGCGGTGCAGCGGCAGATCGCTCCTCTATATGCGCTGCACGACGATCCCGTATTCGGCCCGGGGGCAGCAGATGTCGCGCTGCCAGCGATCTCGGTCGTTGTGCCATCGATGGTGGCCCGCCCCGCCGACCTCGAGCTGCTCCTCGACGGCTTCGCCCGCGCCGACTACCCCGTCGTCGAGTTCATCTTGGTCGACAACCGCGGCACCCTGCCGAAGACCGATCCGCTCCCGGCCATCCTCGCGACCCGCCCGTGGCTCCGGGTGGTCCGGGAGCCCCGCCCCGGTGTCGCCGCGGCCCGCAACGCGGGGGTCTCCGCGGCCAGGCACGGAATCATCGCCTTCACTGACGATGACGTACGCGTCGACCCGCAGTGGCTCACGGTCATCGGCCGACGGTTCGCCCTCGATGCGCATGTGGATATGGTGTCCGGCCTCATCCTCCCGGCCGAGCTCGAGACTCCGGCTCAGATCTGGTTCGAGCGCTACTACGGCGGATTCAGCGGGGAGCGCAGCTTCGCCCCGCTCACCATCGGGGCTGAGGCGACCGCCCTGCGCGCATTGCGCGGCTCGCGCGTGACCGTGCGCGACGCGGGCGGCGGGCGGGTGCGCGACTTCGCGATCTACGGAATCGGCGCCTATGCGGCCGGAGCGAACATGGCGTTCCGTCGCACGGCGCTGGAGCGCGCCGGCGGTTTCGATGTCGGACTCGGCACGGGGACCGTGACGCGCGGCGGCGAGGACCTCGCCACGACCATCTGCGTGCTCTGGACCGGGGGCACCCTGGCCTACGAACCCGCCTCGGTCGTGCACCACCGCCATCGCCGCGAGGTGCCGGAACTCGTGCGTCAGCTGCAGGGCAACGGCCTCGGGTTCACCGCGATGCTCGCCTCGCTCGTGGTGCACGACTCTCGGCACCTGGTCTCGCTCGGCGCCCAGCTGCCCAGGGCCGCCTGGGAGATTGTCTCCCAGAGCGTCCGGCGGCTCGCGACCGCGAAGTCGCGGGGTCCGGCCTCGCCGGACGACGACGCCGCCACCTACCCGCGGTCGCTGGCGATGAACGAACTCCGGCACTACCCGGGCGGCCCGCTCGCCTACGCGCGCAGCAGCCGGCTCGCCAGAGACTGGGAGCGCTGATGGGTGCCATGGGCCGTCTCGCTGAGGACCTGACCATCGCCGCCTCCTCCCAGCTGCTGTGCAACATCGGCGGCTCCAAGTGGATCCCGCGCACCGTGCGCCGCCTCCTCTTCGCGGCGGCCGGCGCGCACGTGCGCTCATCGCCGGGAATCGAGGGGACCTTCGTCGGGCGCCCCTCGCTCCTCACGATCGGGCACGCCGTCTACATCAACCGGGAGGTCTTCATCGAGGCGGTGGCCCCCGTCTCGATCGGCGACGGCACCGCGATAGGCATGCAGGCGATGATCCTCACCAGCCATCACGCGATCGAGGCCGGAGGGCGATGGAGCGACGACGTGACCCCGAGGCCCGTGACGATCGGCGAGCGGGTCTGGATCGGGGCCCGCGCTGTCATCCTGCCAGGAGCCGTCATCGAGCACGGCGCGATCATCGCGGCTGGCGCCGTGGTGTCGGGCCGCTGCGAGGCGTTCGGGGTCTACGCGGGGGTCCCCGCTCGCCGCGTCCGCGACCACTCGGGGGCGACCAGATGAGGATCGTGACGGCGACCGGGATGCTGCGCCCCGCGGGTGGGATCGAGGTCGGCACCTATCAGGGCGGTGCGGCGATGGTTCAGCGGGGGCACGAGGTCGAGGTGCTGTACGGCCAAGACGGCCCCCAGCGCGGTGACTATGAGCACTCCGGGATGCGGCTGACCGGTCCGTTCCGCTTCGGCTTCGATCCGCGTCGGGCGCTGCGCG
>JACMQV010000111.1 GCA_014376815.1 Cryobacterium sp.
CAAAGCCTCGATCGGGACCACGGATCCCATTTTCGACGGGGACGTCGACGCCGGCCTCGTGATCTCCGCGAGCCGCGAGAGCGACGCCGGCGACGTGTCCCAGGGCGGGGACTACTTCGAGGGAATGAAAGTCAACCTCGTCGTGTCGCTCGGTTCCGTCCCGGATGTGTCCGGCAAATCGGTCGAGGATGCCACAGCGATACTGGCAGAGAAGGGTCTCGTCGCCCAAGAGGGCGACCGGGTCTTCAGCGATTCCTTCGCTGACGGGACGGTGATCAAGTCGTCCCCGTCTAAGGATGGCCCGGTGCATGCGGGTGATGCAATCACGCTCACGATCTCAAAAGGGCCAGACGTCGTGGAAGTTCCCACTGTCGTGACTGGGCAAAGCGTGGCGACAGCTCGCAAGCAACTCGAGGATCTTGGATTCAAGGTGACCTCGAATGTCCCCCAGTTCCTGGAGGGTGCCGTCATCGCCAGCAAGCAGGATCCCACGGCCGGAACGAAGATCAAGCGTGGCTCCTCTATCTCGGTCAACTATGTGCCGTGACCCGCTGAGAGTCACGGGTGGCTGGACTGCCTAGTCAGCACCTCGGTCCCTGAACTAATTCGGCGGATATTGCGGGGGAGCCGAGATTCTGCCCGAATCAGAACAAAACACGCCGAGACGGGTCAGCGGGCGGCGAGTTCCTCGGCGACCAGGAAGGCGAGTTCGAGCGACTGCATGTGGTTCAGACGAGGGTCGCACAGCGACTCGTAGCGGGTGGCCAGCGCGGCCTCGTCGATGTGCTCCGAGCCGCCGAGGCACTCGGTGACGTCATCCCCGGTGAGCTCCACGTGCACGCCGCCCGGGTGCGTCCCGACGCTGCGGTGCGCCTCGAAGAAACCCCGTACCTCGTCGACGACGTCGTCGAAGCGACGGGTCTTGTAGCCGGTGGGGGTGGTGACGCCGTTGCCGTGCATCGGGTCGGTCACCCACAGCGGCTTGGCCTCGCTGGCCTTGATGGCCTCGAGCAGGGGCGGAAGGGCATCCCGGACCTTGCCGGCGCCCATCCGGGTGATGAAGGTGAGGCGGCCGGGCTCGCGATTGGGGTCGAGCTTGTCGACCAGGCGCAGCATATCGTCGGCCGAGGTGCTCGGGCCCAGCTTGACCCCGATCGGGTTGCGCACCCGGGAGAGGAAGTCGACGTGGGCGCCATCGAGGTCGCGGGTGCGCTCCCCGATCCAGATGAAGTGAGCGGAGGTGTTGTACGGCGTGCCCGTGCGGGAATCGATCCGGGTCATCGGACGCTCGTAGTCCATCAGCAGGCCCTCGTGGCTGGTGTAGAACTCAGTGCGGCGCATCGCCTCGAAGTCGGCCCCGCAGGCGATCATGAACTTGATCGCGCGGTCGATCTCCTTGGCCACCTTCTCGTAGCGCTGGTTCGCCGGGTTGGCGGCGAAGCCCTGGTTCCAGCTGTGCACCTGGCGCAGGTCGGCGAAACCACCCTGCGTGAAGGCACGGATCAGATTGAGCGTGGACGCGGCCGTGTGGTACCCCTTGACCAGGCGGGCCGGGTCGGCCTCGCGCGACTCAGGAGTGAAATCGTAACCGTTGACGATGTCGCCGCGGTAGGCGGGCAGGGTGACCCCGCCACGGGTCTCGAAATCGCTGGAGCGGGGCTTGGCGAACTGACCGGCCATCCGTCCCATCTTGATCACGGGCATCGAGGCGCCGTACGTCAGCACGACGGCCATCTGCAGCACGGTCTTGACGCGATTGCGGATCTGTTCGGCGGTCGCGCCGCTGAAGGTCTCGGCACAGTCCCCGCCCTGGAGCAGGAACGCGTGCCCGCCGGCGGCCTCCGCCAGGCGATCCCGGAGGATGTCGACCTCGCCGGCGAACACCAGCGGCGGCTGCGCGGACAACTCGGCGGATGCGGCGGCGACCGCGTCGGCGCCCGGCCAGGTCGGCTGCTGCTTGATCGGAAGCGTGCGCCAATAGTCCAGGCCGGCAACCACAGATCGATCTGCGACGACGACTGGTTCGGTTGGGTCTACCACGCGACTATTCCTGTTTTCTCTGGGCCGGCACGCAGAACTCCGCGCCGAGCGTTGGGGGTCAGTGGCCGGAATCGGCCAAATGGACAATGGGGCGATCTTATCGCGAAAGGTTCGCGCGCTTTTCCTTCACGCTCGTCGCGTACACATCGACGTACTCCTGCTTGCTCAGCGCCTGCAGCTCATACATCAACTCGTCGGTCACGGAGCGGAGCACGAACCGGTCCCCCTCCATCCCCTCGAACCGGGTGAAGTCCAGGGGTTTCCCGATGACGATGCCGATCCGGCGCACCTTCGGGATACGCGTGCCGGTGGGCATGGCCTTCTCCGTGTCGATCATCGCGACGGGTACCACGGGCACCTCTGCTTCGAGCAGCATGCGGGCGACGCCCGTGCGGCCACGGTACATCCGGGCATCGGGGCTGCGGGTTCCCTCGGGGTAGATGCCGAGCACGCCGCCGCCGGCGAGGATCCGGAGCCCGGTATTCAGGGAGTCCTCGGAGGCCTTGCCCCCGGACCGGTCGATCGGCAGCTGACCGGTCGCCTTGAAGAACTGGCGGGTGGCCCAGCCCTTGAGCCCCGTGCCGGTGAAGTACTCGCTTTTGGCCAGGAAGACGACGCGGCGGGGCACCACCAGCGGGAGGAAAACCGAGTCGATGAACGACAGGTGGTTGCTCGCGAGAATCACACCGCCCTCTTTGGGGATGTTCTCGAGACCGACCACCCACGGCCGGAAGATCGCCAGCAGCAGAGGGCCGATGACAATGTTTTTCATGAACCAGTAGAACATCGTTGCTCCCTCGGTGACCGGAAAATCCTACTGCGCGAAGACGTGTTTCCGCGCGAGGTCGGCCGCGCCGACGACACCGGCGTCGTTGACGAGTTGGGCGATGGCGAATTCCGCCTCGGGGTGGTAGCCCCGCGCCGGGAGGTTTTCAAGGTACGCGGCACGGATCGGCTCGAGCAGCAGTTCACCGGCGGCGGCGACTCCCCCGCCGAAGACGAACAGTTGCGGGTCGAGCCCGGCCGCGAGACTGGCGCACGCCTGGCCGAGGGAGCTGCCGAGCTGACGCAGCGCGGCTACGGCGCCGTTGTCACCGTCCTGGATCAGGCGGCCGACCTCCTTCCCGGTGAGCTTGCCCTTGCGCTCCCGGGAGGCGGCGAGAGCGAGTCCGATTCCGCCAGCGTCCGCCAGCTCATTGGCGATGCGGAGCAGGGCCCGGCCCGAACCGTACTGTTCGATGCAGCCGTGCGCGCCGCACCCGCACAGCCGCCCGTTCGGAACCACCCGCAGGTGTCCGAGCTCCGCCGCGCAGCCGAAGCCGCCGCGGAAGAGCCGGTGGCCGGAGATGATCGCCCCGCCGACGCCCGTGCCGATCGTGAGGGTCACCATGTCGCTGTAGCCGCGGCCGGCGCCGAAGACGAATTCCGCCCAGCCGGCGGCGTTCGCGTCATTCTCGATCAGGATCGGCATGTCCAGCCTCGCCTCGAGCGTGGCTCGGAGCGGCTCGTGGCGCCAGTTGACGTTCGGTCCGTAATAGACGGTGGACTGGGCGGCGTCGATGAAGCCGGCCGCGGCGATTCCGGCGGCGACGACCTCCTCGCCGGCGGCGAGGTCCGTGACCATCTCGACGACGGCATCCTCGATGCCACGCGGGTCGCTCGCGGTCGTCGGCCGACGGTCAGAACGGATGATAACGCCGGACTCGTCGACCAGGGCCGCGGCGATCTTCGTGCCGCCGATGTCAATCCCAATGGCGTGCACAGCGTTCTTCTTTCGTAGGCGGAACAGGGGAATCGCGCTCGCGGGCAACCGGAAGTGCCCAAGCATGCCCTTTAGAGTGTAGTGAGTCAAGACACTGCCCGGCGAAACGTCAGTCTCCTCCGCCCCACGCGGATAGAGTGGTCGAAAATGTCCGCCCGGTACCAGAGGAGTTACCGTGAAACAGTTCGAACTGCCCCCTATCGTTCCTGCGGATCCCGCAGCCAATATCACCGACCTGCTGGTCGACCGCCTGGCGACAACACCCGGGTCCGTGCTGTTCTCCCTGCCGCAGAACGGCGCCTGGCTCCCGGTGACCACCAGCCAGTTCCACACGCAGGTGATCGCCCTGGCCAAGGGTCTCGTCGCCGCCGGGATCCAGCCCGGCGACAAGATCGGGCTGATGTGCAAGACCCGCTATGAGTGGACGCTGATCGATTTCGCCACCTGGTTCGCCGGTGCCGTGCTCGTCCCCGTCTACGAGACCAGTTCCCCCACGCAGATCCAGTGGATCCTGGGTGACTCCGACGCCGTCGCCGTGATCGTGGAGACCCCCGAGCACTTCTCGCGCTTCGATGAGGTGCACCCCGATCTGCCCAGCGTGCAGCGCGTCTGGCAGATCAACCTCGGCGACCTCGACAAGCTCGTGGCCGGCGGGGTGGACGTGCCGAACGAGGAGATCGAGCGGCGACGGTCGATCGCGGTGGGCTCCGACATCGCCACCCTGATCTACACGTCCGGTTCCACCGGCCGGCCCAAGGGCTGTGTGCTCACCCACTCCAACTTCGTCGACACCAGCCGCAACGCCGCGGTCGCGCTGGGCGAGGTGCTCACCGACGAGAACGGAGCGTCGACGCTCCTGTTCATCACCACCGCACACGTCTTCGCCCGGTTCATCTCCGTTCTCTGCGTGCACGCCGGAGTGCGCGTCGGCCACCAGCCCGACACGAAGAAGCTGTTGGAGTCCCTCGGGACGTTCAAGCCGACATTCCTGCTCGCCGTGCCCCGGGTGTTCGAGAAGGTCTACAACTCGGCCGAGCAGAAGGCGCTGGCCGCCGGCCGCGGCAGGATCTTCGAGGCCGCCGCCCAGACGGCCGTCGACCACTCCGTGCTGGTCAACGACGGCAAGCCCGTTCCCCTGATGATGAGGATCCGATTCGCCCTCTTCGACCGGCTCGTCTACGGGAAGCTGCGCGCCGCCATGGGCGGGAACGTGAAGTACGCCGTCTCCGGGTCGGCCCCGCTCGGGATGCACCTCGGTCACTTCTACCACAGCCTCGGCATCAAGATCCTCGAGGGCTACGGCCTGACCGAGACCACCGCACCCACGACCGTCGGACTCACCACCAAGTTCAAGATCGGAACCGTGGGCCCGCCCCTGCCGGGCGTCTCCGTTCGGGTCATGGACGACGGCGAGATCGAGGTGAAGGGCGTCAACGTCTTCAAGGAGTACTGGAAGAACCCGGAGGCGACCGCCGCGAGCTTCCACGACGGATGGCTCCGCACCGGCGACATCGGCGACTTCGACAGTGAGGGCTTCCTCACCATCACCGGGCGCAAGAAGGAGATCATCGTCACGGCCGGCGGCAAGAACGTGGCCCCGGCCGCGCTCGAGGACCCGATCCGCTCTAACCCGCTGGTCGGCCAGGTGGTCGTCGTCGGCGACCGCAAGCCGTTCATCGCCGCGCTCGTCACCCTCGACCCCGACATGCTCGCGGTCTGGTTGAACAACAACGGCGAGGATGCGGGCATGTCGCTCGCCGAGGCATCCGTCAACCCGAAGGTGCTCGCCGAGGTGCAGCGCGCAATCGACCACGCCAACGATCACGTGTCGCGGGCAGAGTCGATCCGCAAGTTCACGGTGCTCACGACCGAGCTCACCGAGGACAACGGCTACCTCACACCGAAGCTGAGCATCAAGCGGGACATCATCCTGCGGGATTTCGCCGGGACCATCGAGGCCATGTACGTCGGTGCTCCGGTGACCGGGACGACCCCGGTCAAGGGCTAGGCGCGGCGGGTCAGAACCAGTTGGACTCGCGGACTTCCTTCATCGCGGCACGGCGGTTCTCCTTGTCCAGGCGGTCCAGGTAGAGGAAGCCGTCGAGGTGGTCCGTCTCGTGCTGCAGGGCCTGCGCCATGATGCCGGTGCCGGACAGCTCGACGGGGGCCCCGTCGAGGTCCACCCCCGTCACCCGGGCGAACGGGTGGCGCCGGGTCGGGTACCAGAGGCCCGGAACCGAGAGGCACCCCTCCTCGACGAGTTCGGGCTCACCGGAGACCTCCGCCAGGACGGGGTTGAGGATGTACCCGATCTCCCCGTCGACGTTGTAGCTGAACGCCCGCAGGTTCACGCCGATCTGGGACGCGGCGACGCCCGCCCGGCCGGGGAGGCGCACACTGTCGAGCAGGTCCTCGACCAGGCTCCTCACCCGGGAATCGATCGCGGTGATCGGGTCGGAGACGGTCTTCAGGACGGGATCTCCGAAGAGACGGATCTGGCGCTCAGGCACAGTGGAACTCCAAGTCGTTGGTGCGGGGGCGGGTGCAGCTCGTGACGATCACACGGTCCGGTCGGCCGGGAGGCCTTCCACGACCATGGCCGCCAGGGTGCGGGCGGCGAGCCGGGTGATCGGTTTGAGATCGTCGAAGGAGATGACACTGCCCGCGGCGAGCTGCGGATCCCAGGGAATGCGCACGATCCCACGCACCCGGGACCGGAAGTGCGACTCGATCTCTTCGAGCTTGACCAGGTTCGTGCCCTGCGTCGCCGTGTTCAGCGCGACGATCGCGTTGCGCACCAGGGCGCCGTAGCCGTTCGCTTCAAGCCAGGTCAGGGTTTCGGAGGCCAGCCGTGCCTCGTCGACGCTGCCGCCGGACACGATGACGATCGAGTCGGCACGCTGCAGGGTGGCCCGCATCACCGAGTGCACGATTCCCGTACCGCAGTCGGTGAGCATGATCGAGTAGTACCGGGCCGCCAGGTCGGCGACGACGTTGTAGTCGTCCTCGTCGAAGGCCTCCGACAGGAGCGGGTCGGTGTCCGACGCGAGGATGTCCAGCCGGGTGGCGTCCCGAGACACCAGGGCCGAGAAATCGGTGAAGCCTCCGATGGAGGCGGCCTTCGTGACCACGTCGCGCACGGTGGACCGCGTCTGCTTGGTCACGCGCTCCGAGAGGGTGCCCCGGTCCGGGTTCGCGTCGACGGCGATGATGCGGTCTTCCCTGGCATCCGCCAGGGCCATGCCGAGCAGCGCGGTGACCGTCGTCTTGCCCACCCCGCCCTTGCGGGTGAGGATCGGGACGAAACGGGTACCGCCATCGAACTCCTTGCGGATGCGGTCGTCGAGTTCCTTGTGCGCCCGCACCTTCGCGGAGTCGCCCAGGTTCACCAGATGCAGGGTCGCCGAGAAGACGAAGCTGTTCCAGGCCCCGCGCGGCGGGGGCTTGGTGCGCCGATTGACCGCCAGCAGTCGATCGGAGGTGAGCATCGCGGCGGATTCGGGCGACGAGCTCGTCTCGGTGCGCAGCCGATCCCGGCGGGATTGCGGGGTCACAGCCTCCGCGGCGGCACCGGACAGCGCCCGCACGGCGCCGGTGATGGCCGCCGCGGAGCGCCCGGCGCGGGCGGCGGCGGGGGTGCTGATCTCCCTGGTGTGCGTTGATGGCACCGGAGCCGACGACTGGCCCGGAACCGACGGGACCAGGACCGACGCGGCCGACCGGGAGGCCGGGTCCGGCCGCCGATCGGAGAGGTCGGTGCCGCCGCTCAGGCTCTCGGGCAGGGCGGCCGCGAGGTTCACGATGGTGTGCGGCGGGAGCTCGCTGTGGTACTCGTCACCCGGCTGGGTGAGCGGCTCGGCCGAGGGTTCCCGACCGGAACCCTCGGCGCCTGTGCGCTTTTCTGACAGAAGATCAGCCCCTTCTCGGAGATCGGCCCCAATCTTAGCGCGGCAACACCACGACGAGCAGATCCCCCGCGTCGACCTGCTGCGTTTTCGGGATCGCGACCCGCTCGACGACGCCCGAAATGGGTGATGTGATCGCGGCCTCCATCTTCATGGCCTCGATCGAGGCCACGCTCTGGCCGGCCTCGACCAAGTCGCCCTCCTCGACCTGGAGGGTCACCACGCCCGAGAACGGCGCGGCGATCTGGCCCGGCCGGTTCGCATCCGCTTTCTCCGCCGCCTTGGTGCTGACCGTGATGCTGCGGTCACGAACGAACACCGGGCGCAGCTGGCCGTTCAGGGTCGTCATGACCGTGCGCATGCCCTTCTCATCCGGCTCGCCGATGGCCTCCAGACCGACGTACAGGCGCACGCCCTTGTCGATTTCGACGGCGTGCTCGACGCCCTGCTGGAGCCCGTTGAGGTAGTCGACCGTGTCGAGGACGGACAGGTCGCCGAACAGTTCGCGGATCTGCTCGAACTGCCTCGTCGGAGCCGGGAAGAGCAGCTGGTTGAGCATGGCGCGCCGGGTGAGGCTGTCACCGTTCAGGGCGCTGCGCTCTTCCCCGGTCAACTCGGTGACTCCGATCCGGATGGTGCGTCCGGCGAGCACCTTGGTGCGGAAGGGCTCGGGCCAGCCGCCGGGCAGATCGCCCAGCTCTCCCGCCATGAAGCCGATGACCGAGTCGGGCACGTCGTAGTTTCCCGGGTTCTCGGCGAAGTCGGCGGGGTCGGCCCGCACCGCGGCCAGGTAGAGGGCCAGGTCGCCGACCACCTTGGACGACGGCGTCACCTTGGGCACGCGGCCGAGGATGTCGTTGGCTGCGGCGTACATGTCCTCGATCAGCTCGAAGTCATCCGCGAGGCCGAGGGCGACCGCCTGCGTGCGCAGGTTGGACAGCTGCCCGCCCGGGATCTCGTGGGTGTACACCCGGCCGGTCGGTGCCCGCAGGCCCGATTCGAAGGGGTGGTAGACCCGGCGCACGTCTTCCCAGTACGGTTCGAGGTCGCAGACGGCCCGGAGCGAGATGCCGGTGTCACGCTCGGTGTGGGCCAGCGCGGCGACGAGAGACGACGCCGAGGGCTGGCTGGTGGTGCCGGCCATCGGAGCGCTGGCCACATCCACGGCGTCGGCGCCGGCCCGGGCCCCCGCCCCCCGGGGGGCGGGGGGGGCGCCCCGGGGGGCGGGGGGGGGCCCCCCCGCCGCGGCCGGGCACGGCTCCCGGTGCTGCTGGCGCGGTGGAGGCCGAGCGGATGACCGTGGCTCGCTGCATTGGGACGCCCGCGAGGGCATCCGTTG
>JACMQV010000112.1 GCA_014376815.1 Cryobacterium sp.
CGAAGCGCTGCTCGAGGATGACGACGCGCAGCGCCGGGGCGGCCTTCTTCAGGTAGTAGGCCGTCCACAGCCCGGTGTACCCGGCACCGACGATGCACACGTCGGCCGTGATCGGCCCGGGCAGCGGCGGGCGCGGGGCGCCCCGGCCGATCTGGTTCCACCAGAAGGAGACATCACCGTTGATCATTCCCGCACCGCTTTCGTTCCGACGGATGTTCGCGCTCAGTCAGAGCATCATCTCGCATCCGGCGCGGGTACGGCGGGAGCCTCGCGCCGACCCGGCTCAAGTCGCCAGCCGGTCCTCCATCCCCCAGTGCTGGCCGTAGCCGCCCTCGGCTTCGGGCGCGCTCATCAGGTCGAGGAACGCCTTGGCGTCGAAGGCCTCCGGGCCGAGCACGCCGCTACCGCCCCAGGTGCCGGCGGCCAGCAGTTCCAGCGCGATCACCGGGTTCAGGGCGGTCTGCCAGACCACGCACTGGGTGTCGTACTCGCGCATCGTCCACTCGTTGTCGGTCACGTGGTAGAGGTAGACCTCGCGCGGCTTGTCGTCCGGCCCGGTCCCGGTGACCCACACGCCCGCGCAGGTCTTGCCGGTCATCCGCGGGCCGATCGTGGCCGGGTCGGGCAGGCAGGCGGCCACCACGTCGCGCGGGGCGACCAGCGCCGGGCCGGCGGCGCTCCGCACCCGCACCGGGTCGACGCTGTCCAGGCCGAGCAGGTGCAGGGTCTTCAGCACGCCAATGAATTCCTCGCCGAGGCCGTACTTGAAGGTGACCCGCTGCGCGTCCAGCCAGCGCGGCATCAGCACCACCTCCTCATGCTCCACGTTCACGCACTCGACCCGGCCGATGCCCTCCGGAAAGTCGAACATCTCCGGCTCGCTGAACGGCTCGGTGGTGAACCAGCCGCGCTCCTTCTCGAAGATCAGCGGCGGGTTCAGGCACTCCTCGATCGTGGTCCAGATGCTGAACGAGGGCGCGAAGATCTCGGTGCCGGTCTCGTCCCGCACGACCAGGTTGGCGCCGTCGCGCGTGCCGAGCTCCTCGATCCGCCGGAACAGGTGGTCGGAGGCGTAGCGGGCGAAGACATCCGAGAGCCCCGGCTCGACGCCCATGCCCACCAGGGCGAGCCGGCCGGCGGCCTCCCAGTCGGGGCCCTGCGCGAACTGGGTGTCGCCGAGCATGACCCCGGTCTGCCGGTAGGGGTCGGTGGGGTGCGGCTCGGACAGGCTCGCGGCCATGTCGAGGTAGTCGCAGTCGGCGGCGAGCGCTCCGGCGAAGATGGCCGGCACGAACTTGGGCTCGACCGCGTTCATCACGTGGGTGGCGCGGTGGTGCCGAGCCACGGCCGCGACCGTGTGCGGGTCGCCGGCGTCGATCTGCGCCGCCGTGAACCGGGCGGCGACCCTGGATCCGTGCCTGGCCGCGACGGCGGCGATGGTGCGTTCCGCCCGCGCGAGGTCGTAGTCGGAGACGATGACGTGCTCGAAGAACGTGCGCCGCGCGATGATCTTCGCGAACGCGTCACCGACGCCGCCCGCCCCGACAAGGAGGATTCTCATGCTTGGACGGTACCCGGGACATCCGTCGCTGTCTGCCCCGATTCAGAGTTCTAGGGGCTGCTCTTGCGTCGAATTCGCAGGGGCGACGGATGCTGCGCCGCCAATTCGCGCTCCCCCTCGAGTTTCGCGGCGACCGGCGCCCACAGCAGCACGGCGACGGCCGCGCCCAGGAGCACCCCGCCGATCGTGTCCGTCAGCCAGTGTGCGCCCAGATAGGTGCGGCTGACCATCATCACCAGCGTGTAGAGCGCGCCGGCCAGCCACACCCAGACCCGCGGGAAGAGGATGCCCAGGCACACCGCCATGGTCGCCGCGTTGGCGACGTGGCCGGAGGGAAAAGAACCGAAATCAGATGTGACCAGCATGTCTTCTGGGCGGGCCCGGCCGAACAGGGTCTTGAGCAGCTGCACCAGGCCGGAACTCACGATCGTGGCGGCCAGGTAGTAACCGGCCGCCCACGGACGCCGGAGCAGCAGGAGCACCACGACCAGCACCACCGGAATCACCAGCACACCGACGAGACCCGCGCCGAGGAAGTTCATCGTGAGCGAGAGGTACTCCCAGATGGGCGCCCGGTGCTCGATGATCTCGTCCATCCATTCGGTGTCGATCCGCAACGGACGCCCGTTGTCGCGCAGCACGACCAGCGCGCCCAGGCTCACGGCGAGCAGCAGGGCGGCGACCCCGCTGACCAGGGGCCAGCGGCGCGCGATGCGCCGGGTGGCGGGCGTGGCTGCGGTCTCGGGGGCGCGCTCGCTCATCATTGGTCCATGCTAGATCGCTATCCGGATGTCCGTTCGACGCTCCCACGCCCCGCAGCTGTTGCCCGTTCGGACAACTGTTGCCCGCGTACCGGGGACAGTTGTCCGTTTCGGCAACAGTTACCGCGGCGGGGCCGGGGCGACGGATGCCGCCCAGCCTCAGTGCCCGAGGGCGGGCACCGTGCGGGGGCGCACGATGAACCAGAGGGAGAGGATCGACACGAGGGCGGTGGTGCCCATCACCGCGCCCATCGGTACGGCGGTCCCGACGCCGAGCACGCCGACGACCGGCGAGATCAGGCCGGCGACGCCGAAGTTGCCCGCGCCGAGCAGGGAGGCCGCGGTGCCGGCCTCGTGGGCGTGGGCGTTCAGGGCGATCACCTGCACACTCGGGAAGGTGAAACCGCAGGCCGCGATGAAGAACCAGAGCGGCACCAGGGTGCCCCAGAGTCCCGCGCCGGCGAGGTCGAGCAGCACAATGGCCGCGGCCGTGATCGCGAGCACCACGGTGGACACCGAGATGATCCACTGCGGGCCGATGTTGAAGCGGTGCATCAACCGTGAGCTGAGCTGCACGCCGAGCACGATGCCGAGCGAGTTGACGGCGAAGAGCACGCCGTACTGCTGCGGGCTGAACGCGTAGACCTGCTGGAACAGGAACGACGACGCCGAGAGGTAGGAGAACAACCCGGTGAAGGTCATCGCCCCGATGATCGCGACGCCCACGAAGACCCGGTCGCTGAGCACCGCACGGTAGCGCTGCGCGAGGGAACTGTGCCCCTTGACGTGCCGCTCGGCATCCGGGAGCGTCTCAACGATCCAGAACGCGACGGCCAGGATCACGACGGCGCCGTAGGCGGCGAGCACCCAGAAGATGCCCCGCCAGCTCATCACGAGCAGCAGCTGCGAGCCGATGACGGGAGCGAGGACCGGGGCCAGGCCGCTGATCAGGGCGAGGCGGGACAGCATCTTGACCAGCGGTTTTCCGCCGAACAGGTCGCGCACCATCGCCAGTGCGACGACGGCTCCGGCGGCGGCTCCGAACCCCTGCAGCAGACGGAAGACCGCGAGCCAGACGATGTCCTGGGAGAGGGCCGCACCCACGCTCGCGAGGATGTGGAAGCCGGTTGCGAGCATCAACGGCAGGCGGCGCCCGACCTTGTCGCTCCACGGGCCGACGAAGAGCTGGCCGAAGCCGAACCCGATCATGGTGCCGGTCAGGGTCAGCTGGATGGCCGCCGCCGAGACGCCGAACTCGCTTTCCAGGGTGGGGAAGGCCGGCAGGTACAGGTCGATGGTGAACGGGCCCAGTGCGGTCAGCGCACCGAGAACGATGATGTAGACGAGGCGCTGGCCGCGGGAAAGGGCGTCGCCGGGATGCTTGGCGGCCGACCTGAGGTCGGCGGCGGTTATGACGGGAATGACGGCGGTGGTCACGTAAAGGGTTCCTTGGGGTTGTCGGGTCAGGCCCGAGGGCGCTGAAGGTGAAGCCGATATGCAGAGCTGAGAGGCACCGCCGAACGGGTGGCAGTGCCGACAGCGGGACAGGGAACCGCTGTCTGGGACAAGCGCAGCGCGGCCGCCCCTATTCCCCATCCGGGGGGACGCGCCCCCAACTTGCACGAATCGGTCCGATCGTGCACCGGGCCCCAGGGCACCGGGCACCGGCAGTCGGGTGCCGGCGGGCCCCAGCCGGCCGGCGGCATCCGTTTTCTGCCGAGCCCCCCGTGCATAACTCCTGCAAATCGGTGCCGGAGGCTCACCCCGGCCCCGGGATTCCGCGGTTCGAGTGCTCTCCGGGCAGGAATTGCAGGAGTTATGCACGTGACGAGCCGGAGCCGGGCTTTCGCCCCGGCATCCGGGCGCCCACCACGCTCACCCGGGGCCGGCCTGACCCGGCTCACAGGCGCCTCACAGCCGGCGGCCACCACCTCGCGATTCCGACCATCTAACCTTGGACTGACAAGCCAGGAAACAAGCCAGACGACGAGCCAGTCGCGACGAAACGGTGCACACAGTTCATGAATAGCAATGCCTACGGCAAGCCAGTCCCCCCGAAAAAGGACCGCCGGGACGCGGCGCGCGAGAGCGCCCGCCTGATGCGCGAGGAACAGCAGAAGCGCGACAACCGCAAGCGCTGGATGTTGCGTGGCGGCATCGGCGTCGGCATCGTCGCCGCCGCGGCCATCGTCGCCCTCGTGATTGTGAACAGCACCGGCCCGGCCGCGGCCGGCCCGAAGAACATGGCCAGTGACGGCATCCTGCTCGGCGGCGACGGCACCTCGATCGCCGCGGTTCCGACCAAGGCGATCGCGGCCGACGCGAAGCCCATCGCGACGGACCAGTCGAAGATGACCGACACCGCGAACATCGCGATCTACGCGGACTACCTGTGCCCGTTCTGCGGCCAGTTCGAGGCCACGAACAGCCGGCAGATCGCCACCTGGGTCACCGCCGGAAATGCGACCCTCGAGTTCCACCCGATCTCGATCCTCGACAACGGCTCCGCCGGCAGCAAGTATCCGACCCGGGCCGCCAACGCCGCCGCCTGCGTCGCGAACTTCCAGCCGGACTCCTTCCTCGACGTCAACACGTCATTGTTCAAGAACCAGCCGAAGGAGCAGACCGCCGGGCCGACCGACGAGCAACTCGTCAGCCTGGTCACGGATGCCGGGGTCACCGACAAGGAGGTCGCCGCCTGCATCACGGACCGCTCCTTCACCGACTGGGTCGGCACGGCCACGGAACGCGCTCTCAAGGGCCCACTGCCCAACGCCGACATCAAGCAGATCAAGGGCACGCCCACCGTGCTCGTCAACGGCGTCGCCTACACGGGTGCCCTCGACGACCCGGCCGCCTTCGAGAGCTTCGTGACCGCCCAGGCCGCGACAGCCCCGGCCAAGTAGCACTCCGAGCAGCATCCGAGCAGCACTCCGACCCACGCGAATTCGACGTTTCCGGTCGAGATCGGCAGGCCCGCCCGTCGATCTCGACCGGAAGGGTCGAACTCGGCGAACGGGGCGAACCGGAAGGACCGGCATGCAGGAGACCGCGCCCCCGGTGAGCGAGCAACCGGCCACCGAAGACCCGGTGCACGAGAAAACGGTGCACGAGAAGCCCGTGCACGAGAAGCCCGTGAATGAGAAGACAGTGCACGGGCAGACGGTCGACGATCAGACCCGCTGCGTGCACTACCGCACCGAGCGAGACATCGTGGCGATCCGGTTCTTCTGCTGCGGGCGCTTCTACCCGTGTTTCCAGTGCCACGCCGCCGCCGAAACGCATCCGGCCCGGCAGTGGCCGGCCGACCGCTGGGCGGAACACGCCATCCTCTGCGGCGCCTGCGGACACACCCTCTCGATCGCCGAGTACCGCGAGGCCGACCGGTGCACCCGGTGCTCAGCGGCCTTCAACGACGGATGCCGCGCCCACGCCCATCTGTACTTCGACGTCCCCGAGGCGCTCGCCTAGGGTTCTCGCCCGGTCGGCCAGCGCCGTCGGCGAGTACCCGCCCACCAGGCCCCGCCCACCAGGCCCCGCCCACCAGGCCCCGCCCCACCGGGCCCGCTCACCGGGCTCCGCCCCACCGGGCTCCGCCCGACCGGGTCCACCCACCGGGCCCCGACCCAGCAGGCTCCGGCTACACCGGACCCGCCGGCTACATCGGGCCGGCGCGCTCGGTCAGCCAGGCATAGGGGTCGGTCGGGGTGGCGCCGTCGAGGAGGATCTCGAAGTGCAGGTGCGGGCCGGTGCTCTGTCCCGTGGTGCCCACATTGCCGAGGTGCTGCCCCACGGAGATGGCCTGTCCCTCGGACACCTGCAGGGAGCCGGACTGGAAGTGAGCGTAGACGCTGCTCACCAGCTGCCCGTCCACGGTGTGATCGATCACTGCGTGAACGCCCAGTCCGCCGTCGTCGGTGGCCGAAACCGACCGAACCACGCCGTCGGCGATCGCGCCCACGGTCGCGCCCTCGCCGGGGAGCATGTCGAGCCCCTTGTGGAACGCCGAGCAGCCGTCACAGGGCTCGGCCCGCGGGCCGAAGACGTCGGATAGCCGCACGGCCGAGGGGAACGGCCAGCGGATGGCGGGCTGCGCGGGGCCAGCCGCAGCGGACTCCGCAGCGGCCGCCGGGGCGCTCGCGGCCGCGGCGGCGGGCGGCGGAGCGGCCTCCGTGGCCGAGAACCCGTCGCGCTGGACCAGGTCCGTGGCGGCCGTGCTCGCGGGCAGTCTCTGCTCGGGCCCGACGGCGAGCGCCGGGGCCACCCCGTGAGACCGGCCGGCAGTCTGGTCGAGTTCGGACGCCTCGGCCGGAAGGGCGAGGCCCGCGATGAGGAGTCCGGCCAGAACCATCGAGACGACGGCCGCCGGACGCAGTGCCCGGAGGGGCCGGAGGGGCCGGGTCGCCCGGGCCGCCGTCGGTGCGTTGGTGTGGGCGGGCCCCGCCCGGCGGGGCGTGGCAGGCAGGCTGAAGGTGCGAATGGGCATGGTGAAACAACTCTCGTCGGCGCGGTTACGCGGGTCAGGTGAGGATGGATCCTCACTCAGACGGAACAGGCGTTCGCGGTGCGGCTTGAGGCCCACGGGAACGACGCTCCCTCATGGGGAAGTGTCCAGGGCGCGTCCGAACGTCGAAGGCCGGACGCGCAAGAGTCGAGGATAACTCGCTAACCTGAGAAAGCAAGGTCTGGCTTCAGATTGAAGAACATGCAGTCGGGTGCCACGCGGGTCGAACCGTGGCCCGGACCGCCGGCTCAGAGCCCGACGAGAAGCCCCGCCAACGAGCCGAGGGCCCCGGGAACAAGGCGGTAGTACGCCCAGGTACCGCGCTTGTCGCGGGTCAGAATACCGGCATCCACCAGCACCTTGAGGTGGTGCGACACGGTGGGCTGACTGAGCCCGAGTGGCTCGGTCAGGTCACAGACGCAGGCCTCCTCGTCGTCGTGCGCCGCCACGAGGGACACCAGGCGCAGCCGGGCCGGGTCGGCGACGGCCTTGAGCGACCGGGCCAGCTTCTCGGCGTCCTCGGCGCCGATCGCCTCGCGCGCGGCCGGCGTGCAGCAGGCGTCGTCGCCCGGCGCGGCGGGCGCCGATTCCGGCATGGGACGGGACACGGTGAAGGACATGTGAACAGTATCCCCCATAAATTGACATCCATCGATGTATTGGCCAGACTCCTATCGACGCACGTCGATTCACCGCCACGGATGCTGATGGAGCCAGATGCCTTCCCCCGAACCACAGACCGACTCCACTCGGCCCTCCGCGCAGCACGACCCCCGCGCCGACACCGGGCCCGACACCCGGCCCGACGCCGGGGTCGGCGCACCGGCGCACCTCGGCGCCACCGACCGGCTCCTGCCGGTCTGGATCCTCGCGGCCATGGCCGCGGGGCTATTGCTGGCGGTCTTCGCACCGGGTGTCGGCGACGTTCTCGGCGCGTTCACGATCGGCTCGGTCAGCGTGCCGATCGCCGTCGGCCTGCTGGTGATGATGTACCCGGTGCTGGCGAAGGTACGCTACTCGGACGCCCGCGCCATCGCCGGAGACCGGCGTCTCCTGGTCTCGTCGCTGGTGCTGAACTGGCTCATCGGCCCCGCGCTGATGTTCGCCCTCGCCTGGATCTTCCTGCCGGACCTTCCCGAATACCGCACCGGCCTGATCGTCGTCGGCCTCGCCCGCTGCATCGCCATGGTGCTGATCTGGAACGACCTTGCCTGCGGCGACCGCGAGGCGGCCGCGTTCCTGGTGGCCCTCAACTCCGTCTTCCAGGTGCTCGCCTTCGCCGCCCTCGGCTGGTTCTACCTGCAGGTGCTCCCGGCCTGGCTCGGTCTGTCGACCACGAGCGCGGACTTCTCGATCGGGGCGATCACGGGCAGCGTGCTGGTCTTCCTCGGCATTCCGCTGCTGGCCGGCTACCTGTCCCGCCGAGTCGGCGAGGCCACCCGTGGGCGCGCGTGGTACGAATCCCGGTTCCTGCCCAGGGTCGGCCCCTTCGCCCTCTACGGCCTGCTGTTCACGATCGTTCTCCTCTTCGCGCTCCAGGGCAGCCAGGTGATCGAGCGACCCTTCGACGTGGCCCGCATCGCGCTGCCGCTGCTGGCCTACTTCGCGGTCATGTTCGCCGCCGGATTCGCGACCGGCAAACTCGCCGGCCTGTCCTACGCGCGCACCACGACCCTGGCGTTCACCGCGGCCGGCAACAACTTCGAGCTGGCGATCGCCGTGGCCATCGGCACCTTCGGCGCCACCAGCGGCCAGGCCCTGGCCGGCATTGTCGGCCCTCTGATCGAGGTCCCGGCGCTGGTCGCCCTCGTCTACGTGGCCCTCTGGCTGCGGCCCCGGCTGTTCCCCGGCGACACCCGCCACCCCTCACCGATAACCGAAAGCGAACCGCGCTCATGACCGACAAGCCCACCGTTCTCTTCGTCTGCGTGCACAACGCGGGCCGCTCCCAGATGGCCGCCGGCTACATGACGGCCCTCTCCCAGGGCCGCGTCGAGGTCCTCTCCGCGGGCTCGGCCCCGAAGGACCAGATCAACCCGGTCGCGATCGAGGCCATGGCCGAAGAGGGCATCGACATCGCCGACAACGTGCCGAAGATCCTCACAACCGAGGCCGTCAAGGAATCGGATGTCGTGATCACCATGGGCTGCGGCGACACCTGCCCGATCTTCCCCGGCAAGCGCTACGAGGACTGGGAACTCGCCGACCCGGCCGGCCAGGGCATCGAGTCCGTGCGCCCCATCCGCGACGAGATCAAGGCCCGCATCCAGGCCCTGCTCGCCGAGATCCTCCCCACCACGGCGTAGCCCCGGCCCCGGCCGCACACAGTACCCTGCGGCGTCGAGCCGCGCTGGCGCCTGATCGTGCGCCTCAGCGCACGATCTTGAAGTTGAGCAAGGGGGTGCCGAGGGCTCCCCAGAGGCTCAACCAGATCGGCAGCAGCATTTCGGCACCCCGAGCCGTTTCGATGTCGCCGAGGTCGATCACGTCCGTGTGCCCGAGATCGGTCAGCAGCGCGGTCACCGTCTTCTTGGCTTCGGCGTCGTTGCCCGACACGAACGCCGTGTGCTCGCCCCCGGCCACCAGGCCCGGGTTGACCATCAGCGCGGCGGTCATCGTGTTGAGCGACTTGACCACCCTCGCCGCGGGGTAGGCCCGCTGGATCTGCTCGGCCAGTGAATCCCGGTTGCAGACCAGGAGCGACGGCGGCATCCCGTGTGAGAAGTCCAGCGGGTTGGCGACGTCCAGCAGCACCTTGCCGGCCAGGTTGCCGGCTCCGGCGCGGGCAAGCACGTTCAGCGAGGCCCCACCGCTGGTGGCGTTCACGACCAGCTCGCACGCTTCTGCCGCGGCGGCGAAACGGGCCAGGCCGATTCCGGGATGCTCGGTGAACCACTCCGAGAGCGGCGGGCTCTCCATCGCGTCGACGCCCACCCGGGCCAGGGTGGTGGCCGGGTCCCGGGTGCCGATCGTGACCTCGTGGCCCTGCCCTGCCAGGGCTGCGCCGAGCGCCCGCCCGACGTTCCCCGTGCCCAGAACGGCAATCTTCATGGTGGGTTCTCCTTCCCGTCAGGCAGGACTCGGGCCGAGTGCGCGCCTCTCGTGCATTATGGCCGCGTCGCGCCACCCGGGGTAGGACGGGTGAACGGATGCGCCGCAGCCGGTTCCCAGACACCCGGCCTACCCTGCACATATGTCCGACAGCCCCCAGCGCGATATCGCCACCGGCAGTAGTTCGCACCGCCCTGTCCGGCGGTTGCTGCACCGGTGCCGGGCCTGGGTGGAGCGGTATCCGCGCATCCGCTGGCTGTACCGGTTCACCGTCGGCATACTCGGCGCGCTCGTGGTCGTCATCGGCCTCCTCCTCGTGCCGCTGCCCGGGCCCGGGTGGCTGATCGTGTTCCTCGGGATCGCCATCCTCGGCACGGAGTTCCCCGCAGCGCACCGCGTCGGCGCGCTGCTCAGGCGCATCCTCACCGCCGTCTGGGCCTGGTGGAAGTCCCGGCGGGCCGCGGCCAGGGCCGGGAATCCTGATCATGCATCGGGCGCACGTTCGGCCGGCGCACGTTCAGCCGGCGCAATCGAAATCGGCTCGGCGTAGCGCCGGCAGAACATCGCCGACCTGCCCGTTGGCGGGGCGCGGTCAGGGGCGGCGGGACCGCCGGAACGTGGACCGCTTCGGCTGGGTCCGCAGCTGCGTGCGCACGGCCCCGAGGATGTCGGTGACGGTTTCCAGATCCGTCTTGCTGATCCGGTCGAAGAGCATGGCCCGCACCAGGCGTACGTAGCCGGGACTGCCGGCCTCGAGGCAGGCCACCCCGGCGGGCGTGAGGTGCACCATGACCGAGCGCTCGTCGCCGGGTGCCGGCCGCCGCTCGACCAGCCCTCTCTTCTCGAGTTTGCCCACCTGATAGGTCAGGCCGCTGCGGGACACAGTGAGTTCGTCGGCGATATCGGTCATGCGCAATGCGGCATCCTGACCCTGTCGAATGCGCGCGAGGATCTCGAACTGGGCCAGGGTCAGCCCGACGCTGGCACGCAACTCGCGGTCGGCGGCGTACTGCACGGTGTTGGACGTCTCAAAGATGGCGGCCCACGCCCGCATCTCGGCGGGGGTGACTGCCGGGTCGGGAATAGTCATCCATCATCCTTGGTTGTTTCGAATACGAAGCACTTACTGGAGAGCTCACACCAGTCTCCACCCCGCGAACCGAAAGAAGACACCCATGAGCACGCCGACCGTTACGACCGCCCCCGTTTACACCGCCTCCGCCACCTCATGGGGCGGCCGGTCCGGCAAGGTCGTCACCAGCGACAACAAGCTCGAGCTGGACCTGTCGATCCCCGCCGAAATGGGCGGCGACAACGGGCCGGGAACCAACCCGGAACAGCTCTTCGCCAGCGGCTGGGCCGCCTGCTTCCACAACGCACTCAAGGGCGTCGCGCGCCAGCGCAAGCTCGACGTCGCGGATTCCGCAGTCACCCTGACCGTGAACCTGGTCGGCGGAATGGCCACCGGCTTCGACTTCGAGGTCACGATCGAGGCCCAGCTGCCGGGCGTCGACCCGGATGTCGCCCGCGAGGTTCTCGAGGCCGCCCACCAGGTCTGCCCCTACTCCCGTGCGACCCGCGGCAACATCATCGTGACCCTGGTCGTCGTCTCCGACGAGGACTAGGACTAGGACCCCCCGGCCGCACGAGATCGGTTCCCGCGCCCTGGCCCCCTAACGAATTCGACGGAGATTTTGCCGAAACTAGCCCCGAACGGGCCTGGAACGGGTTTCAAGAGCAAAATCTCCGTCGAATTGGTTCACGACCCTGGGTCCGGGGTTTTCAGTAGACAGATTTACGTTCGATAAAAAGTTTTCCACAACCTGAGTCAATCTCGCTTACGCGTTCGATTGAGCGTATTCTGGTGTTTGTGACCACCCCCACCGAAAGCCTCGAAACGGATGCCGCGCCCGGCCCCTCCGGCGCGGCCCTCGTCGTCGCCGCGTGCGAGGCTCTCGCGGGA
>JACMQV010000113.1 GCA_014376815.1 Cryobacterium sp.
ACGCGGCGAAGCTCGATGTGCGAGGCCGGCAGGAAGCCACGGGGGCCGATGTCGACGATGCGCCCGCCCTTGACGACCTCGATGACCGAACCGGTGACAACGCCGTCTTCGTCCTTGATCTTCTCGACGTCGCCCCACGCACGATCGTACTGGGCGCGCTTCTTCGAGAGGATGAGGCGGACTGCTTTGTCTTCCTTCTGGAGAACAAGTGCCTCGACCAGGTCGCCGACCTTGACAACCTCGGAAGGGTCAACGTCGTGCTTGATGGAAAGTTCGCGGGAGGGAATGACGCCCTCGGTCTTGTAACCCACGTCGAGGAGGACCTCGTCGCGGTCGATCTTCACAACGGTGCCCTCGATGAGGTCTCCGTCGTTGAAGAATTTCAGAGTCTTTTCGACCGCGGCAAGAAAGTCTTCAGCAGATCCAATGTCGTTGATGGCGACCTGCTTGGGTGCCCGTTCGGTCGTTGCGTTTGTCATGTAGTAGTTGCTCCAGGATGGACATAAGTCGGGCCACACGCGGAAAGAGTTCTTTGAGGTACTCCGCGAATGGCAGCGGATATTTCGTCACAAACGTGACAGTTAAGCTTAGCTGTTTGCGGGAGGACCCGGCAACCGCCGAGCGTGCCCCGACACTACCGCGATCCGTCCGGAAGCGTACCGAGCATCGCCGCCCGCAGGGTGTCCAGTCCGACCCCGCCGAGGTCCAGCGCCTTGCGGTGGAACTCCTTGATCGAGAACCCGTCACCCTCCCGGGCCGCGTAGGTGTCCCGCAACTCTTCCCAGATGCGCTGACCCACCTTGTACGAGGGAGCCTGCCCCGGCCAGCCCAGGTACCGGTTGACTTCGAATCTGACGAAACTGGCGTTCATATTGACGTTCTGGCCCAGGAAATCGAACGCGTAGGCCGCGGTCCACGGGCCGGAGCCGTCCGGCCGCTGCTTCTCGAGGTGCACGCCGATGTCGAGCACCACCCGCGCGGCGCGCATCCGCTGGCCGTCCAGCATTCCGAGCCGGTCCCCCGGGTCGTCGAGGTAGCCGAGCTGCTCCATCAGTCGTTCGGCGTAGAGCGCCCAGCCTTCGGCATGACCCGACGTGCCGGCCAGCTGGCGGCGCCAGGTGTTGAGCTTCGCCCGGTTGTGCACGGCCTGACCGATCTGCAGGTGGTGTCCGGGCACACCCTCGTGGTACACGGTCGTGAGTTCGCGCCAGGTGTCGAACTCGGTGATGCCGACCGGCACGGACCACCACATCCGGCCGGGACGGGAGAAGTCGTCGGTGGGCCCGGTGTAGTAGATGCCGCCTTCCTGGGTGGGAGCGATCATGCACTCGAGGCGTTTGATCTCGTCCGGGATGTCGAACTGGGTGTCGGAGAGCGCGGCGACGGCGCGGTCGCTCGTCTCCTGCATCCACTTCTGCAGGGCGTCGGTGCCGTGCAGCTTGCGGCTGGGATCGGTGTCGAGGAACGCGATGGCTTCGGCCACGCTCGCCCCCGGCCTGATCTGGTCGGCGACGCTTTCCTGCTCCAGGGCCATGCGGGCCAGTTCTTCCACCCCCCACTCGTACGTCTCGTCGAGGTCGATCGCGGCGCCGAGGAAACGCCGGGACTGCAGGGCGTAGAGGTGGCGCCCGATCGCGTCACGCTCGGGCGCGGCCCCCTCGAGCTCCCCGCCGAGGAAGTCGGCGAGAGCGTCATACGCGGCGGCCGCGGTGCGCGCCCGGGTCGCGACGTCCCGGGCCAGCGTGGCCGGGAGGGCGCCCTGGACGAGGGCTGCTTCCGCGGCGAACCGGGCGAAGAAACCGTCGTTCGCGGCGTGGCGCCTGGCTTGAACGATGACCTTCCGCACTTGCCGCCGTGCGGGCATGCTGCCGCGTTCGATGCCGAGGCGAAGGGCCTCGATGTACCCGTCCATGGCCGCCGGCACTGCGGCCAGCCGGGACGAGATGTTCTCCC
>JACMQV010000114.1 GCA_014376815.1 Cryobacterium sp.
AACTGCAGATCACGCAGGGCAGGACCGTGGTCGATCCGTCAACGGCGAAGGGTCCGATCCAGTTGGGGCCGGTTCGCTAGGGACTTCTAGAAGCAGAGGCGACGCGGTGCGTCGTCTTCCCTTGCTATACGTATAGCGTTTCCCTTGCTATACGTATAGCGTAAAAATACGCTTACTGAGTGATCAAATCATTGAATTGGCGCCTCACCTTCGCGTTCGAGGGCACTGATGTCGTGCTCCTCGACTACATGGATTACCACTGAACCAAATCGACCAGGAAGGACTGAGCGACTATGACCGGAATGCATAACCCTCCGCACCCAGGCCTGCTCCTCGAGGACTATCTCGGGGACGTCAGCCTTGCCGAGGCCGCGCGACGCCTCGGCGTTACTCGGGCGACGCTGTCTCGCATCCGACACGGGCACTCTGCCGTGACCGCGGACATGGCAGTGCGCCTGAGCTTGCTTCTTGGAACGAGCGCGGAGCTCTGGCTGGGAATGCAGACAGCGTACGACCTGTGGAACGAGAAGCAGAAGCCACGGCCGGAGGTGCTCCCGCTCGCTGGTTAGGTGCGCGGGGCCATTCAGTGACGAGTGGCTAGTGACGAGTGGGTCGCATGCGCTGCCGCGACCACCGCGTCGAGGTGGATACCGCGGCGGCGCATCACCTCGGGGCCGCTGCCCGACTCGCCGAACTCCTCGATCGACACCACGCGTCCGTCGAGACCCACCCAGCGGAACCAGGCGTCGCCGCGGCCGGCCTCGACCGCTACCCGGGCACGCAGCGCGGCCGGCAGCACGGACTCGCGGTAGTCGGCGGTCTGCTCGGCGAACCACTCCAGGCAGGGCATGGAGATCACGCGGGCTGAGATGTCCTGCTCGGCGAGGTGGGCGGCGGCCTCGATCGCGAGGTGAACTTCACTGCCGGTGGCGAGGATCGCGAGGTCGCTGCCGTCGCCGTGCTGCCAGCGCACGTAGCCGCCAGCGGTCACACCCACTGGGATGGTGTCGGTGTTGTCCAGCACGGGCAGGTCCTGCCGGCTGAGGATGAGCGCGACCGGCCGGTCGGGGGTGGCGAGGATGCGGCGCCAGGCTGCAATGACCTCGACGGAGTCGGCGGGGCGCACCACGTCGAGCCCCGGAACGGTGCGGAGTGACGCGATCTGCTCGACGGGCTGGTGGGTGGGGCCGTCTTCGCCGACGGCGACGGAGTCGTGGGTGTAGACGTACACCACGCCGAGCCCCATCAGCGCGCCGAGGCGGATGCTCGGGCGCATGTAGTCGCTGAACACCAGGTAGGTAGACGCGAACGGGCGCCACGGTCCCTGCAGCGCGATGCCGTTGAGGATGGCGGCCATGGCGTGTTCGCGTGTGCCGAACCGAATGAACTCGCCGCCGGGGTTGGCAGCCGAGAAGCGTTCGCCGTCGACCTCCACCGTGGTCGAACCGGCGAGATCGGCCGAGCCACCCCACAAGGGTGCGGTGCCCTGCAGGGCGCGGAGTACGGCGCCGTTGGTCTTGCGGGTGGCGATCAGGTCGCCAGCGCTGCCGACGTTCACAGTGTCGAGGGCGGAGCTGTCTGACTCACCACCGAGGAAGGCGGTCCAGCGTGCGGCGGCTGCGGGGTCGTCGGTGCTCCAGGCGGCCAGGTCGGCCTCCCATTCGCGGTGCAGCTGCTCGCCGCGGGTGAGCGCGCCCCGGGTGTGCTCGAGGGTCTGGGGCGTGACGAGGTCCTCGAGGGGAGCGTCGGGTGCGAAGCCCAGCGTCGTCTTCACCGCGGCGAGCTCGTCGGCGCCGAAGCCGCCCGCGTGTGCGGCCGACGTGCCGCCGAACTTCGCGGAGGGGGCGCCGATGACGGTGCGGAGGGCCACGAGGGTGGGGCGGCCGGTGCGTTCCGCCGCCGCGCGGAGGGTGGCCTCGAGGGAGTCAAGGTCGTTGGGGGTGTCGATCTCGAGCACGCGCCATCCGTAGGCCCGGTACCGGGCGAGCACATCTTCCGAGAACGTGTCGGCGGTGCTGGAGTCGATGGTGATGCCGTTGTCGTCCCAGATGAGAACCAGGTTGTCGAGGCCGAGCGTGCCGGCCAGGCTCGACGCCTCGCCGGAGACGCCCTCCTGCAGGCAGCCGTCGCCCGCCAGCACCCAGGTGGTGTGGTCGAGCAGGGTGGTGCCGGAGGTGAAGACGGCACTCTCGTGCCGGGCGGCCATGGCCATGCCCACCGCGGAGGCGACACCCTGACCGAGGGGGCCGGTGCTCATCTCCACGCCGACGGTGTGGTGCACCTCGGGGTGTCCGGGCGTCTTGGAGCCCAGGGTGCGGCTCTTGGCGAGGTCGTCGAGGGTGAGGCCGTAGCCGGTGAGAAACAGCTGCGTGTAGAGCAGAAGGCTGGCGTGACCGGCGGAAAGAACGAAGCGGTCGCGGGCGGGCCAGTCGGGGTGGGCGGGGGAGTGACGCAGAACTCGGGAGAACAACACGTGGGACAATGGCGCCAATGCCATGGCGGTGCCGCCGTGTCCGTGTCCTTTGGCCTGCACTACGTGGGCGGCCAGGGCCTGGGCGCTCGCGACAGCACGGGCGTCGAGCTCGGTGTGCGTCGTCTTTGACGGGGGATTCGTGGATTCGGTAGCCATGCGAGACACTTTGGTATATAAATGTACTTAAGTCAATAACGGATCCGGCGGGTGTGCAGCGCGCCCGCGGATGCGTCGAAGGGGTAAGAATTCGATGGCGCACACTCTATCCACGGGCTCGGGCGTGGTACTCGGCCTGATCCGGTCCGGCCTCGCCACCACCCGCAGCGACCTCATCGACCAGCTCGGCTGGTCGCGGATCACCCTGGCGCGGCGCCTGGACGAACTGCTTCTCGCGTCGATCGTGGTGAGTGTGGGGCAACTCGATTCCCGCGGCGGTCGCCCGCCCGAGGAGTTCGCGGTCAATCCCCACGCCGGCCTGCTGCTCGCCGTGGACATCGGTGGATCGCACACCCGGCTGGCCATCACCGACCTGGTCTCGACCATCCTCAGCGAGGATGAAGCCGACATCGGGCTGAGCGAGGGGCCGGCCGAGATCTTCGAATGGGCCGGCCAGGTCTTCGACCACATGCTCGACCGGCTCGGCAAGACCCGGGCCGACGTGGTGGGCATCGGCGTGGGAGTGCCCGGCCCGGTCGATTTTGTGACCGGGCGGCTCGCCACCCCGCAGGTGGACGCGCAGTGGGACGGCGTCCTGGTGAAGGACTACTTCGCCGGCCGCTTCGACAATGCAGTCTTCGCCGTGGACCGGGACGTGAACATCATGGCGCTCGCTGAGGCGCGGCGGGGCTGGAGCGAATACCGGGACGTCGCGGTGCTCAAGGCCGGCATCGGGGTCGGTCTGGCGTTTGTGCTCGACGGCTCCATCTACCACGGCTCCCGGGGAGGCGCGGGCGATCTCAGCCCGGTGCGCTCCGGCGGAGCCCGCACCGAACGGCTCGAGACGATCGCCAGCGGTGCGGTAATCCGCCGCGAACTGCAGCGCCGGGGCTACCGCGTGCGCACCAGCAACGACATCGTCGGCCTCGCCAACCAGGGCGACCCGGAGGTGCTGCGGCTGCTCAGCGAGACCGGCACCGCCATCGGGCAGAGCCTGGCGCACGTGGTGGGCCTGCTCAACCCGCAGGCCGTGGTGGTCGGCGGCAACCTCGCCCAGGCCGGCGAGCCCTTCCTTGGCGCCATCCGCGACGCTATCTTCGCCGGCACCCGCGACTTCGCCCTGCAGGGGCTGGTGGTGGAGAAATCCCGGCTCGGCCACATCGCCGGCATCACGGGAGCCTCGCTCATCGCCCAGGACGCCCTCTTCGAGGCCGACCGCATCAGCCGGCTGACCCGCGGCGGCCTGCCCGGTGTCTCCCTGCTCGTACCGTCGATCTGATTCGAGCTCGGGGCGGTTCCCACGCTGCCCGCGCCCGCCATCCGCTGCCCCCGACGCCATTTCGAGACGCTAGGCAGTCAATCTCAAAAAACTTTGGTTCATTTGTAGACAAAAGGTCGCTTAGGCTTATACAGTCATCCCAGTTGCCCTCGCAGTCAGGGGGTGGCTCGAATCCAAACAAAGGAGTTCAGTCGTGGCTTTCAACCTCGCCGAATCACTGTCGTCCATCGTGACCCAGGCGAATGCAGCCGACTGGCGTGCCGCGATCCGTCTCGCCGGCGACGGTCTCGTGTCCGGTGGAGCAACCACGGATGCCTACACCGACGAGATGATCGCCGCTGTCGAGAAACACGGCCCGTACATCGTCATCGCCCCGGGCATCGCCCTGGCGCACTCCCGGCCGTCGCCGGCGGTTCTCACGGGCGGACTCAGCTGGGTGAGTCTGGCCACCCCCGTCGAATTCGGCAACAAGGCCAACGACCCCGTCAACCTCGTGATCGGGCTCGCCGCCGTCGACCACGACGCTCACCTCACAGTGATGCGTGCGCTGGCCGGTGTTCTCTCCGACAGCTCGGCCATGGAGCGCCTCACCGCGGCCACCAGCCCGGACGACGTTCGCGCCGTGCTCCGCGGACTCGCATCGGACGCCTGACGCGCGGCACACGCATCCACCCCGCTCTTCTACCCACTTATCTCACCCAATCGAAAGGCACCCCATGAAGATCATCGCCGTCTGTGGAATGGGCATCGGTACATCCGTGCTCCTGAAAATGAACGCCGAAAAGGTTCTCGCGAAGCTCGGTATCGAT
>JACMQV010000115.1 GCA_014376815.1 Cryobacterium sp.
CCATCAAGGTGACCCCGCAGCGCGTGAACGCGGACTCCCCCGCCGTCGCCGCGCTCGTCGGTGACGTCGCCGAGTACGTCAAGCCACTTCCCCGCACCGAGCAGCCGCAGCGCCAGTCGCAGGGCGGACGCTCACAGGGCGCCGGACGCTCACAGGGCGCCAACGCCCAGCGCAAGCGCGACGAGCGCGAGAGCGGTACCCGCGGCGGCCAGGGCGGTGCACGCGGTGGCCGCGGCGGCGACTCCGTGGCAGCCGGCGGCGCTGCCCGCCAGGACCGTGCCGGACGGCCCGCGGCATCCGGTCGCAGCCGCTCCCCGCAGGGGAACGGCGGAGCGGCTCGCACCGGCCAGGGTTCTGGGCGCTCCGGCGGACTGCAGGTCGGCGGCCTCGTGCGCGGTGCCGGCTCCACCGGTGGCGCTCGCCGCTCGGCTCCCCGCCGCGCCCAGGGCTAACCGCGCTGAGTCACGAGGCGGGTGACAGCCGGCTGATCAGGGTTGTTCCGATGCCGGTGTGGACGCGCTCAATGTTGTCGTAGGTGAGCCCGGGTGTCAGGGGTGCTGCGCGTGCCGCAGTGGCTCCGTGCATCCGGGCCGCGACCTACCCCACACGCGAGGCGAAGATATCGCTGGCCGGGCGGGGTGAGATGCTGCCGGGCGGGTTGGCCCCGACACCGTTCATCTGGGTGAAGAACGCCAGGAAGTCACCCTTCGAGTGGGTCAGGCCTTCGTAGTCCCCCCCGAAGTAACCGCGGGCCCTGGCTCCGCTCGACATGTCGAAGTCGGCACCCACCCGTGTCTCCTGCCAGGTGGCGCCACCGTCGTGGGAGTGCAGCAACCATGTGCTCGTGACCAGCGGAATCCCCGCATCGTCATTGCGGAAATCGTAGTAGAGCACGCCGATGCTGCCGTCGGGCAGGACGTGCACGCGCGGCGTGAATGCCGGCGAGGAGTGGACCGTGTTGATGGCGTAGGACACGGTGCCCCAGCTTGCGCCGCCGTCGGTGGACTTGGCAAAGGCAATCTGGTCTCTCGCGTTCCCGGTGGAGCGGGCGTCCTGCCAGGCCGCGTAGACCTCCTGGTGTCCCGGACGCGGATCACTCGCCCAGGACGGGATGATGTCGCCCGTTCGGACCGGGCTGCCGAACGTGGGGTCAGTGACCCCGACGCTGTTCAGCTTGTCGACGATCGTCGCGGTCGACCAGGTCGACCCCCTGTCGGCGGAGCGCTGGATGGCGACGTTGTCGCCCCGCACTTGCTTCGCGTTCTTGAAGTTGTAGATAAGGTCAAATCCGTTCATCAGGTTTCCGGTGCCGGTGACCACAATCTCGCTGCCGATGGTCTGGTTGATGGTTCCGGGATCGAAGATCTTGCGCGCGGCTTCCCAGGTTGCGCCACCATCCGTAGTTCGTGAGAACCACGTCGGCCCGTGATAGCCGATGGCGTGCCCGCCTGCCACCCGAGAGGCCCGTTCAACGGGGAACACGAGCCGGTCCCACACGGCGTAAACGTAGCGGGAGGAGGTTGGGTCGGCGGTGATTGA
>JACMQV010000116.1 GCA_014376815.1 Cryobacterium sp.
CCAGGCTGAGGAGCACACACTGGCTGCCGCTATCCAGCGAACCCACGACCTCGCCAACCACACGGTCGCCCCACTCATCACCGATGAACTCCTGGCCGGTAACCCGGCCTCCCTGCGCGAGCTCGATGACCGGCTCGAACGCTGGATGGCCGGCGCCTTCGTCAAGCGGGTGAAGGTCTGGGATCCCAACGGGCTGGTCGTCTATTCCGACCTCCCGTCGCTGATCGGCCGAACTTTCCCGCTCCCCAACTGGAGCACGGACCTGCTCGCTGGGGGCACCGACCGGGCGTCCCTCGGTGCCGAAAACCGGCTCGACAACGAGCAGGATTCCGCCCTTGGCGAGCTCGTGGAGGTTAATGTGCGCGCGGTCGACGAATCTGGCCGGCCGCTCATCGTCGAAGCCTACTTCGACGATGAGGTCGTGCGCTCCGAACAGCGCGCGCTCCTCCGTGAGATCATCCCGGCCTTCGCACTTTCACTGATCGCACTGCAGCTGGGACAGCTCCTGCCGGCGATCCGGCTGGCCCGGCGCATCCAGGCCGGGCAGATATCCCGTCGCCGACTGCTGCAGCATGCGATTGTGGCGTCAGACCTCGAGCGCGGACGGATCGCCAGGGACCTGCACGACGAGGTCATCCAGGACCTCGCCGGGCTCTCCTACGCCTTCGAGGCCGAAGAAACCCACGGGCCGCCGGGTGAGCGCAAACTCTTCGGCCAGGCGCGCACGATCCTGCAACGCAATCTCGGCACGCTCCGGGCCATGACCACCGAACTGTATCCGCCCGACTTCGCGCGGCTGGGCCTGGCCGAGGCTCTGCTGAGACTGGCCGATCCTCTCGCCGGCCACGGACTCGAGACCATCGTGTCCCTGCCCGAACGGATCGAACTCGACCAGGACCGGGCAGTAATCCTCTACCGCGTCGCCAGGGAAGCACTGGCCAACACTGTCAAGCACGCAGACGCCGGCGTCGCCGAGCTCACCCTCACCCAGGACGGCGCGCGCACGGTGCTGACGGTGCGCGACAACGGTCGCGGCTTCGATCCGGCCAGCGCTCCGCCCGACGGCCACCTGGGCCTCCGGATCATGCGGGACACCGTCCGGGTGGTGGGGGGTGACCTCTCCATCACGTCCCACGCCGGCGAGGGCACCACGATCGTCGCTACGCTCAATCGTGACTAGGGCATGTCAGGTGACGCCTGGCTCACGAACGTTGTCCCCATAATCAGGGGAGATCGAAGGCGTCCACATCGAGGGTGTCGAGCGTGAGGCCGTGCGCGGTGCCATCGAAGTAGACCGACCAGACACCGTTGTTGTAGTAAAGGACGTCCTCGTCCTGGACTGCTCCCAGGACGGGAACGGTCGTGTCAGCACTGAAGGACAGGTAGAAATGGGTGGCGTCGACCCTGACGAAGCCATCGGCATTGGCGCCGGCCGCCAATCCGATTGCGGATGCATCCCAGGCCCGGGCGAATGCCGTGCCGTCCCAGCTGTAGATGTCCGCATCGTCCGCCGCGCCGGTGACGCCGGGCGGGTTCGTGTTGCCCTGCGTGGAGAAGTACAGGGTTCCGCCGATGATGTTGATCGCATCCAGATCCTGGCTCGCCGCGGTCAGCCCGCGGGCGGTGCCGTCGAAGAACACCGACCAGACGCCGGCGTTGTAGTAGACGACGTCCTCGTCCTGCACCGCGCCCAGGCCTGGCACGGTCGTATTGGCCGCGCTGAACGACAGGTAGAAGTGCGTGGCGTCGACCCGGTCGAAGCCGTCCACGTTGGCACCGGCGAGCAGGCTGTAGGGCAGAACGCTGACGTCGATCGCCCGGCTGAAGGCGGTGCCGCTCCAGTTGTAGATGTCCGCGTCGTCGGCCGTACCGGCCACGCCGGGCGGGTTGGTGTTCCCGAGGGTCGAGAAGAACAACGGCGCGCTGACCTGGAGCACCGTGGAGGCGTTCACGCTCCAGTTGCCGGCCGCGTCGCGTGCCCGCACGGTGAGCGTGTAGGCACCCTCGTTCCAGCTGCTCACGTTGATCGCGGTGGCCGACAGGCCCCATGAGCCGGTCCCGGTGACCGTCATCGGTGTCGCGTTGCCGAGGCCAGGGTCGGCCCCGGTGAACCACTCGGCGCGGGTGACCGTCGTGAGGCCATCCGTGGCCTGCGCCGTCAGGTTCACCGTGGCGGTGCCCAGGGTCGGGTTGGGCGCTGCCGAGACGGCGCTGACCACCGGCTTGGTCTTGTCGATCATCAGGGTCGTGGTCGCCGTCGAGCCCCAGTTGCCGGCCGCGTCTTTGGCATGGACGTAGATGGTGTGGCTGCCGTTGGCGAGTGCGTTCACGGTCGCTGCGGGGATCATGGCGTCCAGGCCGGCGGTCGGTGCGGCCGGGCCCACGGACATCGCCGCCCCCGCCCCATCGACGCCGACGGTGTCGGTGAAGAACTCGGCTGCCGCGATGTTGGAGCCCCCGGTCAAGGTGTCGTCACCGGTGGCGTGCAGATTGACGTCTGACCTGCCATCAGCCGGAGTCGGCGTGAGGATCGTGGACGTCGTGGCGGGACCGGTGAGATCCCCAACACTGGGCGCTGCGGTTGTGAGAATGGCGGAGGAAGTCCTGCTGATGGCTCCGCTTGTGGCTGTGATCGTCAACGGGTAGCTGCCGAGAGGCAGCGCCGCCGATGTGCTGACCCTCAGTTGGGACGTTCCCGAGCCCGAGGTCACGACCGCCGGAGTGAAAGTCCAGTCAGCTTGCGCTGTGCTCAAGCCGGACAGCGACAAGGAAACGTCGCCACTGAAGCCGTACCCTCGGGTGACCTGGACGGTGTAGGTCACGCTACCCCCGGCGGGCGAACTCGCCTCGGCAGGCGCAAGCGCGACGCCGAAGTCCTGCTGTCCGAGAAGCCACTGGTAACCGGCAAGAACGTTGATCCGGCCGTTACCGTACGAGGGGTCCGGACCGGAGATGCCCAGATCCAGTGCGGTGCCGGTCAGCGCGGCCTGCGCCTGGTCGGCGGACAGCCCCGGGATCGCACCGAGCAGCAGAGCAAGCGCGCCGGTCACATGCGGAGCGGACATCGACGTGCCCGACGCCGTCTGATACAGGCCGTAGCGGTCGGTGGTACGGATGTTGACGCCTGGCGCGACGAGGTCGGGGAAGATCCTGGTCCGCGCCCCGCAGGTGGATGGCCCGCGACTGCTGGACGAGAAGATCAGATCGTTGCCGCTGACGGCGCCAACGGCCAGAGCTTCGGGGTAGTTGGCCGGACTGACGCTCGTCGAAGCAGCCGAGCCGTAGTTCCCGGCGGCGAAGACGGGCAGGATCCCGGCCGCGCGGGGCGCTTGCAGGTCAAGCTGGAACGAGAGGTCGCACCCGGGACCAGCGCCGATCGACCAGGACCCGTTGACGATCTGCGGAGCGTCTGGCGTGTTCGGATCGCGATCAGGGTCGAGCACCCACTGGAAAGCCTGGTGGATCGCTGTGGCAGTCGCCGCGCTCCTGTCGTTGAAGATCTTTGCGGCGATCCATTTGGCGCCGGGTGCCACCCCGATCGCCGTGCCGCCCGCGTCGCCGCCGACGATCACACCCGTCGTCGCCGTGCCGTGGCCGGAGAGGTCGGTCGGTGTGATGGGATGCTCCCCGTAGGGGTCGTACCAGCTGTTTGTGCCGCCCCGCCACCGGCCCGCGAGGTCCGGATGGGAGACGTCCACACCGCTGTCCAGGCTCGCCACCACCACTCCCTGCCCGGAAAAGCCCAGGTTCCACAGGGCCGGAGCGCTGACCGTGGCCAGGTTCGGTTCCGGGATCGCGACGGCAGGGACCACCACGACCTCGTCGGGGTTGATGCTCGCGACGTCCGGGCGCTCGGCAAGGTCCCGGATGACGTCCGCAGTGGCGGTCACCGAGATCCCGTTGACGACCCAGAGGGGTGTGCTGTTGGCGACCCTGCCCTGGGCAGCACGGGCGCGCAACAGAGTTCGGATCGGCACCTGCGACGCTTCCGCCTTGGCCTTGAGCGCCAGGATCGTGCCCTTCAGACGAGCCGCACGTCGATCGCCCGGGACGTGTTTCAGGTCAGTCTGGTCGCGCAAGGTCACGACGACGGTGGTCATCTCGCCGGGAGGGAGGGAAGCGAGGACCGCCTGGATTTCGGGGGTCAGCCTGCTGGTTCCGGAAGGAATGATGGTGCGGGCCGACGCAGCCGGGACCAGCCCACCCACCAGAAGGGCGACCAGTGCGGTCACGGCCAGTGTTTTCTTCATCGTTGACTCCCGCTCTTTGCTCGGACCAGGATCGGACGGAGTGCCGTTCGCCCCACGGCAGGGTCCCCGCGGCGCGCGAAGACAAGGACGCCCAGCAGGGCGGCGAGCAGCAGGACGGCGAGAACGGACGTCACCACCTCCAGCGGGCGGGCATCCGCGGGGCTCGCGGCGGAGGCGGTCCATCCGACCTGCGTGACCGCGGTGGGGAGGCCGTACCGGCCCAGGGCCACGGTCGCATTCCAGTCGCCGGGAGTCGGCTCGGCTGTCTCTGTCTCGAAGCGGCCCGGCTCGATCCGCTCGAGGATCACGTCATCCGTCGTCCCGGTCGGGCCGGTGAGGGTGACCGTGACTCCGCTGACGGGCTCCGCCTCCAGTTTGACGATCGAACGGGCCCGAACGATCAGACGGCTCCGGTCCGGCCCGGCGGCCACGTGCTCGAGCGTGACGAAGAGCCCGTCGACGGTGGCCGTGTGCAGAGTGGTTTGTTTCGTCGCCGAGGCGATCTCGCGGGCGGTGGGAACCGAGGTGAGCAGCCCCGCAGCACCCACCGCGAGGACCAGAATGAGGACCTCGGCACTGACGACGGTTGCGAATCGGCGGGGTGGTACCGGCGCCCACCCGCCGGACCGGCCGAGGAGGCGCCCCACCCGAGCGGCCAGGCTGGGATTGACGAGCAGCGTGTTGATCCCGGCCAGGACCAGGGCCACGGCAACCAGGACAAGCTTTCCAGCGACGGCGGCGCCATAAACGGTCGAGGCCACGAAGCTCAGGTCCGGGACGTGGAGACCCGCCTCGTAGAGCCCTGTCGCAACCAGCACGACGGTTGCGATGGCCGCCCTCGGGCTAAACGCCCGCCAGGCCGACGCGAGGATCGGGCCGCGTGTGTCCCGGTTGCGGCGAAGCAGAGGGAACAGGCAGAGGGCAAGGACGAAAAGGCCACCGGCCCAGACTCCAGCGGCGACGAGGTGCGAAGCGGAGGCGAGGACAGCCCAAGCGGAGCCCCGGGGCACGGTCGACGCGTGACCTGCCCACGATTCCAGGCCGACGACGGCCGCGAGCGCGATGACAGCAACCCGCATCTGCCCGCCCGCCGGGCTCGAACGCGCCGCCCGGTACAGGGCGCCCGCGGCGATCACGAGCGCGATCTCTCGCCCCAGCCACAGGTAGCCCCACGGGGTGCCGGTCAGGGTGGCCCAGGCGGCGTCGAACCAGTCGCCCAGGGAGCCACCGCCTGGCTGGGTGAGCAGAAAGGGGGTAAGGACTCCGGTGACGACCGCGACGCCGGCGGCGAGAGCTCCGATGAGGTGTGCACGCCGGCGCGGCGCCGTCCCCGTCTTGCCCATCGAACCGAAGACTCGTCCGGAGACGGCAATCACACCGATACCGACGATGATCGCGGAGAGGTAGATCCAGCGAATCAGCAGTCCGGGCAGATCGGGGAGCCCTTCAGCTGCGGAGGCGACGACCTCGGGACGAGTCCCGACACCGAAGTACACCGACCCGGTGGACGTGTGACCGTCATCGGTGGCGAGCACCTTCCAGTCCAGCAGATACGTCGCCTTTTCGAGCGGTTGCGTTTCGATGCGGACGATGCCCCCGTCATCCGTTTCGGACACGGATGCCGTCACGACGATCCGCACTCCGTCGGAAGTATGGAGTTCGATGGTGCTGGCATCCGCTGCGATGGCTTCCGTGAACCAGAGGGTGAGGGATGATCTGCCCACGGAGATCACACCGCCATTGGGAGGATCGGAGCGCTCAAGCCCACTGTGGGCCCACGCCGGCGATGCCCCGAAGAGCACCAGCACGACGGCGGCAAGAAGAATCGCGGTCACTCGGCTCCGAACCCGGAGCCGGAACCGGGTCACCCCCGGGCCTCGATGTGCTCGAGCCGGGAGTCGCCCAGGACCAGGGTCACGAGTGACCCTGCGTGAATGGCGTTGTGGGAGTTGGCGAACAGGAAGAAATAGGTTCCGCCCAGCTCTAGCTCGGACGCATGGTGGGGCCTGGAGATGACCATGGTCGCGCCGGTGTCCTCCACGACCACGATGGGAAGCAGGGTCGTGTCGTGGATCATCCGGGCGGCCTTGTCGGGGTCGACGACCTGGTAGCGGAACTCGATCAGTCCACCTGCCGCGGTGACTCCGATCAGGTTGACGTCGATCCCGTAACGAGCCGCCATGCCCTCGGCAGTGACCAGGGTGGTCCCCGCGCGAACATCGGCCTTCTGCGCCGGCCACCAGGCAAACGCAGCACCTGCGCCGGCACCGAGCAGAAGGATGGCCACCAGGCCGATCGCCACCAGCCGGCGGCGACCGGGTCGCTTCTCGACCGCTTCAGTGTCCAGGTCGGGCAGCGTATCGATGGTCATGGTGTTCCCCTCTTTCTGCCAGCCGCCCTGCAGAGGTTGCAGGCCGGCTGACCTGCGTCATTACGGGACATCGAAGGCGTCCACATCGAGGTTGTCGGACGTGAGGCCGTGCGCGGTGCCATCGAAGTAGACCGACCAGACGCCGTTGTTCCAGTAGACGACGTCCTCGTCCTGCACCGCCCCGAGGACCGGCACGGTGGTGTTGGTCGCACTGAACGAGAGGTAGAAGTGGGTGGCGTCCACCCGGACGAAGCCGTCGACGTTGGCGGCGGCCGGCAGGCTGTAGGGCGCGGCGCTGGCGTCGATCACTCTGGTATAGGCGGTACCGTTCCAGCTGTAGATGTCGGCATCGTCGGCGACACCCCCCACGCCGGGCGGGTTCGTGTTGCCCTGCGTGGAGAAGTACAGGGTTCCGCCGAGGATGCTGATCGCATCCAGATCCTGGCTCGCCGCGGTCAGCCCGCGGGCGGTGCCGTCGAAGAACACCGACCAGACGCCCGCGTTGTAGTAGACCACGTCCTCGTCCTGCACCGCGCCCAGGCCCGGCACGGTCGTGTTGGCCGCGCTGAACGACAGGTAGAAGTGCGTGGCGTCGACCCGGTCGAAGCCATCGACGTTGGCGCCGCCTGGCAGGTTGTACGGCGGAACGCTGACGTCGATCGCCCGGCTGAAGGCTGTGCCGCTCCAGCCGTAGATGTCCGCGTCATCGGCCGTACCGGCGACGCCGGGCGGGTTGGAGTCCCCGAATGTCGAGAACGACAGCGTCGCTTGCACCTGGAGCACCGTGGACACGTTCACGCTCCAGTTACCAGCAGCATCCCGTACCCGCACCGTGAGGGTGCGGGCGCCCTCGCTGAACCCTCTCGCGTCGATTGCCGAGGACACGGTCCACGGGCCGTTCCCGGTGACCGTCATCGCTGTCGCGTTGCCGGCACCAGGATCCGCACCGGTGAACCACTCGGCACGCGTGACGGCCGTGCTGGCATCCGTTGCCTCCGCCGTCAGGTTCACCGAAGCGGAACCCCCGGTTGGGTTGGGTGTCGCCGTAACTGCACTGACCGCGGGCTTGACCTTGTCGACCAGGAGGGTCGTGGTCGCCATCGAACCCCAGTTACCCGCCGCATCCTTCGCGTGGACGAAGATGGTGTGGTTACCGTCTGCGAGCAGAGAGACAGTCGCCAGCGGGATCTCGAAGTAGCCGGACTCCGGCGTGCTGTTGAAGACGCTGTCCGTGGCCCTGACCACGATGCCTGAGCCGTTGGCGGTGACCGTGTCGATGAAGGCCTCGGCCGACCTGATGGTGCTGTTGACGGTGGACGCGATCGGATCGGACATTGTCGTCACCGTCACCCGGACGGCCGAGGGGCTGCCGTTGAACGCCAGGGTGCCGTTGTTGGGCGTCGGCGACACCGAGACGCCGGACGTGGTGGGCGCAGTTTTGTCGACCACCAGGTTGATGGTGACCGGCGCGCCCCAGTTGCCTGCTGCGTCCTGGCTATGGATCGATACGACGTGGGTACCTTCTGCCAGGGCGTTCACAACACCGGATGGGATCGTGGCATCCAGACTGGCGATCGGTGCGGCGATGTTGACGGTCAACGTCGCCCCCGCACCATCGAGGCCGACGGCGCCGATGAAGTACTCGGCCGCTGTGATGTTCGAACCGCCGCTGGCAGCGTCATCCCCGGTGGCGTGCACGGCGATGCCCGCAGCACCCGAACCGTTCGTGAGGCTCGGGGTCAGCGACGGGGACTTTGTGGTCGGGCCGGTGGCGTCGCCACCGGTGACCAGCACCGAGCTGAAGACCCCCCAGTTGCCGACGGAGTCCTGGCCCCGCACGTAGATGATGTGTTCACCGGACGGGATGCTCATCGAAGCCGTGACGCTCACGCTACCCGCGCCACTGCCGGACATTGCGACGCCCGTGCCGGTCACCGTGTCGATGAAGTACTCGGCCCCGGCGATACTGGCTCCGCCGGTGGTGGTGTCGTCGATCGCGGCGCGCAGGGTACCGGCCGCGTAGGCGGCCGCGCTGGTGACCGGTCCGGTGGTGTCTGGCCCAGCAACGCCACTGGCGGGGACCGTGACGAAGGTGAGCATGCCGCCGGCGCCGGGCGCGCTGCTGTTGTGCAGCAGGAGGCTGCCGTCGTAGATCGCCAACCGGTTCAACTCGGCAATCGCGGCCGGGGTCGTGACGATGGCGTCTGCGGTCTGGCCGGGACCGAAGGTCTCCGCGGTGTAGTGACGTGAAAAGTTCAGCGGACTGCCGTCCAGGGCGATGACCCTCTGTTCGGCGCCCAGCGACGCCATTGAGTGGTACAGACTACCGGCATTGACGTAGCGCAACAGCACCCTGTTGCCCGCGGCCGTCGCCGGGATCGGGTCGGTGTTCGGGTAGGCCTTCCCGTTGATCAGGGAGTACCGGGGAGCGTACTTGCGCATGTCGAAGGCCGCCGGGTTGGCGGCGTTGTTGAGTGCCGGGTCGATCTCGCTGAGGACCAGGACGGCCTCGTCGTCAAACGAGGTTGTCGCGTCATAGGCTTGGCCGGCCGTCGCCGGGCGGACGATCAGTGCACCATACAGGCCCATGGCCACCTGGTGCTGGCCGCCCGGCACGAGCCCCGCTTCGTAGAGGTAGGTGCCTGGCTGGCTGGCCGTGAAGGTGTACTGCGTGCTTGTGCCAGGTGCCGCCCCGGTCCGGTCCGGGACCATTTGCTGCCCCTGAAAGAGGAGGGCGGTGTTCTCGGTCAGCCCGTTGTGGAGCGTGACCGTGACGGTGTCGCCGGCGTTGACGCACAGCGTTGGCCCCCCGGGCTGAGTCACTCCAGCACCCGTAGTGGTGCTGTAGCCCCAGACGTTCACGATCTGGGTCCCCAGGGTCGTGGATCCCGCGGCCGCATACAGGTCGCCAGGCGCGGTGCAGGCCACAGTCGCCGCCTGTGCCGCCGTTGCCGGCGCGAGGAGGGCCACCAGCACGGCCAGCCATCCTCCCGCCAACAGTCCGGTCACGAGAGCGGAGCCCGCTTTCTTCATGCTCTTCCGGTGAGACATTGTTCTTCACCCCTCCTGGTCAACCGCAGTTGTTGGGCGTCGGCGGGTCGATCCGCATGTACGTGATCGGTCCGGTCATGTTCGTGCCCCACGACGTGATCTGGAACAGGGCGTGGTTGTGGGAGATGATGTAGTACTCCCCGCACTGGTTCACGCTCTGGATACCGGGCGGCAGGGTTTCCTTGGTCCCGAGGTAGGGACTGCCGCTGTAGAACACCCCGATCGACTCGTTGGCCAGGTCCGGCACCGTCACCGGGACCGGGTTGGATGGGGAGTAATTCTCTGCGTCGTACCACTTGAAGTTCACGTCCCAGGTCTGGCCTGGCCCGATGTTGATGGCGAACTTCTCAAACGAGAGGTCCTCCCCAGCCGGGCCCTCCAGAGCACGCCCATCCCGACCGATGACCACGCCGTTGTTGCCGTGCGGGTGGAACGGGTAGTCCTCGGTTCCCACGTTCAAGTAGCGGGCCATCCCCGGCTGGTCCACCGGGACGGCAGCGCGGTCGAATTCACCCACCTGCGCAAGCGCACCGTATGGCTGCGCAGGCAGCCAGCTGGCACCGTTGTCGGCGATGCTGTCCGGGTAGCCGCGCCCATTGATCAGCCAATAGCGCGGGTGGTAGTTGTTCATGTTGAAGCTCTTGCCGTTCTCGACCGCCTGGTGCTGGTACGGGTCGATCTCGCTCAGGAGCACCATGAATTCCTCGGCGGGATTGAACCGGCTGTCCGCCCGGTTGTTGGCGTACTCGCTCGCGTTCGAGTCGGCTGCCCCGCCCGCTGGAACGGCCGACGGTCGCACGATCAGGGCCCCGAACAGGCCCATCCGGACCTGTTTCTCGGGGTTGGTACCCGACTCGTAGACGAAGGTGCCCGGGTTGGCAGCCACGAAGCTGTATGTGACGGTCCCGCCTCCGGCAGCGGCCGTGGTGGTCAGCGAGGTGATCGCGCTTGAGCCTGTGGACTCCGGTTGCGCCGGGGTCCCGTTGGCCAGGACATTCGTCTGGCCCGGAAAGACGATCGAGGCGGCCTCCGGCAGTGTGTTGCGCAAGATCACGGTGACCGTGTCGCCGGCGTTGACGCACAGCACAGGACCCGGGTGTTGGAACGCACCGAAGCCACTGGAGTACCCCCACATGAATGCGGTGTTTCCGTCGGGCAGGCTGATGTATCCGGTCCTGGTCGTCAGGTTGAAGATCGGGGTGGTGGCACCTCCCCCGACCCCGGTGGTGCAGGCGATACCGACCCGTGGTGGGGTCACGGCGATCGCCGGCTGGGTGAACGTGGCCATCGTGGCCCCGACCAGGGCCAGGGCCAGCAGCAGCGCCGACCGGCGCAAACCGCGGGCGCGGAACTCAGCATGCAACACGGCATTGCCTCTGA
>JACMQV010000117.1 GCA_014376815.1 Cryobacterium sp.
CGGTCGGCCGTGACCGGTACAAGGTGCCGAAGGACCTGAAGAAGTACCTGCGAATACGGGACGCGACCTGCCGGTTCCCGGGCTGCAACCGGTCGGCGGCGCATTCGGACATCGACCACTCGCTGGACTGGCAGTTCAACGGTTTGACCGCTGAGGACAACCTCGCTCACCTGTGTCCGCCATGCCATGCGCTGAAGAGCGAGACCGGGTGGACCGTGACACACCTCGCCGGCGGCACCCTCCGGTGGAGATCACCCAGCGGGCGCGCCTTTGTGACTGAGCCGGCCACGGTCATCCGGCCGGTGGCACCGGAACCACCGCCGCCGGAGCCCGGGTCAGAAGCTCTGCCCGAGCCCGCGCCGTTCTGACCTGGGGTTCGCTGACCGGCTCGACGTGTGTACGCACCCGATAGGGTCACAGAGATCCTGGGCCGCATCTGACGGCATCCATCCTTGCCGCGGGGCCCGCCACGCGCCTACGCTCAAGCCATGCCTCACCTCACCGTTCCAGGCGCGTCGCTCTACTACGAGACTGCGGGCCACGTGTCCACACCGGCCCTTCTCCTGCTGCACGCGGGCATCGCGAACCTCCGGATGTGGGACCCTCAGGTCGCCGCGCTGGCTGCCGACCACTTCGTCATCCGTTTCGATAGCCGGGGATTCGGCCAGACCCTGACCGAGAACGTGGAGTTCTCACCGCGTGGCGATGCCCTGGCGGTGCTCGACCACCTCGGGGTGGCATCGGCCACCGTGATCGGGTGCTCCCGCGGCGGCTCGACCGCCATCGATCTGACTCTGGAACATCCCCACCGGGTCACGGGCCTCGTCACCATCGGCTCGGGCCCCAGCGGGTTCCCCGAGGTCGAACTGACCGAACTCGAGGATGCCCATTTCGACCAGTTGGATGGGGCGTTCGACGACCAGGATTGGCACAAGCTGGCCCGGCTCGAGGTTGCCCTGTGGGCTTTCGGCCCGCTCCGGAATGAGAAGGAGCTCGACCCCGAGTTCGTGGCCACGGCCTACGCGCTCAACCGCGTCAACGCGGTGCACGCCGAGGAGCAGCCGACGCCGATGCCCCTGGAGCCCCCCGCCTTCGACCGGCTCGTCGATATCGAGGTGCCGGCGCTCATCACGGTCGGCGAGTTCGACATCACCCCCGCCCTGGCGCAGTACGAATTCCTGCTGTCGACCGTGCCCGACGCCACCGGCTGCACCTTCCGGAACACGGCGCACCTGCCGAGCGTCGAGCAGCCGGCCGAGTTCGAGCGGGTTCTCACGGCCTGGCTGGCGGAGCACAACCTCTAACGCAAGGCGCGCTCCCGCTTTCCGGTCGTTCAGGCTGCGGCTATCGGGACCGGGGCCCGCTCCAGGCGCGCCACGCGCCTCCCCCAAGCGGACTCAACGTGACGAGCGTGTAGACGACCGCGACGACGCCGGTGCCTGTAGCCCGTGACGCAGTCGGGGCGGCCGCCCCAGCCAGAGATGAATCTGACTGGGGCAGCCACAGTCCCGGACCCCCCCGGAATCCCCACAGTCCATCGAGACGTGAATCTCACCGGGACTTGTACGATCGTACAGTAGTTCGGCGCGCGGACGTTCGGGGGGGGGCATGGCTACGCTGGTAGAACACTGCTCGCGGATGTCCGCCCGGAACTGGCCCCGTTCAGGGAGCCGACACCACAGCGCGTCGTGCTCGGACTTTGGGTAATCTCGGGAGGCACGATTGGCACGCAACGATTCCCGGTCCGCGGAGATGCGCGAACGCATTCTGGCCGCCGCGGCGGTCGAATTCGCTAACCGCGGTTACGCGGGCGCGTCGATTGGCCTCATCGCCGAGACAGCGGCGACGGGGAAGGGTCAGGTTCAGTACCACTTCAGCGCCAAGTCAGATATCGCCCTGGCGCTTGTTCGCTCCGCGTTCTCCCGCGCACCATTCGCCAACGTGCTCGACGACGCCCCGCCCATTCACGGGATGGAAGCGATCGTCGCCTCGATCCGGGGCGTGGCCGACGCCTTCCGGAACGACGTCCGCGTTCGGGCCGCAGTGCGACTGATGCGGGAGTACCAGCTGATCCCAGCCACCCTGCCCACGCCGTATGTCGGCTGGGTCGCCCGCATCGGAATGCTCCTCCGCGAGGCCGAGGCCGACGCAGAGATACCCGCCGGTCTGGACCACGACCGGGAGGCCTGGCACCTGGTCGCCAACTTCTACGGCGTGCAGGAAATCTCCAACCGACTCACCGAGCGCGCCGACCTCCCCGAACGAATCGAAGAAATGCTCACCCGCGCCCTCAACACGCTCGAAGTGACACATCCCAACCGGTTCCTCTGACTTCGTCAGGTCGAACATGTTCGTGCGACTGCGGCCGGTGTTCTTCGTCCGCAAGCGCTCCCAAGCCACTAGCCTTGGGACGTTTACATCCAGCGAGGGGCAACGATGTCGAAGACAGACTCTGACGACGACTTCACCGAGTTCGCGGGCACGGTCTTCTGGCCCCGCGGCACCGCGGATCTCACCGACACGACGCGGTGCCCGGCCTGCCACAGCCAGCTGCACTCCCCCGTCTGCTCGAACTGCGCCCTCGACCTGAGGCACCCCGCCGCCGCCCTGTTGCTGACCGCGTCGACGGATGCCGCCGCGTCGCTCTCCCACCGCACCGCCCTGATCGGGCGCATCCGCTTCGACGTGGCCGAGGCCCAGGCCCAGGCCGCCGATCTGGTCGCTAGCCGGGCACCCCTCGCGGCCTCCGTGCCCGAGTCGGCACCCGTGTCCGTGCCGGTTGCCATGCGCATGCCTCCGCCAGCTGCACAGGCGCCCGCACCGGCACTCACCCCCCGGGCTCAGCGGCCGCCGAGCGCACCGGGGGCGGGCGCGACGGTATCCGTGCCCGGTGCGCCCCGGCGTTCGAGCGTGCAGATCCTGCTCCTGCTGGTCGGGGTGACCCTGGTGTCGGTGGCCGCGATCTTCTTCCTCACCGTGGCGTGGATCTATGCCGGCCTCGAGGTGCGGTCGGCGATCATCGCCCTGATCACCGCGGCAGCGCTCGTCACGGCGGGCGTGCTGCGGCGCAAGCGTCTCGTGGCCACCGCCGAGGGAATCGGGGCCCTCGCTGTGGTGCTGGTGCTGCTCGACGCCTGGGCGCTGCGGCAGAACGACCTGTTCGGGCTCGCCTCCGCGGACGGCCCGGCCTACTGGGGCGTGACGCTGGTGAGTTGCACCGTTCTCTTCCTGTTCTGGCACGCCGTGTCCGGGCTGCGCGTCGCCAGCGTCGCCGGTTTCGCGGCCGCCGCACCCGGCCTCGGGCTGCTCGCCGCCGGCCTGGCGGCCGGTCAGGACGGCACCACCCGCCTCTTCGTCGGGCTCCTGGGCGCCGCCGTCGGCGCACTCCTTCACCCGCTCACGCTGCCGCGCGGGACCGCCGACGGCTCCACGGGCGCCAGGCCCGGCCCCACGTCGACCACGCCGGCCGCGCCGGTGCCGCACCGCTTCTGGCCCGCGGTCGACCGCGTGCCGGAACGCGCAGCGATACTCGTGCTGGGCGGCATGGCCCTGGTCGGCGCGGCCCTCACGGCCACGGTCGTCGCCCCGGACTCCACCCTCGCCCCGCTCGTCACCCTCGGCGCCGTCACGGTCGCCGCGCTGCTGCACCAGCTGCCCTTCGTTCAGCGGGCCACCCCCGGGTCCGCGTATGCGGCCTTCGCGTCCGGCTGCGCCGCCCTCACGGCCCTCGCCCTGACCGCGATCACTCCCCTGGTGGCCTACCGCGCGGACAACCTGACCCTGGCACTCACGGTGCCGATCCTGGTTGCCGTGTCGATCCCGCTGGCCGTGGAGGTGTACGCGCGTCGCCGATCCGC
>JACMQV010000118.1 GCA_014376815.1 Cryobacterium sp.
ACCCGCCCGGCCCGTTCCGCAACAGCAAGCCACGCCCCGGTCGCCGCCAGCGACCGGGGCATCGCTGTGTCGCCCCGACCCCCGACAGGCTGGACCACCGGGGAGGGAAATGAGCCCGTTGGAGCCGCTCAGGCCCTGTCGTCTTCGGCGAGCATCGTGTCGATCTGCCCCAACGCCTGTCGCATGCCCTCTTCCATGCCCATCTCGGTCATCTTCTGCAGCTGCTCGAGACTCTCGAACGTCGACACCAGGGTCATCCGGGTGCGGCCCTCGGCTTCCTCCACGGTGACAACGGCGCGCACCGAACCCATTTCGGCGACCGGATCGCCGTTGTCGTCGGCGAATCCATCCTCGAACTCCAACCGGTGCGGCGGCTCAATCGCCGTGATCACCCACCAGCCGGGGCCCTTCTCACCCTCCGGGCCAGTCATGTAGTAATTCGACCGGCCACCGGGCACGAAGTCGTGCCGCTCGAATGTCGCGGGCCAGGTCGGCGGACCCCACCACCGCTCGAGCTGGCGCGGGTCCTCCCAGAGCCGCCACACCCGCTCCACGCTCGCGTCGAAATCGGCCACGAACGTGAGGGTGAGCGCCTCGGTGTCTTTCTGGAAACTAACGACGGTCATGATCTCTCTCCTTCTCGATAACGGTCTTCACTGTCTTCGCTGTCTTCCCTGTCTTAGCCGTCTTCCCGCAGGATGTCGCTGATGCTCTGAGCGCGAACCCGCCACAGGTCTTCGAACTGCTCGAGCAGACGGGCCGCCCGGCGCACCGTGTCAAGGTTTCCGTGCACGATCTGCTCCCTGCCCCGGCGTTCCTTGACGACGAGCGACGCGCGTTCGAGCACCGCCACGTGTTTCTGCACCGCGGCGAAGCTCATGGCGTAGCTCGCGGCGAGCGCCGTCACCGACTGCTCCCGTTGGACGACGCGCACCACGATGTCCCGGCGCGTCGCATCGGCGAGCGCCTGGAAGATGCGATCCACGTCGTCGTCCTGCATGTCTTGTGCAACCATTTGGTTGTACTTTAGCCCCGCCCAGGGCGCGGCGCAAGAAGCCTGTAGCCGAGGTCAGTCCGGCCGGCGCAGCCAGCGCAGGCATTCCGCGTCGCCGAGAAGCTCCAGTCGGCGCCACAACACACTGCCGGGCACGGCCTGGCTGGCGTGAGCCTGGATCGCGGCGTACTGCCTCTCCCGGTCGACGGGGATCATCAGGTCGATCTCACCGGCCGGGTACCCCGTGAAGGCGGCTCCGAATTCCCGGTTCAGTTCCAGCGCGACGCCGCCGGGAAGGGTCCAACCAAGAAGGGGCAGGTCCATCGCCTCCGCCGCGGCCAGGGCCGCGGCCGTGGCCGCAACGTGGTCAGGGTGACCGGTGACGCCGGAGTCATCGAAGACCAGGAGCCCGTCCGGGCGCTGTGCCTGGATCGCGGACACCACTTCCGCCGCCAGCGTGTCCGCGTTCACTGCACCCAGCGCGCCATCGGCGTAGTCGCGGAGCGTGGTTCGGTTCACGCCCAGCGCCGCCGCAGCGGCCTCCAGCTCAGCCTTGCGCACCACGGCGAGGTCCCCGGGGACTCCGTGCAGAGTCGATGCCTCCCCCCGGGTGAAGCAGAGCAGCTCCACTCCAGCTCCGGCACTGGAGAAGGCGTGCAGGATGGCGCCCAGCCCGAAGGACTCGTCGTCGGGATGCGCGACGACCACGAGCAGTGAGGCCCACCTGGGGAGAACGTTCTTGCCGGGATCCGGCACGCCCTGGACTTCACGCCCCATGATGACTCCCTGCTCGTGTCTGGATATGCGCCCAGCCTACTCGTTGCGGAAATACCCTAGGGGGTATATTCTGGATCAATGGCAACTATTGACATCACCGAGAAGACGTTCGACGAGACCATCACGAACAACGGCATTGTGCTCGTGGACTTCTGGGCCGCGTGGTGCGGCCCGTGCCGGATGTTCGCGCCCACATTCGCCGCCGCATCCGAAAAACACCCGGACATCACCTTCACCAAGGTCGACACCGAGGCCGAGCAGGGGCTTGCCGGCGCGGCCGGCATCCGTTCCATCCCCACCCTGATGGCCTTCCGCGACAAAGTGCTCGTGTTCTCCCAGCCCGGCGCACTGAATGCGTCCTCCCTCGACGAGCTCATCGCCGGCGTACGCAACCTCGACATGGACGACGTGCGCGCTACCATCGCGGCCCAGCAGATGGCCGCCCAGCAGGCCTCAGCCTGAACCTCACACCGACCCAATCCCCCGCATCACCCCGTCCCCGGCAGGAATCTTTATACCCCATGGGGTATCTTGGCGACCAGGACTAGAGCTTCAACGAACAGGAGAATCACACATGTGCCGAGCGGTTACGTGCAAGAAGTGCGGAAAGACGACGTGGGCGGGGTGCGGTCAGCACGTCGACCAGGTGATGCGAGCCGTCCCCGGCGCACAGCGG
>JACMQV010000119.1 GCA_014376815.1 Cryobacterium sp.
CAGCATTGTAATCGTAGAGTCACTGTAAATTCTAACGACTGATGCTCAGTTTTTGATATTTGAGTTGGTGTCTAGATCACCTTCACAGCAACCAGATGCATGCATCCACGTCGACTGACAGAGCAGCTGGTTTCGGGGCAGGCACCGCACTCACGTGCTCAGTGGCTGGCACCTCCAACGGGCTCGCCCTCCTGGGAGGGGTGGCGGCTGCCGACCGCCGGCGTCGGGCTGGCCCGGATGGAGTTCATCATCAGCAACCTGATCAAGATCCACCCGATGGCGCTGGTGCATCCGGAGCGGGTCACCGACCGGGCCGCGCAGCGCCAGATCCGCGAGCTCACCCGCGGCTACCTCGACCCGAAGGAGTACTTCGTGCAGGCGCTGGCGCTGGGAATCGCGAAGCTGACCGCGCCGTACTACCCGAACCCGGTGATCGTGCGCATGAGCGACTTCAAGACCAACGAGTACGCGCACCTGATCGGCGGGATGGACTTCGAACACTCGGAGGAGAACCCGATGCTCGGTTTCCGGGGTGCGTCGCGCTACTACGACCGCCGCTACCGGGAAGGGTTCGCCCTCGAGTGCCGGGCGATCAAGCGGGTGCGCGAGACGATCGGCTTCACCGACGTGATCGTGATGGTGCCCTTCTGCCGCACCGTCGCCGAGGCCGACAAGGTGATCGCGGCCATGGCCGAGAACGGGCTGGTGCGCGGCGAGCGCGGGCTGCAGGTCTACATGATGTGCGAGATCCCGGCCAACGTGATTCTCGCCGAGCAGTTCGCCACCCGGTTCGACGGCTTCTCGATCGGCTCCAACGACCTGACCCAGCTGGTGATGGGCGTTGACCGTGACGCCGAAGACCTCGCCGCCCTCTTCGACGAACGCAACGAAGCCGTGAAATGGATGATCAGCGAGGCCATCCGCAAGGCTCACGCCGCCGGCATCAAGATCGGCATCTGCGGCCAGGCCCCGAGCAACTACCCCGACTTCGCGGCCTTCCTGGTGCAGAAGGGCATCGACTCCATCTCCCTCAATCCGGACAGCTTTCTCAAGACGGTCTCCCGCATCGCCCAGGCCGAGCGGGACCTCGACACGGCGTAGGCGTCAGGACGCGGTTACCGCTCGTCGTCGTCGAACTCGTCGAACTCGTCGAACTCGGCGAGCACGGCCTGCTCGTACTCCGCCTCCGCGGCGTCGGCCTTGGCGCGGGCCTCGGCCACGCGCACGGTGATCGCGTGCTCGGACTTGCGGAGCCGGGCGGCCTCGCTCGGGGTGGCGTTGAGGAGCAGGTCCTCCATGGTTTCGGGGTCGAAGTGCATCGCGGCCATCGCGTCGACGTCGGAGCGGGCTACAGCCGCCTTGCTGCGGAGGATGCGCAGCCGGGACTCGTGCGCGAATTCCTGCGACAGGTTTTCGGCGGTCTGCTGGGCGGAGTGCTCGGTCGTCTGCTCGGTCGTCTGCTCGGCCGGCACGGTCGCCTCGCTGCGGCCGGTCTCGTTGGTGCCGGCCTCGTGGGTGCCGGGTCGGGTGTTCTGGCCGGCGTCGTTCTCGGCGCCACCGTCCTCTGCGTTGCTCATTCTGCCTCCCATTTTTCGCTGGCAGCCTAGCGCGGGACGGCACCCGGGGAAACGGGGGCGTCGCCGCTCCAGGCGGCGCGCAGCAGCCGGGTCAGGGCCTCGGCGGTGACCGGGCGCGGGTTCGACCTGGGCACCGTGGGCAGGATCAGCGCCACGGCCCGGGCGATGTCGCCCTCCCGGAAACCGACGTCGCGCAGCGCGGTGGGCGCGTGCAGCCGGTCGCGCAGGGCGAGCAGCGCCTCCACGGCGGAGGGCGGCGCGGCCGTCTCCTCGGCCCGGTCGGACTCGGCGGCCCGGTCGTACCCGTTGGACCCGGCGGCCCGGTCGTACCCGTCGGGCCCGTCGGTCCCGTCGGCCGCTGCGGCCCTGAGCGCGCGGGCGAGCAGCGTCTCGGCCTCGGGCGCGGCCGGCACGTTGAAGGCGACCGCATGCGGCAGCACGATCGCGTGCGTCTCGGAGTGCGGCAGCCCGAAGGTGCCGCCGAGCACGTGGCAGATCTTGTGGTGCAGGCCCGAGCCGGCGCGGGCGAAGGCGCTCGCCGACAGGTAGGCGCCGTACAGGGCATCCTCCCGCGCGGCCAGGTCGTCCGGGTCGGCGGCGACGAGGGGGAGGGCGCGCGCCAGCATCCGGATCGCGTCGGCGGCGGTCGTGCTGGTGGCCGGGTTCGCGCCCGGGGCCCAGAGCGCGTCGATGCCGTGCGCGAGGGCGTTGAGCCCGCTGGACACGCTGAGGCCGCGAGGGAGCGCCCGGGTGAGCTCGGCGTCGTAGATCACGGTGCCGGGCAGCACCCTCTGATCGACACCGGTGGTCTTCACCCCGTTCTCGACCTGCCCCCAGACAGCGGTGGCCTCCGACCCGGAATAGGTCGTGGGCACCGCCACGATCGACAGGCCCTCGCTCCGTGCGACCGCCTTGGCCAGGCCGATCGCCGACCCGCCGCCGATCGGCACGAGCACGTCGATCCGGGCGTCCCGGGCCGCCTGGCGGGCCCGCTCGGCCGATTCGCTCGGCACGTGCTGCACGACCTGGTCGAAGATCAGCGCCGGGCGGATGCCGCCGAGCACCCGGGACGACCGCTCCAGCTCGCGCCGGGTCGCGATCACCATCACGCGCGGGGTGGCGGGGGTGCCGGGGGTGCCGGGGTGCCCGGCCGCCTCGCCGAGCACCCGGGCGAGCAGCTCGGCGGCCCGTCCGGTGCCGAAGAACACGCGCTGCCCCCGGGTGTGGAACTCGACATCGAGCCTGGGCCTTGCGGGCTGCTGCCTGCCCACGGGGTGGCTACGCGCCGGTCTGCGCCGGGCGGGCCAGCCAGGCCCGGGCGGCGGCGACATCCGTTGCGGTAATGCCGTGCCCGCCGTCGCGCGGCTCGTGGTCGACCTGGGCGCCACGTGCGGTGAGCGCGCCGGCCACCCGGATGGCGCTCGCGAGCGGGGCCATCGGGTCGGCGCGGCCGCTCAGCAGCAGCGCCGAGGTGCGCGGCAGGTCGGTGCTGACCTCTCGGTCGTCGAGGGGGAACATGCCCGAGAAGGCGATCACCCGGTCGACGGCCTCGGGATGCAGGAGGGCGGTGGCCAGGGCGATGTTCGCCCCGTTGGAGAAGCCCACGGCGATGAGGCGGGGCTCGCTGAGGTCGTAGCGCTGCCTGGCCCAGGCGATGAAGCCGGCCAGTTCCCCGGACCGGCGCACCACGTCATCGACGTCGAACACGCCCTCGGCGAGCCGCCGGAACCAGCGCAGCATGCCGCCCTCGGTGACCCGGCCGCGGGGCGCCAGCACGGTCGCATCCGGGTCGAGCGCATCGGCGAGATTCACGATCTCCTGCTCGTTGCCGCCGGTGCCGTGCAGCATCAACAGCACCGGGGCCTCGGTGGACCCGGCCCGGTAGACGTGCGGCCAGTCGAGGCCGGGCAGGGCGCCCGGCCCGGCGGCCGGATCGGCGTTCGGATCGGCGTTCGGATCTGCGTTCGGATCTGCGTTCGGATCGGTCATGGTGTGATCGCCCATCGGTGTTCCTCAGTTCACGGCCGCGGCGGCGGCGGGGTTGTTCTCGGCCGGCAGCGTGATCGGCACGACGGCGCGCTCGATCTGGTCGCGGCTGGGCTCGAGCCACGGCGGCAGCTTGAGCGAGCGCCCCAGCTCCAGCAGCGGCTCGTCGATGTCGAAGCCGGGGGTGTCCGTCGCGATCTCGAACAGCACGCCGCCCGGCTCGCGGAAGTAGATCGAGGTGAAGTACTGCCGGTCGAGGATGGCCGTCACCCCGTAGCCGCGCTCGACGAGCTCCTGCCGCCACTGCTCCTGGGTGGTCTTGTCCGGCACCCGGAAGGCGATGTGGTGCACGCTGCCGCCCGCGGTCAGGCCCACCTGGCCGTTCGGGTCGGCGATGATGTCCACGATGTTGCCGGGGGCGCCGTCGCCCGCACCCACCCGGATGCGGTCGGGGGTCTCCTCGATCACGTGCATGCCGAGGTCGCGGGTGAGCACCTCGAGCGTGCCGGCGGGGTCGGCGACGGTGAGCACCGAGGAGTGCTGGCCGCGCACGGCGTACTGGGCGGGCACGGATGCCGAGTCCCACGGATTGCGCGGATCGACCGTGGACGAGGCGACCAGGTCGAGCTGCAGGCCGTCGGGGTCGCGCAGGGAGAGGCGTTCCTCGTCGGCGGAGCGCCGCACGAACTCGGATTCGACGCCGAGGCCCCTGAAGTGGTCCGCCCACCAGCCGAGGCTGCCGGCCGGCACCGAGAAGGCCGTGGCGGTGGACTGGCCGGAGCCGGCGCGTCCACTGGAGATGCCGGTCCACGGGAAGAAGGTGAGCAGCGAACCCGGGCGGCCCGCGTCATCCCCGTAGTAGAGGTGGTAGGTGCCCGGGTCGTCGAAGTTCACGGTCTTCTTGACCAGTCGCAGCCCGAGCCCGGTCACGTAGAAGTCGATGTTGCGCTGCGGGGCGCCCGCGATCGCGGTGACGTGGTGCAGTCCGGAGGTTTGCGGAGTCATGGAGTCCCTTTCTGACGGGCCCGGGAGGGCTGGGTTGCGGTGAGGTCACGCTGGGATGTCGCGGTGACTTCTATGCAAACACATATTTTGGGGGATTCATTCCCGCCTGATTCGGGTGGCTGATCTCGTGGCGCGGGTGCGGCGCCGTTCCGCGCGTGGCGTGCCACCCGCGCAACGGCGCAGGACCCGCGCAACGGCGCAGGACCCGCGCAACGGCGCAGGACCCGCGCAACGGCGCAGGACCCGCGCAACGGCGCAGGACTC
>JACMQV010000014.1 GCA_014376815.1 Cryobacterium sp.
CATTGTCCCATTCCTCCCCGCATAGTTGCCGTTCCGGTCGAGAGTGACCCGCGCAACGGGCGCTCTCGACCGGGACGGGCACCCTGCGCGGGGGATCCCGGGGCGGGGGAGGGGGGGAGCGGGGGAGCGGGGGAGCGGGGGGGGGGGGGGAGAGTGGCGACGATGGGGCGGTGGTCGCTGCCGGCGGCATCCTTGGTCTCGACCACGCTCATGCTCTGCGTCCGCCAGTTCGGGGTCGACAGCACGTGGTCGATCGGGGCGCCGAGCAGGGTCGGCGCGAAGGCCGGCCAGGTGCCGACGGCTCCCGTGCCCGTAGCCAGGGCCGCGTCCCGGCAGCGTCCGAGAACGGCGCCGGTGGCTGCCTCCCGGCCGCTCATATGGTCGACCGTGGCATTGAAATCCCCCGCCATGATCACATTCCCGCCGGCGCACTGGGTGGCCAGCCAGTCGAGGTCGGAGCGCCAGTTGGACATCTCGAAGCGGATCGGGGCGACGGCGTGCACGGCGATGATGGTCGGGCCGGTGCCGTCGGCCGGGACCGCGACCACCGTGGGCAGCACGTTCGTGTTGCCCGGCGGGCCGGAACCGGCCGCGTTCGCGACCGTGTAGTCGCCGAGGTCCGGGCTGATCAGCAGGGTGGTGGAGCGCGCTTTCGAGATCTGGTCGAACGCGATGGTGTGCACCCACATCGGGCGTCCGCCGTCCTTCATGGCCTCGGCGACGGCAGCGCCGGTCTCCTCGGTGGTCTCGGGCAGGGTGACGACGTCGGCGCCCTGGCCGAGGGCGAGCGCGGCGATGGCGGCGGCACCGGGAGCGTCGCCGAGCGTGTTCCAGCTCAGGACCGTGACGGCATCCGTCGTCTCGGCGGCTGCGGCGGGCGCGCCTCGCGTGCCGACCCCCCGCATGATCAGAACGCCCGCGTTGCCGGCGCCGAACAGCAGCAGGAGCACGACCAGGGCGCCGAGCAGGCGGCGGAGCGGGCGAATTCCCGTGAACAGGAGCAGGACGGCGGCCAGGGCCACGGCGGCGACCGCTCCCAACCCGCGCAGGGAAACGGCGTGCGCGCCCACCCAGGTGTTCTGCAGCCCGAAGAGCTGCGGCCAGCCGAGCGCGGCCAGCACGGCGGCGGTCGCCAGGACGGGCAGGGCGGTCAGTAGTCGTTTCATGGCCCCACCACGTTAGACGAGCAGGCTGGACGAAGCCTCCGTCTGCGCCCGGCCCGGCTGCAACTAACATGGTGGGATGCCAGGTGAGCGACGTTTCCGCAGTCCGATTGACCTGCATACGCATTCGAGCGTGTCGGATGGTACGGAAACCCCCTCGCAGCTCGTACGGGCGGCCAAAGCCGCCGGTCTCGGCACCGTCGCCCTCACCGACCATGACTCCACGGCCGGCTGGGTCGAGGCGGCCGGCGCGGCGCGCGCCGAGGGGATCACGCTCATCCCCGGCATGGAATTCAGCACCCGCGTGGGGTTCGCCAGCGTGCACCTGCTGGCCTACCTGTTCGACCCGTCCGACGCCGGCATCGTGGCCGAGACCGCCCGGGTGCGGCAGGCCCGCCTGGTGCGTGCCGAGCAGATGGTGGAACGCATCGGCGCCGACTACGCCCTCACCTGGGAGGACGTGCTCGAGCAGACGACACCGGATGCGACGGTCGGCCGCCCGCACATCGCCGACGCCCTGGTGGCGCGCGGCTTCGCGCTCACCCGGAGTGAGGCGTTCGCGGGCATCCTGCACTGGGACGCCGGCTACTACCAGCCGCACTACGCGCCCGACCCGCGGCGGGCCATCATGCTGGTGCGGGCCGCCGGGGGAGTGCCGGTCATCGCCCACCCGGCGACGCGGGGCGTGAACGACATCATCCAGGAGGAGAACCTGGCCCGGCTGGTCGAGGCGGGGCTGTTCGGCCTCGAGCTCGAGCACCGGGAGAACCGGCCGGAGGCCAAGGCCAGGCTCTACGAGCTCGCCGCGAAGTACGGGCTGTACGTCACCGGGTCCAGCGACTACCACGGCGAGGGCAAGCCCAACCGGCTGGGAGAGAACACGACGGCGCCCGAGGTGCTCGAGCGCATCGTCGAGCAGGGAACGGGATCCCAGCCCGTCTACGGCTGACCACTTCGGCTGCCTCTGCCGCTCGCGGCGCAGGTTGCGCACCCGGGCGCAGGTTCTAACGTGCGCCGCGAGCCGCAAGGTGCGCCGCGAGCGCGACGGATGCCTCCCGGGCGGACAGGCAACCGTGCGCGCGGCAACTCCGCGCCGCCTAGAACCGCCGGTTCCCAACCAATTCGACGGAGATTTTGCCTGGAACCTGTCATTCAGGCCGATTCAGGGGCTACCAGGACTGTTTTCTGCAGAATCTCCGTCGAATTCGCTTGGCCGCTCGGCGAGAGCGGATGCGGTCCGGAGCCGCTCGCCGGTGCACGAAAGCGGACCCCCCCAAGCGGGGGCGCTGTCCTGTGCGAAGCGGCTGGTCAGCCCGGGGCGCCGGTCTGCGGGGCGTGGCGACGCGTGCGACTGCGGCGCCGCGGTGCGCTGTTGCCGTCGTGGTGCTCGGCTCCTCCACCGTCGTGCGTTCCGGCGGCGGGCGTGGTGGCCGGGGCATCCGGGTTCGTGCTGGAGCCGACGCGCGTGCGGGAGCGCGGCGGGCGGCCCCCGGCCTGCTCGCCGGAACGGCTCGCACCGGACCGCGATGCGTCGGTGTGGCCGGCACCGGTGTGGCCGGCACCGGTGTGGCCGGCACCGGAACGGGCCGCGCCGGAGCGCCCCGCGTCGGAACGGCCCGCGTCGGAGCGTCCGGCGCCGCCGGAGCGCCCGGCCCCACCGGTGCGTCCGCCTGAGGAGCGTCCGGCGTCGGAGCGTCCCGCGCTGGCGGCGGTCTCGCGGATCGGCGAGGCGCGCAGGCGCCCCTTCGACCCGGCCGGGATGTTCAGGTCGGTATAGAGGTGCGGTGACGAGGAGTACGTCTCCATCGGAACGGGCGTGCCGAAGTCGAGCGCGTTGTTGATCAGGGTCCACTTGTGCATGTCGTCCCAGTCGACGAAGGTGACGGCGATGCCGGTCTTGCCCGCGCGGCCCGTGCGTCCCACGCGGTGCAGGTACGCTTTCTCGTCTTCGGGGATGGTGTGGTTGATCACGTGGGTGACGTCGTCGACGTCGATGCCGCGGGCGGCGACATCCGTGGCGATCAGGATGTCCTTCTTGCCGGCCTTGAACGAGGCCATGGCGCGTTCGCGCTGTTCCTGGTTCAGGTCGCCGTGCACGGCGGTGGCGTTGAAGCCGCGGTCGCCGAGTTCTTCGACCAGCTTGGCGGCGGGCCGCTTGGTGCGGGTGAAGATGACGGTCTTGCCGCGGCCCTCGGCCATCAGGATGCGGCCGATCACCTCGTCCTTGTCCATGTTGTGCGCGCGATAGACGAGGTGCTCGATGTTGGCCTGCATCAGGCCCTCGTCGGGGTCGCTCGCCCGGATGTGGATCGGGCGGTTCATGAACCGGCGCGCCAGGGCGACGATCGGGCCCGGCATGGTGGCCGAGAACAGCATCGTGTGGCGGGTGGACGGCGTCTGCGCGAAGAGCTTCTCGATGTCGGCCAGGAAGCCCAGGTCGAGCATCTTGTCGGCCTCGTCGAGCACCATCTCACTCACGTTGGCGAGGCTGAGCAGACGCTGGCTGGCCAGGTCGAGCAGGCGCCCTGGGGTGCCGACGACGATCTGCGCGCCGGCCTTGAGGGCTTCGATCTGGCCCTCGTAGGCCTTGCCGCCGTAGATCGAGACGACCTTGGTGCTGCGGTTTCCGGAGGCCATTTCGAGGTCTTCGGAGACCTGCACGCAGAGCTCGCGCGTCGGCACGACGACGAGCACCTGCACGCCCGGCGCCGGGTCGAGGCCGAGGCGCTGGATGATCGGAAGCCCGAAGCCGAGGGTCTTGCCGGTGCCGGTCTTGGCCTGGCCGATGATGTCCTGGCCGGAGAGGGCCAGGGGGATGGTCTGCACCTGGATGGGGAAGGGCTCGATGATGCCTTTATCAGCGAGAGCCTGAACCATGTCCTGGTCGATATTGAGTTCGGAGAAAGTCACGAATTATTGCCTTGTCATTAGCTGGAAGCGGGATGCGCCCGTCTTTTGCTTCGGGCACCTGGCCACCGATCCATGCCGATGGCGTGGTCCCACCTTATCGGGCGGCCCTGTGAAGTGTCTTATACCCCACCGTGGCGAGTCGAATGACCCGAACCGCGCGCGCTAGCGGCGGCCGGCCGTGGCACTGTCCTAAGCTGGGCGTGTGATCTCGTGGATTGATCGGCGCGCGAAGCGTGTGGAGGCTCCCCGGCCGTCGACGCGGGCAGAACGACAGGCGACCACGAAAGTCGACATCTCCGGGTTCACGCCGGAACTGCTGCCCTACCTGGGCCAGGCGGCCTACTTCGAGCTGGGGATGTTCGAGAACCTCGCCCGCGCGATCGCGATCGCCCCTGACCTTTCCGCCAAGGAGACACTGGGCGCTGCCGCCGGGCGGGCCCTGTCCAAGCACCAGGGACTGGTCGCCGAGATTCGCCGCCGCGGCGGCGAGCCGTCCGAGGTGATGGCCCCGTTCACGGCCGGGCTGGACCGGTTCCGCCTGGAGACGGCCGGCGCAGGCTGGCAGGAGCTGCTGCTCACCTGCTACCTGGCCGGAGGCCTGCTCGACGACTTCTTCATCCGGCTCTCCGACGGGCTGCCCGGGGACGTGGGGCCGCGCGTCGCGCACCTGCTCGGACAGGACGCCGGCACGGACGTGCTCGTCACCCACCTCACGGCGGCCATCGCCGCCGACCCGGCGCTCGGTTCGCACCTGGCGCTCTGGGGGCGACGACTGGTCGGTGACACGCTCCTGGTCGCCCGCTCAGCGCTGCCGAACCCGGGTGACACGCCCGACCAGGACCGGATCGAACCCGTCTACACCGAGCTCATCGCCGCGCACACGCGCCGGATGGACGGCCTGGGCCTCACGGCCTGACCATCCAGCTGCGGCCGGCGTGGCGCGGTCAGCCCTGGCGCGGTCAGCCCTGGTGCGGCTGGCCGGTCCTCATCAGGGTGTGCAGCATCCGTCCGTCGCCGCGCGTGCGCGAACGCGACACGAGCAGGTCGGCGGTGACGGATGCCAGTGCGGCCGCCCCGAGGGTGACCCCCCAGATCCAGCCCTGGTCCCAGGCCCAGCCGAGCCAGGTCAGGGCGACCCAGACGACGGCCACGACCATCGTGCCGATCGCCGGCACCAGGACCGAGCCGTGCGTCTGACGCGCGGGCAGCGCATAGCGCGCCACGATCCCCAGCACCGCGCCGCCGAGGGCGACGAAGAGGAGTTCCATCAGCCGGTTAGGCGACGAAGCCGACGCGGCGGGACGTCTCGGCGCCCAGTTCCACGTACGCGAGCCCGATCGTGGGGACGATGTAGACGCGTCCCTTGCTGTCGGAGAGCTTCAGGTACCCGGTCTGAGCGGCGAGGGCGGCCGCGACCGTTTCCTCGATCTCGCTCGCGGGCTGTGAGGTCTCGAAGCCAATCTCCCGGGGAGAGTTGAAGATGCCAATGCGGATATCCACCAGATGCGCCTTTCGTTGCCTAAGCGCCCAGATTACGACAGAACCGCGCACCTGCCCGACATCGTTCACTGTCGGCGCAACCGGCTAGCTTTGAAAACGTGACCACCCAGGGAATCCCGCTCCAGACCGACACCGAACTCGACCTGCTCGACGACTCCCAGCGCGCGGTTCTGAACCTCGTCGCGGGTGCGAATCCCGGCGTCAGCGCCGCCGTGGTCGGTGCTCCCGGCACCGGCAAGACCACCACGCTGGTCGAACTCGTCGCCGACTGCGTGCTGCGGCAGGGATACTCGCCCAGCGAGGTGCTCGTGCTGGTGCCCACGCGCACGGGGGCCACGGCCCTGCGCGACCGCCTCGCCCTGCGGCTCGGCGTGCCGACCAACGGCCCGCTCGCCCGCACCGCGAACTCCGTCGCCTTCCAGATCGTGCGGGATGCCGTCGCCCGGGCCGGCGGCCCGGCTCCCACCCTGCTGACCGGCGGCGAACAGGACCAGATCATCGCCGAGCTGCTGGAGGGCCACCGGGTCGAGGGAACAGGCCCCGACTGGCCGCCCACCCTCAGCGCCGACGTGCGGGGTCTGCGCGGCTTCCGCACCCAGCTGCGCGACCTCATGATGCGCGCCGTGGAGTACGGCGTCACCCCGGTGGACCTGGCCGGCCTCGGACGAAGCACGCAGCGGCCTGAATGGGTGGCCGCCGCCGAGTTCATCCGCGGCTATGAAGAGGTGAAGGACCAGACCAGGCCCGGCCAGTTCGATTCCACCGAGCTGGCCCAGTACGCGGCGGCCGTCGTGGCCGGGGCTCCGGCCGGGGTGGGCGTTCTCGGCACCCTCGGCGGCCTCCGCCTGATCGTGCTCGACGACGCCCAGGAGCTCACCCAGGCCAACCTGACGCTCCTGGCCCAGTTCCGGGCCCGCGGCGTCGGCGTCGTCGCCTTCGGCGACCCCGACATCAGCACCGGGTCCTTCCACGGGGCGCACCCGGATGCCCTCGGCCGCCTGGGCGCCTACCTCGGCGTCCCGGCGCTGCCGACCCTGGTGCTCAGCACGGTGTACCGGCACGACCGCGTCATCCGGGGCGTGGTGCGGGAGATCACGCACCGCATCGGCGCCGCCTCGGCCGGCCGGCAGCGGTTCTCCCGGAGCGCCGGACCGGCCGGCAGCGCCGGACCGGCCGGCAGCGCCGAACCGGCCAGCGCAGAACCGGCCGGCGCAGAACCGGCCAGCGCCGATCCGGCCAGGACCCCGGCCGCGGCCGACCCCGCACCGGCACCGCACGGCCCGGTGCAGACCGTACTGGCCGGCAGCCCCGCCGACCAGCTCGCCGTGATCGCCCGCCGGCTGCGGGAACGGCATGTGATCGACGAAGTGCCGTGGGGAGAGATGGCGGTCATCGTGCGCAGCGGATCGTTGGTGCCGTCCCTGTCCCGGGGTCTGGCCGCCCTGGAGGTGCCCACCCAGGTGTCCTCCGCGCAGACCGCGCTGCGCGACGAGTACGCGGTCAAGGCGTTCATCCTCGCCCTCGACCTGACTCTGGGCCGCCGGAGCCTGAACCCGGAGGCGGCGATCGAACTCCTCCGCGGCCCGCTCGGCGGGCTCGACCCGATCACCCTCCGGCGCCTGCGCGCCGCCCTGCGGCAGCAGGAACTCGGTTCCGACGCCGACCGACCCGACGCCGACCGACCCGACGCCGACCGACCCGACGCCGACCGACCCGACGCCGACGGCCCCGGCGAGCCCGATCCGGCCGGCACCAAACCCGTCCGGCCGGCCCGCCCCGCCTACCGCAGCGCCGACGAGCTGCTGGTGCAGGCGCTCACCACCCCGAGCCTGCTGGCCGGAATCGACAACCGCACGGCCCGCCGGGCCGCGAGCTGCGGGGAGAGCCTGCGGTCGGCGGCCGTGGGACACGCGGCCCGCGCAACCATCGAAGAACTCCTCTGGGGGCTCTGGCAGCGCAGCGGCCTGGCCCGGGAATGGAAGGAACAGTCGGCCGGCACCGGAATCGTCGCCGACGAGGCCACCCACAGCCTGGACGCCGTGGTCGCGCTCTTCTCGGCCGCGCAGCGCTACGTGGAGCGCACCCCGGCCGCCCCGCCGGTCCTCTTCCTCGAGCACCTCGTCGACACGGACGTGCCCGAAGACACCCTGGCCCCCCGCGCGCTCGGCGACGCGGTCGTCGTCTCGACCCCGAGCGGCATGATCGGCCGCGACTTCGACCTCGTCGTGCTCGCCGGGGTGCAGGAGAACGTCTGGCCCGACCTGCGCATCCGTGGTTCCCTGCTCGGTGCCGGCGACCTGGCCGCGCTCGCCGCCGGCCAGAACCCGGAGGAGGCCGGTGGGCGCACCGCGGTGCTGCACGACGAGTTGCGGATGTTCGCCCAGGCGGCCAGCCGCGCCCGCACCGGTTTACTGGTGACGGCGATCGACAACGAGGAGAACCAGCCGTCGGTTTTCCTGCGGCTGCTGCCCGACCCGGTCGTCGACGCCGGCCTCGACCCGGCGGACACCAGCCGGTACCCCTTATCGCTGCGGGGGCTGGTCGGTCGGCTCCGGCGCGACCTGACCCGGGCCGGCTCCGCCACCCGGCACGACGATGACAGCATCGGTCGGGCGACGGATGCCGCGGCCACCCTCGCCCGGCTCGCCCGCGAAAACGTGCCGGGCGCCACCCCCGACCAGTGGTACGGCATGACCCCGCCCAGCACCCTGCGCCCCCTGAACGACCCGGATGCCGGCGACGAGCCGGTGCGCGTCTCGCCGTCGAGGATGGCGGCGTTCGAGACCTGCCCGCTGCACTGGGTGATCGGGCAGGTCGGTGGCGGCACCTCCAACACGGCCGCGAACCTGGGCACGATCATCCACAAGGTGATGGAGGACTCCACCGACCGGAGCCCGGACGCGCTGTGGCAGGGCGTCGAGGCGCGCTGGGGCGAACTGCAGTTCGACGCCGACTGGCAGTCCCGGGTGCAGAAGGTCGAAGCCCGGGCTCTCACCGACCGGCTGGCCTCCTACCTGCTCGACTTCGAGCGTGGCGGCGGCCGCCTCCTCAGCGCGGAGGGCACGTTCGCGCTCGAGGTCGGCGGCGCGGTGCTCTCCGGCACGGTCGACCGGGTCGAACGGCTCGGCGACGGGCGCGCCGTCATCGTCGACCTGAAGACCGGCCGCGGCGACCCGACCAGCGACGCCGGGGTGGTGGACCATCCCCAGCTCGGCGCCTACCAGCTGGCCTTCAACGCGGGCGCCATCGACGGCATCCCCGAGGGCACGGACCTCGCTGGGGCCCGCCTCCTGATCGTGTCCAGCGGCACCGTCAAGCAGAACTACCGCAACCCCACCCAGCCGACGTTCACCCCCGACCAGCTCGCGGCCTTCCGCACCCGGGTGGGGGAGGACGCGGTCGGCATGGGCGGCGCCACCTTCGTCGCCGAAATCAGTTCCCACTGCCTCGACCCGCGCTCGCACGGGTCCTGCCGAATCCACGTCATCAAGCAGGTCAGCGCATGAACCAGTCCACCGCCGCCGGGACGACCCCGGCCCGCCCCGCGCCCATCTCGGCCCTCCGCATCGCCGAAGCGCTCGAGATGTTCCCGCCCACCGGCGAGCAGCAGGCGGTGATCGAGGCGCCCCTGGCGCCGACCCTCGTGGTGGCCGGCGCCGGCAGCGGCAAGACCGAGACCATGGCGAACCGTGTGCTCTGGCTGCTCGCCAACGGCCACGCGAGGCCGGACCAGATCCTCGGCCTGACCTTCACCCGCAAGGCCGCCGGCGAGCTGAACGAGCGCATCCGCACCCGCATCGACCAGCTTGACGCGAAGGGCCTCCTGCCCGCGCCGGTCCGGCCCGCCGCAGACCAGGTCACGATCGACTCCTCCGACCTGTTCAACGCGCCCACCGTCTCCACCTACAACTCGTTCGCCAGCCGCCTGTTCACCGACAACGCCCTGCTCCTCGGCCGCGAACCCGAGTCGGTGCTGCTCAGCGAGACCAGCGCCTGGCTCCTCGCCCGGCGGGTGGTGATCGAGTACGGCGACAACCGGCTCGTCCCGTTCGGCAAGAAGCTCGACCTGGTGACGGATGCCGTGCTCTCCTTCAGCCGTTCCCTCGCCGAGAACCCCCCGCGATTCGTTCCCGGCCAGGCGAGCGCCCCGCACGACCTGGCCGGGCTGGCGCACGGTTTCGCCTACCTGCGGGACCTGCCCTACGGCAACCCGCGGAAGAAGATCCCGTACTCCTCGGTCGTGGAGTCCCTGGCGGCGGTGGAACCCCTGCCGGTCCTGTTCGAGCTGGCCGAACGGTACAGCAGCGAGAAACGACGCCTGGGGCTGATCGAGTTCTCCGATCAGGTCGCCCTGGCCCTGCAGGTCTGCCAGAAGGTCGAGCAGGTCGTCACCCGCTACCGCGACCAGTACCGGGTGGTCTTGCTCGACGAGTACCAGGACACCTCCGTGCTGCAGACCGAACTGCTGCACACCCTCTTCGCCCGGCACCCGGTGATGGCCGTGGGCGACCCGCACCAGTCCATCTACGGCTGGCGCGGAGCCAGTTCCGCCAACCTGCTCGGTTTCTCGCAGAGCTTCGCGGGCCTCTCCAACGGTGAGGCGCCGGCGATGAGCCTCTCCTACACCTGGCGCAACCCGGTCGCCGTGCTCGACGTCGCGAACGCCCTGGTGTCCCCGCTGAGCGACGCGCTCCGCGCCCGGCCGGACGGAATCCAGGTGGACACCCTCAAGGTGCCCGCCGGCAAGGAGACCGGGCGGGTCGAGGCGTCGATGCGGGAGACGATGGCCGACGAGGCGCGGATGGTGGCGGACTGGTTCGCGAAGCGGCTGCAGCCCGGCAGCGAGAGGTCCGGCGCGATGCTGTTCCGGGCCCGCCGGGATATGGAGTACTTCGCCGAGGTGCTGCGTGAGCGCGGTGTCCGGGCCCACGTCCTGGGCCTGGGCGGCCTGCTGTCCACCCCGGAGGTCACCGACATCGTGTGCGTGCTGCGGGTCGTGCACGACCCGTCCGCCGGCAGCGAGCTGGTGCGACTGCTCGGCAGCGGCCGCTACCGGGTGGGTCCCCGCGACCTGCAGCACCTGTCCGCCGTGGCCCGCTGGCTGGCGGCGCACGACTGGGCGCAGCAGGCCGTGACGCAGGACCTGAAAGACAAGATGCGGGCATCCGTCGCCGTCGATGAGGGCAGCTCCCTCGTCGACGCCCTCGATTTCGTCGCCTCGGCGCCGGAGACGCACGGGCAGCTGCAGGGTTTCAGCGACCTGGGTCGTTCCCGGATGCGGGCGGCGGGACGCCAGCTGGCCTGGCTCCGGGCCCGGGCGGGCCTGCCGCTGCTCGACTTCGTTCGGCTGATCGAACAGGAACTCCTGCTCGACGTGGAACTGGTCGCCAACGAGTCCAACGGTCTGGGCCTGGCCAACCTCTACGCCTTCCACGACACCGTCTCCGCCTTCCTGGCCAGCGATGAGCAGGGCAGCCTGGCCGCGTTCCTGCGCTGGCTGGACCGGGCGGCCCTCGCGGACGACATGGGCCCGCGGCTCGAGATGAGCGAACACGGCACCGTGCAGCTGCTCACCATCCACGGGGCCAAGGGGCTCGAATGGGACTACGTCGCCATCCCCAACCTGACCGAGAAGAGCCTGCCGGCCCAGACCAGGGAGGGCTCCGGCTGGCTGCGATTCGGCGAACTGCCCTACCCGTTCCGGGGCGACCGGGCCGAGCTGCCGGAGCTGGCCTGGCGCGAGCACGAGACCCAGCTGTCGTACGAGACCGAATTCCTCGCCTACAAGGAGCAGCTCGCCGCACGCCACGACGACGAGGAGCGCCGCCTGATCTACGTGGCCACGACCAGGGCCCAGCGCGAACTCCTCCTGACCGGTTCGTTCTGGGGCGGCGGCACCACCGTGCGCAAGCCCAGCCGGTACCTGGAGGAACTGGCCGAGGCCGGCCTGATCGCCGCGCTGCCCGAGGGCAGCGCCGCCGACGAGAAGCCCGGCGCGGACCAGGACAGCGCCGAACTCTGGCCCTTCGACCCGCTCGGCGCCCGGCGGGCGCTGGTGGAGGCCGCCGCGGCGCGGGTCGCGGGGGAGGCCGGCTCCGACCGGGAGACCCGCTGGACCCACGCGGTCACCCTCCTGCTCGAGGAGCGGGCGTTGCGCCTCGCCGGCCCCGCCTGGGCCCCGCCGCCGACCCGCATCCCGGCCTCCCGGTTCAAGGACTACCTCGACGACCCCGACGGGGTGGCCGCCGGGCTGCGGCGGCCGATGCCGGAACGTCCCTACCGGGCCACCCGGCTGGGCACCCTCTTCCACTCCTGGGTGGAGCAGCGCGCCGGCGGGGCGCCGGGCGGCGACCTGATCGACGCGGGCGAGAACGAACTGGACCTGGGCGACCTGGACCCGGACGCGTTCGACCTCGACCTCGACCAGAACCAGCCCCTGGAACAGGCGCAGCTGGCGCGGCTGCAGCGCACCTTCGAGCAGTCACCCTGGGCGAGCCTGGCGCCAGAGGACGTCGAGATCGAGATCCACCACGTGCTGGCCGGGCAGGTCTTCGTCTGCAAGCTGGATGCGGTCTACCGCACGGAGACCGGGTACCAGGTCGTGGACTGGAAGACCGGCCGGGCGCCGTCGAGCGCCGCGGACCTCGAGCTCAAGCAGACGCAGCTGGCCCTGTACCGGCTCGCCTACGCGCGCTGGAAGGGCATCGACCCCGAGATCGTGGACGCGGTGTTCTACTTCGTCGCGGATGACACGATCGTCGCGCCCGAGCGGCTCTACTCCGAGGAGGACCTGGTGCGGGCGTGGTCGTCGGTTCGGCCGGCCGCCTCGCCGGTCGTGCCCGTCACGATGCCGATGGGGCCCGTCACCGCGTCCGCCCCCTGACCGATGGGCGCCGGCGCGGCGGACGCGGCCGCAGCCGAAGCCGAAGCGGCACCGTCCCGGGTGCCGGCGTCGGTGCCGGCGGCATCGGCGTCGTCGGCATCGGCGTCGTCGTCGGCGAATTCGCTGGGACCGAAGTCGGACAGGTTGTAGGCATCCGTGTGCAGCGACGAGCTGAGGTCGCGGCGGGGGGTGCCACGCGGCGTGGAGGCCAGCATGCTCTCCACCGCGGCGACGTCGAGAACGGGGCCGGTGTCGGGGGACAGCGGATGTGAGGCGCTCCGGTGCACGTTGTCGACCAGCCCGTCGAGCATCGCGACGGCGTCGTCGACGATGCCCTGGTTGCGGGTGTCCGTGCCGTGCAGCAGCCAGCGGGCCAGCTCCAGTTCGGCGTAGAGCATCGCGCGCTGCGTGATCCGCGGGTCGTTGCCCTGGCGTGCCGCCGCGAAGGAGGCGACGGCGGTTTCGCCGGCCGACCCACGGGACGCGAGCAGCCAGTGCAGGTCCCGGGCCGGGTCGCCGACGCTGAGCGCCGACCAGCCGAGCACGCCGGAGACGGAGTCCTCGGTGATCAGGAACGAGTCGGCGGACAGGGAGCCGTGCACCACGCAGGGTGCGAACTGCCACAGGGAATCGTCATCCGTGGCCTGCTCCCACCGGCGCAGGAGGGCGGCGGGCAGGTAGCCGGTGGCCGCGGCGCGGTCGATCAGGTCGATGGCCCGGGTGCGGCATTCCTGAGCGCTCTGCTGGGGGAGGCCCGCGGTGCCGACGAAGGCGGTCGGCAGCGCGTGGATCGCCGCGATGGCGCGCCCGATCGAACCGGACACGCCGGCGTGGCCGGTCAGGGCGTCCGCACCGAACGAGTCGCCGTCCAGCAGCTCGTACACGACGGCCCGGGTGCCGCTGAGCGGCGCCTGGCCCACGAACTCCGGCACATCGAAGGGGAGGCGGCTGCGGGTGCCCACCGTGAGCGCGCGCAGGGCCACGAGGTCAGCGGACTGTTCCGTTTCGGCGGCCTGGGAGACGGGAACACGGATGATCAGCGACCGGCCCTCGCTGTCGACGAGGAGGGCGGAATCGAAGGAGCCGGTGGCTCCGGGAGTGCGTGCGCTGGAGCCGTGTGACCGGGCCCGGACGACGTCCAGTCCGGGAACGGCGGCGGTGGCCAGCGCGGCTAGAGTGAGAGGGGATCTGACCATACCTCCTAGGTTAGGTCGACTTCCCCTCGGCGCGGTCGTTCGCCACGCCTCCATACGACTTCGGCAGAACTGCCCGAACCAGGAGGGCACCATGTCGTTTGCTTTCACATCCCGCCTGCCGCTCTCGCGCCACGCGGTGGATCGCGATCACGAGGCCCGGTCCACGCCGGACCTGCTGGACCTGCTGTGGGCGGATGCCGACACCCGCGTGCTCGTGCTCTGGCACGGTGCCGCACTCATGGCGCCCGCCGGCGGGCCGGCGCGGCTCCTGCTGCTGGCGCCCGACCGGGTGCCGGGCGCGGAGCTCCGGCTCTACCTGGGCCGGTCCCTGGACCCGGAGGAGACCGAGCCGGTGGGCACCCGGCTGGTCGCGGCCGTCCTGACCGACGCCGATGCCGCCGCCCTGGAGCCCGACCCGGCGCGCTGGGCGTCGCTGCGCACCGTCGCCACCGTTCTCACCGACCGCGATGCCGGCCTGCTGACCGAGACGCTCGGGGTCGTCAACTGGCACGGATCGCACTCCCACTGCCCGCGGTGCGGCGCGGCCACGTTGGTCGAAGCCGCCGGCTGGACCCGGCGCTGCCCGGCCTGCGGCGGCCAGGTCTTCCCGCGCACCGACCCGGCCGTGATCGTGCTGATCACCGACGCCGACGACCGCATCCTGCTCGGTTCCAACGCCCTGTGGGAGAACAACCGTTACTCGCTCCTGGCCGGTTTCGTCGAGCCGGGGGAGTCGCTGGAAGCGGCCGTGATCCGGGAGATGTTCGAGGAATCGGGCCTGCGGGTGACCGACCCCGTCTATCTCGGCTCCCAGCCCTGGCCGTTCCCGGCCTCGATCATGTTCGGCTTCACCGCCCGGCTCGCCGACGGGCAGCCGGCTTCCGCGCTGCTCCCCGACGGCGAGGAGATCCTCGATCTGCGCTGGTTCAGCCGGGACGAGCTCCGGGCCTCCTTCGACAGCATCATCCTGCCCGGCCGGTCCTCGATCGCCCGCGCGATCATCGAGCACTGGATGGGCGAGCCGCTCGAGTTCGGGCCGGACGAGGTGCACGGATGGCGCTGACCGCCGCGTCGCTCCTGGCCGGCCTCGACGAGCAGCAGCGGGTGGCCGCCGAGGCCCTGGTCGGCCCAGTGTGCATGCTCGCCGGGGCCGGCACCGGCAAGACCCGCGCCATCACCCACCGGATCGCCTACGGTGTGATGACCGGCGCGTACTCGCCGAACCGGGTGATGGCGCTCACCTTCACGGCCCGCGCCGCGGCGGAGCTGCGCGGCCGGCTCCGCCAGCTGGGCGCCGGCGGCGTCGCCGCGCGCACGTTCCACGCGGCCGCCCTGTCCCAGCTGAACTATTTCTGGCCGCACGTCGTCGGCGGCCAGGCCCCCCGCATCCTCGACGGCAAGGGCCGTCTGCTCGGCCACGCCGCGGAAACCCTGGAACTCAAGCTGGACACCGCCACCCTGCGCGACCTGGCCGCCGAGATCGAGTGGCGCAAGACCTCCGGCCTCAGCATCGAGGCATACGGCGCCGGGATCGCCCGGAGGAGCCTGCCCGGACGGCTGGAGGTCGACCAGGTCCTGATGATGCAGGAAACCTACGAGCGCCTCAAGGACGAGCGCAAGCAGATCGACTTCGAGGACGTGCTCCTGGCGATGGCCGGCATGATCGAGGCGGAGCCGTCCGTGGCCCTGCAGGTGCGTGAGCAGTACCGCTTCTTCGTCGTCGACGAATACCAGGACGTGTCGCCGCTGCAGCACGACCTGCTCTCGCTCTGGTTGGGGGAGCGACGCGATCTCTGCGTGGTGGGCGACGCGAGCCAGACGATCTACTCCTTCACCGGCGCCCGCAGCGACTACCTGCTCGACTTCCCGAAGCGGTGGGAGGACGCGACCGTGGTGCGGCTCGAGCGCAACTACCGCTCGACCGCGTCGATCGTGTCCACCGCCAACCAGCTGATGCGCGGGCGGGCGGGCGCCCTGACGCTGCAGGCCAACGCCAGCGAAGCCGGCATCGAGCCGAGCGTGCGCGAGTACGCCAACGACATGGCCGAGGCCCGAGGCGTCGCCCAGAGCATCCTCGAACTGATCGAGGCCGGCACCAAACCGGAGCAGATCGCCATCCTGTTCCGGGTGAACGTGCAGGCGGCGTTCCTGGAGACCGCGCTCGGCGACGTCGGGGTGAGCTACCAGATCCGTGGATCGAAGCGGTTCTTCGACCTCGCCGAAGTCAAGCAGGCCGTGATGCAGCTGCGGGCGGCATCCGTGTCGATCATCGGCGAGCCCCTGTTCAAGTCCGTCAGCGATGTGCTGCGCTCCCTCGGCTGGAGCCAGAGCGCGCCGGAGGCCCCCGGGGCGGTGCGTGACCGCTGGGAGTCCCTCAACGCCATCATGGGACTGGTCGACCAGGCGGCCCCGGAGATCACGTTCCGCCAGTTCACCGACGAGCTGATGGAGCGCCAGGCCGGCCAGCACGAACCGACCGTGTCCGCGGTGACCCTCGCCACGATGCACTCCGCGAAGGGCCTCGAATGGGAGGCCGTCTTCCTGATCGGGCTCTCGGAAGGGCTGGTCCCGATCAGCTACGCCGGCACCTTCGAGCAGATCGACGAGGAACGGCGCCTGCTCTACGTGGGCATCACCCGGGCCCGGCGCCGGCTCGCGCTGGGCTGGTCGGCATCCGGGCACCAACAGCGTGCCCCGCGGGAACGCTCCCGCTTCCTCGGCGAGATCGGCCTCCGCACCGCCCGCCCGGCCGGAGCCCGCGGCGCCTGAACCGCCAGTCCTGAGTCGCTCGCCCCTGTCGGGTTCGCCCGCAACCGGGGCCAGCCACCGCGGCCGGCGGCGGCGGCAGTGGCCCCCGTGGCTAACTCAGGAGATACGCGCGGAATGAGAGGTGCCGCCGCACTCCTCCGGGGCCGGGGTCGGGTAGCCGGGCAACATCTCCTGAGTTAGCCACGCGGGTCGGCGCCGGGCGTTGGGCGCCGGGCGTTGGGCGCCGGCGGGTGAGGGCCGCGGATGCGACGCCGCGGCATCCGTTCGCCCGGTCGGACTTCGCCGAACTTCGAGAGTTCCGCGACACACGGCCCCGGCAAGACCCGTCGTACCGGCAAACCCGGCGGACCCCTGCGGCGGACCCCTGTGGCGAACCCTCGTCGTGAGCTCTCCGCGGCGCCGGAACCGACGGGGCCCTGAATGCTCGGTGCGCCGGGGTACCCTCGACCGGTGACACCGTTTCCGTACACGCGGCTCGCCGCGGTCCCTCTGGCCCCTCGGCTCGTGACCCAGGCGCGGGCGCTGCGCCGCGACACTCCGAGGCTCCCCGACGCAGCCCAGCCCTGGACCGGTTCCCGGCCGGGCCCCCACCCGCTGCGGATTCTGGTGCTCGGGGATTCGACCGCGGCCGGGGTCGGCGCCGCGACCCAGGGTGAGGCCCTGCCGGGCTGGATGGCGCACGAGGTCGCCGCGCGCTGGGGCCGCGGCGCCAGCTGGCGCGCGATCGGTGAGAACGGGGCGACGGCCAAAGACGTGCGCGAGCGGTTCGTGGGGGAGGCGTCAGCCGTTCCTTTCGACCTTGCGCTGCTCACGATCGGCGCGAACGACGCGCTCGGCCTGCGGTCCCGGGCCGCGTTCACCCGAGACGTGCGGTCGATCGTGCAGAGCCTCCGCGCGGTGGCCCCGCAGGCGGACGTGCTTGTCTCGCTGATGCCGCGTTTCGACCGGTTCGACCTGCTGCCCGAACCGCTGCGTGCCACCCTCGCCCGGCACGCGGCCAGCCTGGACACCGGCGCCCGCCTCGCGGTGCAGGACCTCGATCGGGTCGTTGCGATCCCGACACCGCCGCCCTACGTCGACGGGTTCTTCGCGAGCGACGGGTTTCACCCGAGCCCGCTCGGCTACCGATTGTGGGTGGAATTCGTGTTCGATTCGGCACCGGGCCTCGACCTCGGCCGCTGACCGGGCCCGTCCGCTGACCGGGCCCGTCCGACGACGACGGCACGCCCGACCTGCCGTCCGTCCGGCCGCGTTCCGCCCCGGGCCGTTCCGGTTTCATACTGGGAGCATGGCCCTGCTCCGCACCCTCGACGAGATCGCCGGGGTCGTCCTGGAGGCCACGACGCGCCCGCATTCCCCGCCCGGAGCATCCCGTACAGGCTCCGGGCGAACGATCATCGGCCTCACCGGTTCCCCCGGGGCGGGCAAGACGACGATCGCGAAGGCACTCGTCGCCCGGCTGAACACGCGGGCGCCGCGCGCAGAACTCGTCTCGATGGACGGTTTCCACCTGCCGCAGGCGCGCCTGGTGGAGCTGGGCCGCCGCGACCGGATGGGGGCGCCGGACACCTTCGACGTCGACGGGTTCGTGGACCTGCTGCGCCGGCTGCGGTCCACCGACGGCCCCGCGACGGCGCCCGGCTTCGACCGGGAGACCGAGGAGGCCACCCCCGGAACGGTGCGGCTCGACGCCGGCCGGAGCATTCTCGTGGTCGAGGGCAACTATCTGCTGTACGACCGGGCCGGCTGGGAACGGGTCGCCCCGCTGCTGCACCTGAGCCTGTTCGTGGGGCTGGATCGTTCGCTGCGGCTGGCCCGGCTCGTCGCCCGGCACGAGCGGTACGGCAAACCGGCGACGGATGCCCGCGCCTGGGCCCTCGGCCCCGACGAGGCCAACGCGCGTCTGATCGAGCTCACCCGGGCCCGCGCCGATCACGAGATCCGGCTCGGCTGAGCGGTCCCGGCAGCATCCGCCGGTCACGATCGACCGGCGGTGGTCCCCGGAGGCACGGGCAGGCTCCCCGGCACGGACCGGCAGCCGCAGCGCTCGTGCGGCTGGTGCACCCGGCGCCGCATCAGCCCATTCGCCGCGTCGATCACCAGCGACGTCCCGGCCAGGCTCGACCGGCCCGACCCCAGACGGTCGTGGACGAGGCCGGCGACGCGAACGGCCACATCGATGCTCTGACGCGGGGTCTCCGTAGGGGCCCGGCGGGTGAGCAGCTGACAGGCGATGGCCGGCCAGGCCGGGTCCGCGTCGATGTGGGACAGTTCAAGGCAGGAGAGGCAGGCCCCGATCCCGGGTTCGACCAGCGGCCCGATCCGAACCTCGCAATCGCTGAACATCACGGGTAGGTGCGGGATGTCCCGGCGCAGCCAGCGCCCGTGCCGCTCGGGTTCGAGCGCGAAGTGCGCGACCTCGACGGCCAGGGCAGCGCCGTCGTTGTCTGCCCGCTCGGTCACCCGGAGGCCCAGATCCTCGAGCAGCCTCTTGATCCGCTCGGCGGTCGGGCCGCTGCCTCCCACATAGACCGGGCCCGGCACCGCCGCCGGGGGAGGACCAGCCGCCCGTCCCGGTCCGGATTCCGCGGCGGAGGCCGGTGCGTACCACTCGGGGGGACACTTCTCCGCCGTCACCAGCAGCACCGGCCGCAGGGCCCGCAGCAGCGCCAGGGTGTCGTCGTCGGAGGCTCCGCCCTGCCGGCCGAGCATGAGCGCTCCCGAGCGGGGGATCCCGACGGAGAGGGCATTGATCACCCGTTCGAGTCCGTCGGCCACGGCGGAGAGCACGACGAGGGGCCGGTCGATTCCGACCTGGAGGGTGTCGGGCGAGCGCCAGACGACCGGGTAGCGCGGGTCTAGTCGAAGTGTCATCCGGCGATGATGCTCCACTCCCGCGGCGGGCGGGCGAATCATCCACAGGCGGGCCCGCAGGCGTGCCCACGGCCGGGTCGGCGGCGGGGTTCTCCGCCGCCGTGGGCGGCACCTCCGAATCTTCCGAGTCCACGGCTGAACCGGGGTCTCGGCCTCTAGGCTGATCGCATGAAGCTTCGTCGCATCCTCGTCACCGGCGCCACCGGGTACATCGGCGGCCGCCTGGTCCCCATGCTGCTGGACTCCGGGTTCGAGGTGCGGGTTCTCGTGCGCTCGCCGCAGAAGCTCAAGGACGTGCCCTGGGTGGGTCAGGTGGAGGTGGTCGAGGGCGACCTCGGGGACCTCGCCTCCGTTCGGGCCGCGTGCGCCGGCGTCGACGTGCTCTACTACCTCGTGCATTCGATGGGCACGCGAGGCGACTTCGAGCAGACCGAGCGCACCGCGGCGCAGAACGTGGCGACGGCGGCCGCCGAGGCCGGTGTCGCCCGGATCATCTACCTCGGCGGGCTGCACCCCGACACCGCCGAGCTCTCCCAGCACCTCCGCTCCCGCGCCGAGGTCGGCCGCATCCTGCTGGAATCCGGTGTGCCGACGGCCGCCTTGCAGGCCGGGGTCGTGATCGGCTCCGGCTCCACCTCCTTCGAGATGATCCGCCACCTCACCGATGTGCTGCCGTATATGCCCGCACCGCAATGGGTGCGCAACCGCATCCAGCCGATCGCGGTGCGCGACGTGCTCTACTACCTCTTCTCCTCGGTGGACCTGCCGAAGGACGTCAACCGCACCTTCGACATCGGCGGCCCCGACGTTCTCCGCTACGGCCAGATGATGAACGGCTACGCGGTCGAGGCGGGCCTGCGCCAGCGCCCCATCGCCTCGCTGCCCGTGTTCACCCCCTGGCTGGCCTCCCAGTGGGTGAACCTGGTCACCCCCATCCCGCGCAGCCTGGCCGTGCCCATCATCGCGTCGCTGCAGAACGACTGCGTCGTGCACGAGCGCGACATCGACGAGTACATTCCGCGCCCGGCGGATGGCCTCACGCCCTACCGCACGGCCGTGCGGCTTGCCCTCGGACGCATGCGCGACGGTGACGTCGAGACCAGCTGGCGCAACGCCTCGATCGAGGGCGCGTCGAGCAACCCGCTGCCGAGCGACCCGGACTGGGCGGGCCACCTGGTCTACACCGACCTGCGGGAGAAGCACACCGCCGCGAAACCGGCCGACCTGTGGCGCGTGATCGAGAGCATCGGCGGCGACAACGGCTGGTATTCCTTCCCGCTGGCCTGGGCGGTCCGCGGCTGGATGGACAAGATCGTCGGCGGGGTGGGCCTTCGCCGCGGGCGTCGTAACCCTGACCACCTGCACACCGGCGACGTGCTCGACTTCTGGCGGGTCGAGCGCATCGACCGCGGTCGGTTCCTGCGCCTCCGGGCCGAGATGCGGGTTCCCGGTCGTGCGTGGCTGGAGATGACCGCCGAGCCGGCACCGGGCGGCGGCTCGGTCTACCGTCAGCGCGCGGTCTTCTTCCCTCGCGGCCTGGGCGGGCGCCTGTACTGGTTCTCCATCCTCCCGTTCCACGGCGTGGTGTTCAGCGGGATGGCCAACCGCATCACGGCCGCGGCGGTGGGGGAAGCGGAGGATGCCGTCACGACCGACGCCATCCGGACGGCGGCCCTGACGGCGCAGGATCCGACGGCGCAGGACCCGACCGCCCTGCCCGTTGAATCCTGAGATCGTCCCCTAAAGCTGGCCGTGTGGCCCACGCGGATGCATGATGGAAGTGGCTCGAGGGAGGCCGTCATGTCGGGATCTGTGGTGTTCATGGGCGATGGGCTCACCGCCGGTGGCCTGTGGGCGGAGTGGCTGCCGGAGTACGACGTGCACAACGTCGGCGTCAGCGGGTACACGACCGATGAGGTCGTGGCCGGCATCGATGCGGTCGTCGACCTGCAGCCGGACGCCGTCGTGCTCGGGGCGGGCACGAACGACCTGGGCTGGCGCCGATCAGACGAGTACATCGTGCGCAACCTGGAGACGGCGATCTGCGCCCTGCGCAAGCGGTTGCCGGCCACGCGCCTCCTGATCGTGTCGGTCCCGCCGCGCGAACGGGACTACGCGAACACCCTCCACTCGATCAACCGCCACCTGCGTCAGTTCGTACCGACCCAGCACGCCGCCTACCTTGACCTCTGGCCCCGCCTGGCCAGCCCCGACGGGGAAATCGATCCCGACTTCTCCGACGACCGCCTCCACCTCAACGCCGACGGTTATGCCGCCTGGCTCAGCGAACTCAGGCCGGCCCTCGAGCGCCTCTTCGACCGGCCACCGTCGAGCATGGTGATCCCGATCCCGCACGTGTGAAGCCGGGGGCTCGCCGAGCGTCAGCCTCAGGCCCTGTTGTTGTTGAGCTCGAAAACCTTGAGCAGCTCCGAAGTAGTCCTCGTTCTCGATCATCTTCTCGAGGCCGCGCATCTGGCCCTCGAGGATGCGAGCACGGTGCAGGGCACGCCGTTTGATGTCTTCGATCATGCGTTCAGGATACCGTGAAACGTGATACCCCGGAGGGGTATCTTTGACTCGGCCTCGTCCGTCGGGCGCTGGGTAGACTGAAAACATGCGCCAATCGGCACGTTTCCTGCTCATTGCCGTGCTCGGCGGCCTCACCCTGTTCGGCGTTGCAGCCCCCGCGGCGGCCGTGACCGAGAGCGCGCCCGTCCACGACAGCGCCGCGCCCCCCATCGTGGCCACCGGCACCGCGGACTTCACCTTCGACTCGTGGCACTCCGACTTCCGGCTCGGACGGACCCAGGACGGCCACTCCGCCCTCACCACCACCGAGACGATCGTCGCCCGCTTTCCGGAGTCCGACCAGAACCGCGGCATCCGCCGGGCCATCCCGACCCACTACGACGGGCACCCGACGGACCTCACCCTGGTCAGCGTGACCGACGAGAACGGGCGTCCCCGGGCCACGGAGACCGAGACCACCGACGTCGACGGCGACCAGTTCCTGGAGGTGACGATCGCGGCCGAGGACTACGTGCACGGCGCGAACACCTACGTGATCCAGTACCGGCAGGTCGACGTCACGCTGGCGCCCACGGATGCGCAGGTCGAGGAGTTCTACTGGGAGGCCAACGGCACCGGCTGGGCGCAACCGTTCGGCGACGTCTCGGCGACCCTCACGGTGGCCGGGGACCTGTCGCCCCGACTGACCGGCCAGGCGGCGTGTTACCAGGGCGACCGCGACTCCAGCGAGCCCTGTGCGGGCCTGACCGAGACCTCCGTCGACGGGACCGCTGTGTTCGACGCCACCGCGGGCAGTCTGGAACCCTATCAGGGGCTCACCGTGTCGGTCGCGTTCGAGCCCGGCACCTTCGTGCCGCGCGACCAGTCCTTCACGGCGAACCCGTTTCCCGGCATCGGCCTCGGCGCGCTGCTGCTCGGCGTGGTTCTGTCCGCGGCGGCGGCCGTCGCCAGGGCCACCCGGTGGCGTTCCGCCCCGGGGCGGCCGACCCTGATCGCGGAGTATCTGCCGCCCGCAGGCGTGAACCTGCTCCAGGCCGGCAATGTGACCCGCACGTCGGCCAAGGCCATGGCCGCCCAGTTCCTCAGCTTCGCGGTGCGCGGGAATGTGCGGGTGCTCGAAGGCGAGGGGAAGCAGCACTACCTGCTGGAACTCCGGCACGCCCGCAGTCTCGACCCCGCCGCGACGTCCGTGCTCAGGCTGCTCTTCCCGGGGCTGCACGAGGGCACGCGTCGCGACCTCAAGGCGAAGGACACCGTGCTGGGGAAGGGCCTGACGAAGCAGCTCCAGGCCGTGAGACAGCAGGTTCTGACCGATGGCCTGCGGGAAAAGAAGGGCGGCCGCCTCCGCGGCTGGCTGCTCGCCGGCGCCGTGTTGACCGGGATCCTGTGCGCCCTGGGCGGCATCGTCGCGCTGGCCACCGAGGTCGGCGGGGCGTGGCCGGCCGTCATCCTGATCGCCGGGGTGATGGTCTCCACCGCGACCATCGCGCTGGCCGGCAGCGTGCGGCCGCTCACCCCGGCCGGTGCCGAACTCCGCGACTACCTGGCGGGCGTGAAGCTCTACATCGGCGTGGCCGAGACCGACCGGCTGCGGGTGCTGCAGAGCCCCGAGGGGGCGTTGCGCTCGCCCTACCGGCCGGATACGGCATCCGTCCTGGGCACGGCGCCCGACCCGGGCAATCCGCTGCAGGTGCTCAAGCTCTATGAGCGGCTGCTGCCGTTCGCGGTGCTGTTCGGCCAGGAGAAGGAGTGGTCGGCGGTCCTCGGCGACTACTACGTCCGGAGCGGCTCGCAGCCCGACTGGTACGCTGGCTCCGCCCCGTTCAGCCCGGTCTGGTTCGCCGCCGGCCTGAGCTCGTTCACCAGCTCCACCTCGGCATCATGGTCGGGGAGCGCCTCGAGTTCCTCCAGTTCCGGTTCGGGCGGGGGAGGCTCGGTCGGCGGGGGCGGCGGCGGTGGCGGAGGAGGAGGAGTCTGATGGGCACCCCGGTCGAACCAACATTCAGTCGTTCCGCGCTCGCGCCCGGCCTGCTCGGCGCGATCGTCCTGCTGGGCGGACTCGCCCTGCTCGACTCGGAGAGCTACATCATCATCCGCTACGCGGTGAGCATCCTCGCGCTGATCATCTGCGTCTTCGCCGCCCAGGCGAAGTCGTACCTGTGGTTGATCGGGCTCGTGCCCATCGCCGTGCTGTGGAACCCGGTCGTGGTGATCGAGCTGCACGGCCAGGGCTGGGTCTCGGCCCAGTTCATTGCCGCCTTCGTCTTCATCATCGTCGGCGCCAGGACCAAGGTGCCGGTGCACCGGTAGGGACCCGCGGGCGTAGACTGGTGTCACGCCGTGAAAGCCCGCAGACAGACTTGACCGTGCTGCCACATTGACCGTGTCGCCACATTGAAGCTGCGGGTGACACTAATGTCGGTGACAGATGCCTGGTTCAGGCCTCGGCGTATCGATCGCCCCGGTATCCACGGATGCCGCACCACGTCGAGCATGGTTCTCTGCCGTGCTGCTGTGAAGTTGGAGAAGAATGGCATACACCCGCCACCCGGCCGCCGGTTCGACTAGCCGTGCCGCCGCCGGAGGTCGCCAGCGGCAGCGACCCCGTTCCCGTGACGATGACGCCCCCATCATCCCGATCCTCGCCCGCAAGGTGCGCGAGGTCGAGGCGAAGGCGCAGACCGGCGCGAAGCTAGGTCCCACCAACCGCACCAAGTACCAGGTCATCGCGCTGCTCATGCGCGAGGAGCGCGCCCGGGTCAAGGGCGACAAGGAGCTCACCGACGCCAACCGGGCGGAACTGCTCAAGCGGCTCGATGGGATCGCGCAGATCCTGGCGAAGACCGCGGCACGCGACACCAGCCTGATCACCCTGCTCGAACCCGACGCGGGCGTGTCCACGGTCGCGCAGCGGTTCCGCCGCGACTGGCTGATCGAGTCCGGCGCCGAGCTGTCCCCGGACGAGCTCATCATCACGCGCGAGCCCGAGGTCAAGCCCGAGGTGCCGGTCAACCAGGTCATCCCGCAGTCGGTCAAGGCCCGGCAACTGGCCAACCCGTTCCTCGCGCCCGATTTCAGTGCCGCGCAGGCGGCCCCGGTCGCGTCCGGCCGCCGCCTCGCCAACTGGGAGCTGATCGGCCCGCTGTTCAAATCCTTCGAATACGGCTCCGGCGGCCAGGCCGCCAGCATGCCCCTGCCCGAGGCGCCCCGCGTCGACCGGCTCTCACCCCCCGGCATGGAATTGATGCGCCACCAGGCCCGGTTCGTCGAAAGCGCACGCCTGGGCCACCGCAGCTACCTGCTCGCCGACGAGCCGGGACTCGGCAAGACCGCTCAGAGCCTGCTCGCGGCCTCCGTCAGCGGTTCCTACCCGCTGCTCGCCATCGTGCCCAACGTCGTCAAGATGAACTGGGTGCGGGAGGTGGAACTGTGGACGCCGCACCGCCGGGCCACGGTCATCCACGGCGACGGCGACACCCTCGACGCGTTCGCCGACGTGGTCATCGTCAACTACGACGTCCTCGACCGGCACCGCACCTGGCTCGGCACCCTCGGATTCAAGGGCATGGTCGTCGACGAGGCCCACTTCATCAAGAACCTCCAGTCCCAGCGGTCCAAGCACGTGCTGGCCCTGGCCGAACAGATCCGCCGCCGCACCCCGGGCGGGAACCCGCTCCTGATGGCCCTGACCGGCACGCCGCTGATCAACGACGTCGACGACTTCCGCGCGATCTGGCAGTTCCTGGGCTGGATCGACGGCGACAAGCCCACACCCAGGCTGATGCACAAGCTCGAAGCCATCGGGCTCACGCCTGCCGATCCCGGTTTCTACGCCGAGGCCCGCGCCGCCGTGATCGATATGGGCATCGTGCGCCGCCGCAAGGTCGACGTCGCAACCGACCTGCCGGCCAAGCGCATCGCCGACCTGCCGGTCGAGCTGGATGACGACCTCGGCCGCTCGATCCGCCAGGCCGAGCGCGAGCTCGCCGCCCGGCTGGTCACGCGGTACCACTCGCTCGTCACCGCCCGGCACGCCGGCAAGAGCGTCCCGGTGCTCGACGAGGAGCAACGGGCCGCGTTCATCCGCGCGGTCGCGCACGCCGAACTCGAGGAATCGAAGGGGCAGACCACCGGGGAGAACGTCTTCACCATGGTGCGCAAGATCGGCCAGGCCAAGGCCGCCCTCGCGGCCGACTACGCCGTTCAGCTGGCGCATTCGGTGGGCAAGGTCGTGTTCTTCGCCAAGCACATCGATGTCATGGACACCGCGGAGGAGATCTTCGCCAAGCGCGGCCTGCGCACGGTCTCCCTGCGCGGGGACCAGAGCGCACTGGCCCGCCAGGCGGCCATCGACTCCTTCAACGACGACCCGGGGGTGGCCGTCGTGGTCTGTTCCCTCTCCGCCGCCGGCGTCGGCGTCAACCTGCAGGCCGCGTCGAACGTCGTGCTGGCCGAGCTCAGCTGGACCGCGGCCGAACAGACCCAGGCCATCGACCGGGTGCACCGGATCGGCCAGGACGAGCCGGTCACGGCGTGGCGGATCATTGCCGCGCACACCATCGACGCGCGCATCGCCGAACTGATCGGGAGCAAGCAGGGCCTCGCCGCCCGCGCCCTCGACGGCGCCGAGGAAGAGATTTCCTCCGCCGATTCCGTGCAGGCCAGCGCACTGATCTACCTGCTCACCCAGGCGCTCGACGGGGAGCTGTAGGAAGCGCCCCTCACCGGCGTTGATTTGAAACCGGGCCCATCTCGGGTCCATCATGAGGAAGCGGTTAAGGCGCTGAACATGATCGCTCGCAACAAGGAGTAACCAGAAATGAAAATAGGTATCCTCACCAGCGGTGGAGACTGCCCCGGACTGAACGCCGTCATCCGCGGTTCCGTACTGAAGGGAATCCGCGTCCTCGACGCCGAGTTCGTCGGCATACGCAACGGCTGGAAAGGCCTTGTAGAGGGCGACTTTATGACCCTGGACCGCCACAGCGTGCGCGGTCTCTCCCGTCAGGGCGGAACCATCCTGGGCAGCTCCCGGACGAACCCTTTCGAGGGCGAACGCGGCGGTCCCGTTAATATCCAGAAGACGATGGACGCGGAAGGTATCGACGCGATCATCGCGATCGGTGGCGAGGGCACCCTCACCGCCGCGCGCCGCCTGACGGATGCCGGCCTCAAGATCGTCGGCGTCCCCAAGACGATCGACAATGACCTCGAGGCCACCGATTACTCGTTCGGGTTCAACACCGCGGTCGAAATCGCCACCGAGGCCATCGACCGTCTGCGCACCACCGCCGAGTCGCACGGCCGCTGCATGATCGTCGAGGTCATGGGCCGTCATGTGGGCTGGATCGCCCTGCATTCCGGCATGGCCGGCGGAGCACACGCCATCCTCACGCCGGAGCAGCCGCAGACCATTGAGCAGATCTGCGAGTGGGTGCTGCACGTGCGCGACCGCGGCCGCGCACCCGTGCTGGTCGTCTCGGAGGGCTTCAAGCTCGCCGGAATGGACGAAGCACTCTCGACCAAGGGCCTGGACGCGTTCAACCGCCCCCGCCTGGGCGGCATCAGCGAGCTGATCGCCCCGATGATCGAGGAGCGCACCGGCATCGAGTCCCGCGCCACCGTGCTCGGCCACACGCAGCGCGGCGGGGCCCCGTCGGCCTACGACCGCGTGCTCGCAACCCGCCTCGGCATGGCCGCGGTCGACGCCGTCTACGCCGGCCAGTGGGGTTCCATGGTGTCGCTGCGCGGCACCGACATCGAGATCGTCAGCATCGCCGATGCGACCATCGGCCTGAAGACCGTGCCGCAGGCGCGGTACGACGAGGCCGCGGTTCTGTTCGGCTAAAGCCGCACTACCCGCTGACGGGTCCCGGATCTGATCCGGGACCCGTCAGCGTGTTAAGGGGGTGCCCCGGGTTGCCGGGGGTTTCATGTTCAGGCGAGTTTGGCCTGGACCTGAGCCAGCGACGGGTTCGTGGCACTCGACCCGTCGGGGAACAGGATGGTCGGCACGGTGCGGTTGCCGTTGTTCAGGCTCATCACCAGTTCCGAGGTGCCGTCGACCTCTTCCACGTTGACCTCGGTGTACCCGATGCCCGCCTTGTCGAGCTGCGACTTCAGGCGCGAGCAGTAGCCGCACCAGGTCGTGGTGAACATGGTGATGGTTCCGGATGCGGGCACAAAGTTCATCCCTGCAGCCTAATACGATGGAATCATGTCTCTTCCCCAGGTGTGCGTCTGCTACCTCACCCGACGCACGCCGGCGGGAGGCCTGCAGGTGCTGCTCGGCCGGAAGAAGAAGGGTCTGGGCCTGGGCAACATCGTCGGCCTCGGCGGCAAGCTCGAACCGGGGGAGACGGCCGTGCAGGCGATGGTGCGGGAGATCGAGGAGGAGTCAGGCCTGGTCGTGGCGTCATCCGATCTCACCCCGCTGGGCCTGCTGACCTACCTGTTCCCGCACAGGGAAGCCTGGAGCCAGGAGTCGAGCGTCTTCGTCTGCACGGAGTGGACCGGGACCCCGCGTGAGTCCGACGAGCTGAACCCGGAGTGGTTCGACGTGGCCGCCCTGCCCGTGGACGAGATGTGGGACGATGCCCGGCACTGGTTGCCGGGGGTGCTCGCCGGAATCCCGGTGCGGGCCACGTTCACCTTCGGGGAGGACCTCGCCACCGTCGTGGACCCGGCCGCGGCCGCCCCTCTGAATTGACCTGCCCGCTCCGGGCTGTCAGGATCATGAGGGTCGCGTGACCGCTCGGGGGCTGTTCAGACCACCGGCTCACGCCAAGCTTTGGAAAACCACGGCTTCGCACTTCCGCAGCCCGAAGAACCCGGCCGTGGGAAAACCAGAGAAAGACGCCGGTGGATTTCACCCTGATTGTGGCGCTTGTCATTGCGCTCGCCCTGATTTTCGACTTCACCAACGGCTTCCACGACACCGCGAACGCCATGGCCACCCCCATCGCCACCGGCGCCATGCGGCCCAAGGTGGCCGTGGGACTGGCGGCCATCCTCAACCTGGTCGGCGCGTTCCTGTCCACGGAGGTCGCCAGGACGATCTCCGGCGGCATCATCAAGGAGGGCGACGGCGGCGTCCAGATCACCCCGGAGATCATCTTCGCCGGCCTGATCGGCGCCATCGTCTGGAACCTGATCACGTGGCTGCGCGGTCTGCCGTCCAGCTCGAGCCACGCCCTCTTCGGCGGCCTGATCGGCGCCACCATCATCGGCGTCGGCTCCCAGGCCGTGGCCTACGACGTCGTGCTGGCCAAGGTCATCCTGCCGGCCCTGATCGCCCCGCTGACCGTCGGAATCGTGGCATTCCTGGCCACCAGGCTGGCCTACTTCATCACCCGGCGTGACAGCGGTAAGGCGGATGGCCGCGGCGGCTTCCGCTACGCCCAGATCTTTTCCTCGTCCCTCGTCGCCCTGGCGCACGGCACCAATGACGCCCAGAAGACCATGGGCGTCATCACCCTCACCCTGATCGCCAGCGGGATGCAGGACGTGGGCACGGGCCCGCAGCTGTGGGTCATCGGCGCCTGCGCCCTCGCGATCGCGGTCGGCACCTACACGGGCGGCTGGCGCATCATCCTCACCATGGGCCGCGGTCTCACCGAGATCAAGCCGGCCCAGGGCTTCGCCGCGGAGACCAGCACCGCGGCCACCATCCTCGCGTCCAGCCACCTCGGGTTCGCCCTCTCCACCACGCAGGTCGCGTCCGGGTCCGTTATCGGCTCCGGCCTGGGCCGCCGCGGCTCGACCGTGCGCTGGGGCATGGCCGGCCAGATCGCGCTCGGCTGGGTGCTCACCCTGCCGGCCTCGGCCATCATGGGCGCCTTCGCGGCCGGTCTGGCGCTCCTCGGCCCGCTGGGGCTCGTGCTCGACCTGGTGGTCGGCTCGCTCGTCGTCGCCCTGCTGTTCCGGCGGTCCCGCACGAACCGGGTCACGCACGACAACCTGCACGACATCGACGACGCCGGGCGGGTCGTGAAAATCCGGAAGACCCCCCGCAGAGTCTCCGGCAAGGATCGGAAGAAGGTCGCGCTGTGATCGACTGGACTGCGTTTTTCGTCGTGGCGGGCGCCTCGCTCCTCTCGTCAGCGGTCGTCGTGAGCCTGTACTCGCTCGGCCTGCGGCTGCTCACCACCGCCGGCCGCGTTCCGGTCGTCGAACCGGCCGAGTTCACCGGCGCCATCACCGTGCTCACCCCCAAGCGGGCAGCGAAGGAGGCCAAGCGTGCGCGCAAGGCCGCCGCCACCCCGCTCACCCGCGGCCAGAAGCGGGCGGCCATGCTGGGCGCCTACGCCTGCTTCGTCCTGTGCGCCGGCGCCGTCCTGTTCGGTGTCTACCTGATCGTGCCCGCCCTGCACCGCTGACCCCTGCATCACCTTTCCGGTCGAGAGTGCCCGCTGCGCGGGAGCTCTCGCCGCTGCGCGGGCTGGGCGGAGGTCACCGGGGGGGGCGCCCCCCCCCGGTCGGGGCAGGGCGCCCGCCGCGGGCCACAGGCCGCGGGGCGGCCCCCGGCCCCCGGCCGGGGCCGCGCGCCGTCCTTGTTTCTCGCGCCCAGCCCGCGCAGCGGCCAGAGCTCCCGCGCAGCGGGCACTCTCGACCGGAAAGGTGATGCAGGGGTCAGCG
>JACMQV010000120.1 GCA_014376815.1 Cryobacterium sp.
ACGCGTGACTCGCGCTCGGCCTCCGGTTGTCCCTGTCAATGGGGTCGCGTCATGAGATGGCGTCACGACGACACAGGTCCAAACTCGAGCACTGTCACAACGTCATCATCCACCCTGAAGCGGTTCGGCAAGTGATTCGTGGGGAAGCAATATGCGATCAGGTTGTTGAACGAATCGGGCGCGCCTACTGGCCTGAATGGCCCCCGAAGCGCGGCTTTGTCTACTCATCGTTCGTCGAGCTCGACTGCAACTATTTGACGGGGCCCGCACCGACGTGTCAAGGTCGACTGAGGCCCGTACCTAGTTTCCATTCTCCCGGCACGAGGAGCGCGCAAGTTGAGCGCCTCTCGACGTCAGGAGCACTGCGCAAACGAGACCACTTGTCCAGAACGGGATAGCCGATCCGCACAAGTACAAGTACAAGTACAAGCACAAGGCCTAGGGCCTTGGGCCTTGGGCGGCAGGCAAACGTGTGTTTGTCAGTAGCAATACCGGCCGATGATCAGTGAATGAACCACGATCTTCTTCGCCTCGTATTCCTGGGCCTCTCACCAACACCGAAAACGGTTGCGTTTACTCGCAACGATCCTTAAGACCATCGGTTACGACGGTCTGATCGACGCGGACTGCAGCGGCAGCGGCAGCGGCAGCGGTAGCGGCCCAATCAGCATCGTCATCGACGCCTCCCGATGTCTCGCAACCGTCCTTGCCTACCTGAGTATCATTGGCTTGATATAAACACACGTTGCGAGATACGTCGACTCGTCCGTCGACTTCAGACGACGATGCCCACATTCCGGTCACCGAAAGGGGTGTAGACCGTGGCGCTCTGCCGATCGCGCATCCTTGACTTGACTTGACTTGTCTCGTCAAAGTGTCCCAATCCCACCGGTTAGGAGACGGAGTTTGCGCGCCTCCCACTAGAGAATCCCAAATTGTGCTGCCAGCCGAACGTGGGTTCTCAACCAAGGTTGCGCGGCGCCAGCCGCTGCATCACCTCCGCCGGCTCCGACTTCACCCGGCGGTCGGGCTCGGCATAGTGGGCTTTCGTCGTCGACGTGGAGGTGTGCCCGAGCATGTCGGCCGCCGTCTGCTACCGAGCTCGTTGGCGAGCAGCGTCGCGCCGGCCCTACGTGTCAGGGTTGGGTGAGGCCAGTAGCTAACAGCAAGTTCGCCGCATGACGTAGGGCGAGGATCAGGAAACCACCACCATGTCCAGCCCGTCTTTGATCGCCGTGCGCGACGATAGTCATATGAGTAGTCCCGGACCCCGAGCCGGCGGTCCGACCTCGAGGAGGTCGTTTACCCCGGCGCAGAAACTTGATCATCTGGCCGCCTATGAGGCCGCCATCCAGAACAGTGCGGGCGGTGCGTATCTGCGGGAGCAGGGGATCTATTCCTCGCAGATCACCGAATGGCGCAAGCCGCGCGATGCGGGCGTGCTGGCGGGCAAGAAGCCCGGCGACAAGATTGGCCGGTTAACTCCGGAGCGGGCCGAGATCGCACGGTTGCGCCGCAAGTTGGAGACGACGGAACGGCGTTTGGCGAGAACGGAGGTCGTCTTTACTACCGTAAGGCAGACCGGACCGCCAACCGGGCCTGGGCTCGAATTCATTTCAAGGAAGCCCTGAGTTTCTGCCGAGTAATGCTCTCCCGGGCACAATCTGTTGACGCCCCTGATGGCATCTGGGATCAGGAATACAAAGCGTGGACGACGGAGGGGGCCGTCTACCGAAAGACCGGATTTGAGCGTGCAAACCTCAAGGACTCCATAGCGGCATACACGGCCGCCGAGAAGATCGCGTTGGCCAATGACGACCTCGAGGAATCGTTGGCCGCGCGGATTGAAATGGCCCACACGTACGCACTCGGCCGTAACGTGGAACTCGCCTTTGCCACGATCGATGCGGTGCTCGACGACTCTGGCACGGACCCGAGGCTTCGAGACCAGTTCCTGGATGCACTGGTTGAACGCGTGAAATGCATTTCGGTTCTGCACGGGGCCGGGGACGGGATCCGTGAGTATGAGTTATTGATCGCGACGGAAGATATTGGCGAATTCAGGTTCGAGTACGTTCAGGGCGAATTTGCCGTTTCCGAGAAAAGCTGGCTCAGGAGGTCCCTGTCGACAAGGCTTAGCGCTACGACCTCGCGCGACCTCAGAAATCGCTAGGGTTCGCTAGTTGCCGGGCGTGGAATGAGTGTCCGGCATTGGGTGTCCGACCCCGTTGCCCCACTGATGTCGTTGGCCGGCATGCTCCGCGTCGGCCTCAAATAGAAAGCCGTCCTCGCGGGAGTGGCCGCCGCACTCACAACTCCAGTGGTACTTGGTGTGGCGGCTGGCGTCGTACGTGTTTTCGGGTTCGGACTGAGACAGGACTTCAGCGAGACCACGTAAAAACTTCCCGATCATGACAGGTCTATCTCGTATGCCTTGGTTGGACCCGTGTTTGCGCGATCAGTCCTTGTTGAACTGCTGGCGCGGCCCGAAGCAACACTCGCCGACGACCATCATGAATCTAGCGGTCAACGCGTCACGGCAGCGACTGGTTCTGCTCCGATGGTCACGATCGAGGACTTCTCTGAGCGTCTTGGGGCGCGCACCATGGGTCCACACCCTACCGGTGCCTCGAACACGAAAGCGTGCGTTTCTCCTCCGCGCTTCGTGTGGCGCAGAAATTGTCAACTCGGATGAAATGCTCACCCCAGGGACAACTTCATCTCCCGCGGAAAATGTGGGGTCAAAGCCGCGGAATGATGACAACTCGACCGGAATCTCACAGTGGGTTCCCGGCCTTTTCGGCGCGCACACCCGGGCTGTCCCGGTTCGCCGGGGGCCGCCCACCCGTTGTCCGGGCGAGAGGGCGGGCCTACGATGTGAGCCGGTCCCGCTTCGGGGCCGACTCAGGGACCTTCCGTCAATCGGTGTCGGGCACGTCGGCTGCCTGCCACCCCAACATCACCGGACAGGAAAGATCATGGCGAAATTTCTTTTCGAAGCGAACTACGTGGGCCAGGGCATCAAGGGCCTCATGCGCGAAGGCGGGACGAAGCGCCGGGAGGCGCTCGTCGATGCCCTCAAATCCGTGGGCGGCTCGCTGGAATGCTTCTACTACGCCTTCGGGGACACCGATGTCCTGGGTGTCCTGGACGCCCCTGACGACGCCAGCGCCGCCGCCCTCTCCCTCATGATCAACGCCACGGGCAACGTGACCGTGAAGCTGAAGCCGCTGATGACGCCGGAGGTCATCGACCAGGCGGCGAAGAAGACGCCCTCGTACCGGGCCCCCGGGCAGTAGCGGGGACAGACGGATGGCCGGAAGCGCGGTGCGCTTCCGGCCATCCGTGTCGCGGTGTTAGTTAGTTACCGGCGTGAACGTCGGCGTCGGCACCGGTGTCGGCACCGGCATCGGTGTCAGCCCCGGCCGTGGCCTGCGCCTGGACCCCCTCGACGATCTTCTGGATCACGGTGCCGTAGTCGCCGTTCAGGGCGGCGGTCTCGAGCGCCTGCCCGGCGGCGTCCTGCTCGGCGGCCGGCGCGTTCTTCAGCGCGGCCAGGTCGGACTGCAGGTCGGCCGGCAGCTTGGAGAGCAGCGCGGGGTTGTCGGCGAACTTGAGCGCCAGCTCCGTCACTGAGGGGCCGGCAGCCTCGGCCGGCTCCTGGTCGGTGCCGGAAGCGGTGCCTGATGCGGTGCCTGATGCGGTGCCTGATGCGGTGCCGAGGTCACTGCCCAGGGCGGTGCGCACGGCGGCGGCCAGCGGGTGCTTCGGGTTGTCCCGCACGGACTCGGCGATCTTCGTGATCTCCTCGCCGTAGCCTCCGGCCAGCGCGGTGGTGCGCACCGTGTCCACGGCGGCCGCCCGGTCTTCGGCGCCGGAGGCGTCCTTGAGGGTGGTCAGGTCGGCCTGCAGGTTCGCCGGCAGGCTCTCGAAGAGCTCAGCATGCTCGGAGAGCGTCGTGGCCACCTTCTGGGCCTTCACATTGCCGCTCTGCCCGCGAGCGACGTCGTGGCGGAGATCCTTCGCCAGCGACGCCAGGAACGCGCTGTTCGAGCTGGAGGAGGACTCCCCGCTCGCACTGGAACTGGAGGAGTGCTCGGCGCCGGCGCTGACGGGGGCGGCGGTTGCGCCCTGCGCGCCGACGCCGAGGAGGGCTCCGGCGGTCAGGACGGAGGCGGCGCCGAGGGTGACGCGCCTGGTGCGGGAGGTGGCGGTTGCCGGGGAGATCATGTTCTTGTTCAAGGTGGATCCTTTCGATTGCGGCGGCAGGTCGGCGAAAAACCCGATCGACCGCTCGTAGTCATCCGAGGAGTCTAGGCAGGGCGAGTGGACGGCAGGTCCGCCTGGCTGGCCGCCGGGACGGATGCCCGGGCAGGTCGATCGGGCGTGTCCCCGGGAGCCGCCTCGGCCGCGGCGTTCGGGCATCCGGCCGGTAATCCGGCCTGACCGGGGGTTGAAATCGTGACGGCGTGACTCTCGCACGGCCGGCCGGCCGGACTCGGGTGAGCCCCGGGCGCCCCGGGCGATTACGCTCTGCGCGGAGAAACCACGCTCAGGACCCGGGCAGCAGTCCCTGTTCGCGGCAGGACTGGCCGCCGACCAGGTTGAGGCAGGATCCGAAAGCCGCCGGGTACCCCACGGCCTCCGACGACCCGAACCACTTGTTGTAGAACACCCAGAAGTTCAGGTTGCCGTGCGTCGAGCATCCGTCGCCGTCAGCGCCGGGCCGGGCGAGCGCCGCGGGGTTGGGCTGGTACGGCGTGTAGTTGTAGAGGTTCGCGGTGGCCTGGTTGCGGATGTCGACCGGTGACGCCCCGCAGGCGGCGTCCGGGTTGAAGCCCACGTCGACGGTGCCCACCTCGTAGGTGCGGTCGGGCTCCTGGGTGTACTGCCGGAACTGCCAGGCGGCGCGGTAGACCTGGTTGAAGAACCCGAAGTACGCGGCGTCACAGTCGGCGGTGTCGGGGCAGCCGTAGCCGGTGGCGCGCAGATACCCGGATGCGCTCGGCCGGGTCAGCAGGGATTGCTCCTTCTGTAGCAGCACGAGCAGCACCCGCGGGCTGATGGTGCACGCCTCCGCGACCTTCGCGATGATGCGGCTGGCCGGTTCCGCGGCGGCGCCCGGGTAGGCGGCGCAGTGCCCGGCGCCCTGGGCGGGCTGGGTCCTGGTGCTCTCGCGGAACTCCCACAGGCACGGGACCCCGTCGGATGCGGTGCAGCGGCGCTGCTCGAGAAAGTCCTGGATCTCGTTCTCTGTCATCGCGTCGGGATTGAAGAAGTTGTAGTCGCTGATGATCGCGCCCGGGTCGAAGGTCGCGGGTCCGGCGAGGGTCTCGATCCTGCGCACGGAGCCGCCCCAGAGCACCCCGACTCCGACCACGACCAACGTGACGAGTGTGATCAGCGCGAACAGTTTACGACGTGGCGTCCCCAGGTACGTCATGGGGGAGACCTTACCGCCACGCGGCGGGAGAGTGCTGTGAGGGACCGTGCCGGGAGTAGCGTGGGGTCATGTCGGACCTGCAGCCAGACCAGCCCCCTCTCCCGCCGAACAGCATCGTGGTCGGCCACGACGGCTCGGAGTACTCCACCCGGGCTCTGGGCGCCGCGCTCGAGCTTGCGGGCCAGTTGCACGCACCGGTCGTGGTCGTGCGCGCGTGGTCCATCGACTCGGCCCCGCGGCCGGCCAACTGGGAATTCGGCTACGTCTCGTCGCTCGAGGAGTACGCCGAGGCGGTGCGCACCGAACTGGCCCGCGATGTGCGGGCCGAGGTCGCCAGGCATCCGGAGGTCGAGGTCGACTACCGAGCCGTGTACGCGAGCCCCGTGAAATGCCTGGTCGAGATTGCCCGGGAGGCACGGATGCTCGTGGTGGGCAGCCGAGGACGCGGCGGCCTGGCCGGCATGCTGCTCGGCTCGGTCAGCGAGCAGTGCGTGCGCCATGCGAAGTGCCCCGTGCTGGTCGTGCGACCCAACACCTGACCCCCGACCCGTTCGTTCGGAACCGGTCAGTCCATGTCCAGCCGGTTGCCGACGGCGAACCACGCCACGGCGCCGAATACGGGCGCGCAGATGACCGCCAACACCCAGCCCGTGCGGGCCCGGTCGCACAGGTGGACCGCCCCCGCGATCTGCACGAGCGCCGCGGCGATGAGCGCCACGCTGGCCAGCACGCCCAGGCCCCCCAACGCGAATGCGGCAATATGAACAATGGATGCGCTGTCAGTCACGTGCGACCTGCCTACAGTTGAGAACCCCCGGCGACACCCCGCCGAACCGGTGTCGCGGCCACGGCCGGTCATCGGCTTTCCCCCGCGAAAGCATCCTGTGGCTAAACCATACCAAACAGTATTGTTCTATGGGCGGCGAATGTCGCTGTCGAACTGATCGTTGTCGAACTGAGGAGTGACATGGCGCAGCAGCAACGGGCGATCGGAACGCGCGCCGCGATCGTTCGCGGCGCGGCGGAGGCCTTCCGGCGACGCGGGTACGGCGGCACGACCCTGTCCGACGTGGAAGCCGCCACGGGCGTGACCAAGGGGGCCCTCTACTTTCACTTCGACTCCAAGGAGTCGCTCGCGCTCGCCGTGATCGAAGCCCAGCACGAGTCGTCCATCGCACTCGGGCAGCGGCTCCTGGGCGGCGCCACCCCCGGGCTGCGCGCGCTCGTCACGATGTCGTTCGAGCTGGCCCGGCAGGTGCGCTTCGACCCGGTCGTGGCCGCGGGCATCCGTCTGACCATGGAGTCCTCGAACCTGTCGGTGCCCGTGACCGGCCCGTACGAGGACTGGATCGCCGTCTGCGACGCACTCCTGCGGCAGGGGATCGTCGACGGCGACGTTTCCGTGGACGTGGACGTGGCCGCCGCGGCTCACTTCATCAGTCCCGCCTTCACGGGAGTGCAGATCGTGTCCGAGGTGCTGACCGGTCGGGAGGACCTGTTTCAGCGGGTGGAGGAAATGTGGATGCTGCTGCTCCCGGCCCTCGTGCCGGCCGGGCGGCGGGACGACCTGCGGCGGCTGCCGGCCGAGGTGCGGCGGGCAGTCCCCGAGGGTGCCGGCGCTTGGAGTGGCGGGCCAGAGGGCTCCGGGGCAGGGGCGCGCCGGGCTCAGGGGTAGGGGGCTCAGTGCACGGATGCCGGCCTGGTCGCTGGCGGGCGGTGCCGAGGCCCGCCCTGACTCCTCGCCAAGCGCGGAGCTCACTCGTCGTGGCGGGTGATGTTCTTCCGTATGACGTTGTTGCGGGTGATGGCGTCGGTCATGAGGGTGCGGGACTTGGTCACGTAGCGCCAGTGTCGTTTCCCGGTCTCGCGCCAGGGCGGGGCCATGATCTGCACGCAGCCGCGGAGCATCCGGATGCCCCAGCCGGA
>JACMQV010000121.1 GCA_014376815.1 Cryobacterium sp.
ACGGCTGCCCCAGCAGCACGGGAACCTCGTACGACCCCATCGTGAAGGCGAGCACGAGGAGTGCGGCTGCTCCCACTGGCGGGGCGAGCAGTGGAACGGTGATGTGCCGCAGTCGACTCCACGGGCCGGCGCCGAGGGTGCGTGACACGTCCTCGAGCCGTCCGAGGTTCGAGGTCATGGCTGCCAGGGCGATGACTGCCATGAAGGGTGTCTCCTTCCAGACGTACTCGGCGATGATCCCCCAGCCGCCGGCGTCCTGAGTCAGCACGGGGAATTGCTGCGCATCGTCGACAAGCCCTACCGTGGCGGCGGCGCGCGACACGAACCCCGTCGGCGACAGCAGCAGTCCGATGCACAGGGCGCCGACGAGGTGGGGCACCGCCAGTGTGCTCTGGAACAGTCGAGTCATCCAGGCACGGCCTGCACCGAGCCGGCGCACCACGAGGGCGAAGGCGACGCCGAGCACGGTGGCGGTCACTGTCGAGACGATCCCAATGCGCAGGGTGAGCGCGATCGACGAGCGTACGGCGGGATCCTCCGCGGCCGCGCGGTAGGCGTCCAACGACCAGGTGGTTCTGCCGACCAGGGGCTGGTGGCCCAGGCTCTGGAGCACCGCCTGGACGAGGCCCCCGACGAAGAACACGCTGATCACCAGCATCGCCGGGGCGAGCAGGATCGCGCGAGTCGCTGCGGGCGAACGGATGAGCGCGGGACCAGACATCACGGTGCGGCTACTTCTGCAGCACCTGCGACGTCCAGTCCTTCTCGATCCTGGTGAGGTAGTCACCGGCGAGCTCGGGCTGGGCGTTCGCGGTGAGTTGGGCAAGAGACAGCACCGACGGGCTCCGCGGAACTGCCGCAAACTTCTTCTGGACCGCCTCGCTCACACGTGACAGGTCGATGCCGGGGTAGACGCCGGTCGCCCTGAACAGCGCCAGCTGGACTTCTGGCTCCTGCAGGGTGTTGGCCAGGACGAAGGCGGCCGGCCGGTGCGCCGCGTTCTTCGGGATGCCGATGAAGCTGTAGTTGCTGATGTTGCCGCTGGTCGGCACCGCCTCCTTCGTCGTCCGCGGGTAGGTGCCGTCCTCGACCTTGGCCGCCACACCACCGGGACCGTACGTGAAGTACGCGCTGATCTCACCGTTCGCGAAGAGCTTCTCGACGTCGTCCTGGCTCGTCGGGTAGGTCCTGCCCTGTCGCCACAGGGTCGGTTCGATCGCGTTCAGGCGGTCGTAGAAGCCTGCGCTGGCCTGGCTGTACTTCTGCTCGTCGAAGGCGCCCGCAAGCCTCGACGGTCCGTCGAGCCGGGCGTACAACAGTGACCGGACCGCCATCGATCCGGTGAAGTCCGGCGGTGCCGGGTAGGTGAGCTTCCCGGGATCGGACTTCGCCCAGGCGAGCAGCGAGCTCACCGACGCCACGTCCGCAGACCCGAGGTCCGCACTGTCGTACACCAGCGCGGAGTTGGCCTGCTGCCAAGCGGCTTCGCAACCCTTCACCGGGACGCCGAAGTCGTTCGCGACGGCC
>JACMQV010000122.1 GCA_014376815.1 Cryobacterium sp.
ATCCGGTCGAGGCGGGCGCGGCGATTGCTGCGGAAGACCAGTCCGCTGCGCACCTCGACCACCTCGCCGGTGACCCGGAAGGTGTGCATGCGCCAGGAGAGGTAGAAGCCCGCCAGAATCGCGATCAGTACGACCGTGAGGCCGAGCAGCGCCCAGCCCACGGCGCCGCGCCTGAGGATCTCATCGATCGGGTCACCGCCGTAGCGCGGGATCCGCAGGAAGAAGTCGACCAGTCGTTCGCGCAGGTTCGCGACGATGAAGCCGAGCACCGCGACGATGAAGATGCCGCCGCGGAGCAGAGGGCTGGCCGGGTGCAGCCGGTGCCACTCCCCGTCGGCCAGATCGGTCACAGTCCGGCCCGGCGACTCTCGGCCAGTTCGACGAGACGGTCGCGCAGGCTCTCCGCATCCGTCTCGGTGAGCCCGGGGATGAGCACCCCGGACGAGGCGGCCGCGGTCACGAACTTGAGGTCGGCCAGTCCCAGCCGGCGCGCGATCGGTCCGCGGGTGATGTCGACCAGCTGCATCCGCCCGTAGGGCACGGAGACGAACCGGGTGAACATGATGCCCCGCCGGAAGAGCAGGTCGTCCTGGCGCAGCTGGTAGCCGATGGCGCGCACCCGGCGCGGTTCGAATGCGACCGTCGCGGCCGTGATCAGGATGATCGCCGAGAGCAGGTACGGCGCCCACTGCACCTCGGCGGCCAGCCACAACGCCGCCGCGGCGGCGCAGAGCACCAGGCCGAAGAGCACCGTTCCGACGATTTCCACCACGACGTACCGGGGCGAGACGCGCTTCCACTCACCCACCTCGGGGAGGTCCAACCGTCGGACGGCTTCAGGCACGTACTTCTCCCTGCTCGTTGTCATCGTCGTCCGGGGGGAGAGTGCAGAAGTGCTCAGCCACCAGGCCCAGGGTCAGGAGGATCGCTGCGCCGAGCGCCATCCCGAGTGCGGACCATAACGATATTACCGCCGGCATGACCGACCGGGTCAGGATGTAGAGCACGATCCCGAGGCCGAAGCCGAGCATCAGGGCCCCGCTCAGGGCGGACGCCTTCGCCAGCACGGCCACGCGCATGGCGAGGAACGGGTTCACATGCCGGCGCACCTTCCCTCGGGTGGCCTGGCGGATCGGCCAGGCCAGCGCTGCGACGATGATGGCGATGGCCACCAGCGCGACCGGCAGCGTGGCCGGGGGCAGGACCATCGCGGCCCCGGTCGCCGCGGCGGTGATCTCGACCAGGAAGCCCACGACCAGGCCGAGCAGGGCCAGGGCGATGACGGGCGTCGGCCGGGTGCGTGTCACCGGGCGCCGCCGATATCGTGCGGCAGGCGGTAGGGCCGCACCGTGCTGCCGACGGCGACGAGCAGCGCGCGCACCGAGCCGTGCCCCGGCAGGACGGCCTCGGGGTCGAGGTCCAGCCAGGGGGCCAGCACGAAATCGCGCTCCCCGGCCCGCGGGTGCGGGAGTGTCAGCCGGGCGTCGTTCAGTTCCAGGTCGCCGAAGACGATGATGTCGATGTCGAGGGTGCGATCGCCCCACCATTCGGCGCGCACCCGGCCGTGGTCGTTCTCGATGGCGTTCACGGCGTCCAGGAGGGTGTGCGGGTCACCGTCGTAACGGATGCCCACCACCAGGTTGAGGTACCGGGGTGCGTTCTCGTCGACGCCGTCGGGCTTCACCGCGACCGATTCGTACACCGGGGAGACGCCGGCCAGGTCGAGCCCGGGAACGTCGGCCAGCTCCCTCACGGCCGCCGCGAGGGTGGCCGCCCGGTCGCCGAGGTTGCTCCCCAGCGCCAGCAACGCCGGCTGACCGCTCATTCGCGGGTCCGCAGGATCGTCACTGCGACATCCGTGAACGGGACGGAGATGGGTGCCTGCGGCTTGTGCACCGTCACCTGAACCTTCTCGGCCACGTCGTGGGCCAGGACCACGGCGGCGATGCGTTCGGCCACGGTCTCGATCAGGTCGACCGGGTTGTGCCGGGCGGCATCCGTGACTTCGACGGCGAGTTCGCCGTAGTGGATGGTCTGGGTCACGTCATCGGCCGCCGCGGCCCGCTCCAGGTCTAGCCAGACGGTCACGTCGATGACGAAGTCCTGACCGTTTTCCCGCTCGAAGTCGTAGACGCCGTGATGGGCGTTGACTCGCAGCCCGGTCAGCGTGATGGAGTCGCTTCTCATGGTTCCATTCTGGCCGAGTCGACCAGTCCGAGCACATTCAGGGCCGTGCGCGTCGCCGCAACGTCATGCACGCGCACCGCCCAGGCGCCGGCCTGGGCGGCCAGCACGCTGACCACCGCGGTCGGCAGGTCGCGCTCGGAGATGGCGGCGCCGGCGGGGAGGGACGCGGCCAGGAAGCGTTTCCGGGAGGCGCCCACCATGACGGGGAACCCCAGGTCGGCGAAGGAGTCCAGGTGCGCGAGCAGCTGCCAGTTGTGCTCGGGGAGTTTCGAGAAGCCCAGACCGGGGTCCAGCACGATCCTGCCCTGCGGCAGGCCGGCCCCGGTCAGCGCCTCGACCCGCGCGGAGAGTTCGGCGCGCACGTCGGCGACGACGTCTCCGTACCTGGCCAGCGCGTCCATCTTCTGGGCGTGCCCGCGCCAGTGCATGGCCACGTAGGTGAGTCCGCTGTCCGCGGCGACGGATGCCATCCGCGGGTCGGCCAGCCCCCCGGAGACGTCGTTGATGATGCTCGCGCCGGCGGCGGCGGCGGCCTCGGCGGTGCCGGAGTTGAGGGTGTCCACGCTGACCCGGAGCCCCTGGCGGGCCAGCTCGGCGATCACCGGGATGATCCGGGACTGCTCCTGGGCGGGCGCGACGCGGCCGGCGCCGGGGCGGGTGGACTCGCCGCCCACATCGATCAGGTCGGCGCCCTCGGCCGTGAGTGCGGGGGCGTGGGCGATGGCGGCATCCGTGGTATCCCACTTGCCGCCGTCGCTGAAGGAGTCGGGGGTGACGTTGAGCACGCCCATCACGAGGGTCCTCGCCCCGGTCGCTGCCGAGCGCCGTGGGGTCACCGCCCGGACCCGATCAGGGCCATGATCTCGGCGCGCGCGGCGGGGTCGGACAACTCTCCCCGGCTGGCCATGGTGACGGTGGAACTGGCGGTCTGGCGCGACCCGCGGGCGGTCACGCAGCCGTGCACCGCGTCGAGCACCACGAGCACACCGCGCGGCCGGAGCCCAGTGTTCAGGGCCTCGGCGATTTCTTCGGTCAGCCGTTCCTGCATCTGGGGCCGCGCGGCCAGGGTGTCGACGACGGCGGGCAGCTTGCCCAGCCCCACGACACGCTCGTCGGGCAGGTAGGCGAGATGGGCCGTGCCGAGGAATGGCAGCAGGTGGTGTTCGCAGATCGACCGGAAGGCGATGTCGCGCAGCAGCACGAGCTCGCCCGTGTGGGGGCCCACCGGGATGGTGTCGCGCAGGTGGTCGACCGGGTCGACGTGCAGCCCCGCGAAAAACTCACCGTAGGACTCGGCCACCCGCCGCGGGGTCGACGCGAGGCCCGGCCGGGCGACATCCTCGCCGATTGCGGCGATGATCTCGGCGACCGCGGCCTCGATCCGCGCTCTGTCTACTGCCACCCCGTGCCCTAGGCGGTGGCGGGACGGGGACTGCGGGCCGGCGCGCGGGTCGGTTTGCTTGCCGCGGCGTCGCCGTCGGCCACACCGCTCTCGATGGGGATCTTGGGTGCCGGCATCGCGATCGGAGGCCGGTCCGAGACCGGGCGCTTGTCGCTGGAGAGCCACTGTCGCCGCGGCGGCAGCTGGACGACGCCCTCGAAGATCTCGGCCAGCGCGTGCTGGTCGAGCGTCTCATGCTCGAGCAGTGCCGCGGCCAACCGGTCCAGAACCTCCCGGTTCGCGTTGAGCACCTCGTAGGCCTCGTCATGGGCGTCTTCGAGCAGCTGGCGCACCTCGGCGTCGACGCTCTCGGCGACCCGCTCGGAGTAGTCGCGCTGGTGGCCCATGTCCCGGCCGAGGAACACCTCACCGGAACCCTGGCCGAGCTTGAGCGGGCCGACGGCCGAACTCATCCCGAACTCGGTGACCATCTTGCGCGCGGTGGAGGTGGCCTTCTCGATGTCGTTCGAGGCTCCGGTGGTGGGGTCGTGGAAGATGATCTCTTCGGCCACCCGGCCGCCCATGGCGTAGGCGAGCTGGTCGAGCAGTTCGTTGCGCGTGACCGAGTAGCGGTCTTCGACCGGCATCACCATGGTGTAGCCGAGAGCCCGGCCACGGGGCAGGATCGTGATCTTCGTCACCGGGTCGGTGTTGCGCATCGCGGTCGCCACCAGCGCGTGGCCGCCCTCGTGGTACGCGGTGATCAGCTTCTCCTTGTCGCGCATGACCCGGCTGCGGCGCTGCGGACCCGCCATCACCCGGTCGACGGCCTCGTCCAGGGCGCGGTTGTCGATCAGCTGGGCATTCGAGCGGGCCGTCAGCAGAGCGGCCTCGTTGAGCACGTTGGCCAGGTCCGCGCCGGTGAAACCAGGAGTCTTGCGGGCGAGTACCTCGAGGTCGACACCCGGGGCCATGGGCTTGCCCTTGGAGTGCACCTGGAGGATGCGCTTGCGCCCGAGCATGTCGGGGGCGTTCACGCCGATCTGGCGGTCGAAGCGGCCGGGGCGCAACAGCGCCGGGTCGAGGATGTCGGGACGGTTCGTCGCGGCGATCAGGATGACGTTGGCCTTGACGTCGAAGCCGTCCATCTCGACCAGAAGCTGGTTGAGGGTCTGCTCGCGCTCGTCGTGGCCGCCGCCCATGCCGGCGCCGCGGTGACGGCCGACGGCGTCGATCTCGTCGATGAAGATGATGGCCGGGGCGTTTTCCTTGGCCTGCTGGAACAGGTCGCGCACGCGGCTCGCGCCGACGCCGACGAACATCTCCACGAAGTCGGAACCGGAGATGGCGTAGAAGGGCACGTTGGCCTCACCGGCCACGGCGCGGGCGAGAAGCGTCTTTCCGGTGCCGGGAGGGCCATAGAGCAGCACACCCTTCGGGATGCGCGCGCCGACGGCCTGGAACTTGGCCGGCTCCTTGAGGAAGTCCTTGATCTCTTCGAGTTCCTCGATCGCCTCGTCGGCGCCCGCGACATCCGCGAAGGTGACCTGCGGGCTCTCCTTGGACACGAGCTTGGCCTTGGACTTGCCGAACTGCATGACCTTGTTGCCGCCGCCCTGCATGCCGGAGAGCATCAGCCAGAAGAACACGCCGATGAGCAACAGCGGCAGCAGGATGCCCAGCAGGGACAGGAACCAGCTCGATTTGGGCACCTCGTCGGTGAACCCGTTCTTCGGGTCTGCCTTGGTGACGGCGGTGATGACCTCTGCGCCGCGGGGGGCGACGTAGAAGAACTGCACCTCGCTGCCGAGTTTCGGATCGGCCTTGGTCAGGGTCAGGTCGACGCGTTGCTCGCCGTCGACGATCTTGGCCTCGGAGACCTTCCCGTCCTTGAGGAACTCGAGTCCCTGTTGGGTCGGAATCTCTTTGAATCCCGACATGGTAATGAGGCTCGACCCTACCCAGACGGCAACAATCGCCAGCAGAATGTAGAGGAGCGGCCCGCGCAGTAGCTTCTTGACGTTCATCGTGGTCACAGGCTACCGTGCCGCCACTGGGGGGAAACCGTGTGTTCGCCCAAAGCGCTATGCACGCCGGCGCCCTGTGCGCCTCAGGAGTAGATGTGCGGGGCGAGTACGCCCACGGAGCGCAGGTTGCGGTAGCGCTCGTCGAAGTCGAGCCCGTAGCCGACCACGAACTGGTTCGGGATGTCGAATCCGAGGTACTTGACGTCGATGTCGACGCGGGCCGCGGCGGGCTTGCGCAGCAGGGCGCAGATCTCGACCGATTCTGGTCCGCGCGATTTGAGGTTGGCGAGCAGCCAGGAGAGCGTCAGTCCGGAGTCGATGATGTCCTCGACGATCAGCACGTTCCGCCCGTGCAGGTCGGTGTCCAGGTCCTTCAGGATCCGGACGACGCCGCTGGACTGCGTGCCGGAACCGTAGGAGCTCACGGCCATCCAGTCCATCGTGATCGGGTGCACGAGCTCGCGGGCCAGATCGGCCATGACCATGACCGCGCCCTTGAGGACGCCGACCAGCAGCAGGTCCTTGCCCGCGTAGTCCTTCTCGATCACGCGGCACAACTCAGCGAGCCTGCTCCGGATCTGCTCCTCGTCGATCAGGATCTCGGTGAGGTCGCCTTCAATGTCGCGGGGTTCCATGGGAGCGGGAGGTTCCTTTGCTCGGAGCGTGTCCAGGCGCGGTGAAAATCAGCCAGCCGTCCTGCCGTACAACTCTAACGCCTGGCAGGTCGAGCGCCTTCTGTCCGTGCCAGTCGGTGATCAGGCGGAGGGCGGCCAGCGTGTGCACCCGGTGCAGGGACACGCCGAACTCGCGTTCGAGCACGAAACGGATGATCCGTTGCCGCAGCGCGGCCGGGTCCGCCTCCAGCCCGCTCACCTCCAGTCGCAGGCCGCCCGCTATGGGTTCGCAGAGCTCGTCGGCCCGTTGCCGGGCCAATGCGTCCAGCGCGCCGGAGTCCTCACGCAGTTGGTCGGCCGTGCGCACGAGCGCCTCGGCGACGCCCGGGCCCAGCTCGTGCTCGAGCAGCGGCAGGACGGTCTGCCTCACCCGCACCCGGGCGAATCGCGGATCGACGTTGTGCGGGTCCTGCCACGGCGTCAGGCCGGCGTCGACGCAGAACTGCCGTGTCACGCTTCGGCGGATGCCCAGCAGCGGCCGCAGGAACGGCCCACTGACGGCGCTCATCCCCTGCAGGCTCGTCGGGCCGGAGCCGCGCGCGAGCCCGAGCAGCACTGTCTCGGCCTGGTCGTCGAGCGTGTGCCCGAGCAGCACGTGGCTCGCGCCGGTCTCGGCGAGGGCACGGTCGAAGGCCGCGTACCGGGCCTGGCGGGCGGAGGCCTCGGGGCCGCCGCTGCCCGCGCCCTCGTCGACGGTGACCCGCAGGGTGAGCACCGGGTCGAGGCCGAGCCCTCCGGCCTGACGGGCCGCTTCGGCCGCGACGCCGGCCGAGCCGGCCTGCAGCGCGTGGTCGACGATGACGGCCCCGGCGCGCAAGCCGGCCCGCGACGCCTCGAAGGCGGTGGCGGCGGCCAGGGCGAGCGAATCGGCTCCCCCGCTCAGCCCGACCAGCACGAGTCCGGTCTCCGGGAGCAGCTCGCGCACCATCCGCCGCACATCGGCGATGGCCGGGCTGAGCCTCGGACGGCGGGTGGACTCCATCCAGTAACGTTAGCGGCAGACTTTGATCAAGGGAGAAACCAGGCCATGGCCGCATACGACGCAGTAATCGAAATCCCCCGCGGGAGCCGCAACAAGTACGAAGTCGATCACGAGACCGGCCGGGTCTACCTCGACCGGGTGCTCTACACGAGCTTCGTCTACCCGACCGACTACGGCTTCTTCGAGAACACCCTCGGCCTCGACGGCGACCCGGTCGACGTGCTCGTGCTCCTCGACTTCCCCCTGTTCCCGGGCGTCGGGCTCTCCGTTCGACCGGTGGGCGTGTTCAACATGACGGATGACGGCGGCTCCGACGCGAAGGTCATCGCGGTTCCGGCCGGCGACCCGCGCTGGGACCACATCCAGGACGTCAACGACATCCCCGAGTTCACCCGCAAGGAAATCGAGCACTTCTTCGAGCACTACAAGGACCTCGAACCCGGCAAGTGGGTCAAGACCGAAGGCTGGGGCAACGCCGCCGAAGCCGACCAGATTGTGCTGGACGGCATCGAGAAGCTGGCCACCGAAGGCCACTAGCCTCCGCGATCCTCGCCGAACCGTGAGAAAAGCTCCTTCCCGGCGTCCGGGAAGGAGCTTTTCTCACGGTTCGGCGGCGTTGTGAGGCCGGACTCCAGCCGGTGGGGCGTCAGCCGGTGGGGCGGCCGACGTAGGGAGCCACGTCACCGGGCGCCCAGATGCCGTGGATGCGCACGGGCTTGCCGACGTCCGCAGCCTCGAGCACCTGACCCCCACCCACGTAGATCGCCACGTGGTAATAGTCGCCGCCGCCGCCCCAGAATACGAGGTCGCCGCGCTGAACCTGGCTGAAGGACACCAGACGGCCCTGGCTGGCCATCGTGCGGTACTGGGCGGTGGCCGAATGCGGTCCGATGTAGACGCCGGCCGCACCATAGGCGGCCCTGGTCAGGCCGGAGCAGTCCCAGGCGTCGGGACCGGACCCGTTGAGGACGTAGCGGTCACCGAGCTGCTGCCGGGCGAAGTTCAACGCCGTGTCGACCGAGCTCTCGTTCGGGGTGGGCGCCGAGGCTGCCGGCGCAGGAGCAGGAGCAGGAGCCGGCGCGGGGGCGGGGGCGGGAGCCGCAGCCTGAGCGGGCGCCGGAGCCGGCGCGGCAGGTTGAGCTGCA
>JACMQV010000123.1 GCA_014376815.1 Cryobacterium sp.
GATGTTGAAGCCGTGGCCGAAGACGAGGGCCTTGCCCTCGGCGAGGTTGGGTTCGATGTCGTCGGTGAACAGGTGGCGCTGCACCTGGTCGGGCGCGAGGACGACGATCACGTCGGCCCACTTGGAGGCCTCCGCGGCACCGAGCACCGTGAAGCCGGCTTCTTCGGCCTTGGCCTTCGACTTCGAGCCTTCCTTGAGGCCGATGACGACCTCGACACCCGAGTCGCGGAGGTTCTGGGCGTGGGCGTGACCCTGGGAGCCGTAACCGATGACGGCCACCTTCTTGCCCTGGATGATCGAGAGGTCAGCGTCTTTGTCGTAGTAAATCTCAGACACGAGTAAATGTTCTCCTTGTTGTTGTCGGTCGTTGTAGTGTCGGTGGTCGAGCTTGTCGAGACCGGGGTTAGTTCTTGAAGACGCGCTCGCTGATCGATTTCGATCCGCGGCCGATGGCGAGCAGTCCGGACTGGGCGATTTCCTTGATCCCGTAGGGCTCGAGCACGCGAAGCAGCGCCTGGGTCTTGCCGGAGTCGCCCGTGACCTCGATCACCACGGCGTCGACGGACACATCGACCACGCGGGCACGAAACAGGGTGACGGCTTCCAGCACCATCGACCGGGTCGTGTTGTCGGCGCGCACCTTGACCAGCAGGTGCTCGCGCTGCACGGACTGCGCCGGATCGAGTTCGACGATCTTGATGACGTTGATCAATTTGTTCAACTGCTTGGTCACCTGTTCCAGCGGCGCGTCTTCGACGTCGACGAGGATCGTGATGCGGGACAGGCCGGGGATTTCGGTGTGGCCGACCGCGAGGCTCTCGATATTGAATCCGCGGCGGGCGAAGAGGCCGGCGACCCGCGTGAGCAGACCGGGCTTGTCCTCGACGAGGAGGCCCAGAACGTGGGTGGTCATGATTATTCCTCTCCCCAGGTTGGTGCATGCTCTTTGGCGTACTGCACGTAGCTGTTGCTGACGCCCTGCGGCACCATCGGCCACACCATCGCGTCGCGGCTGACCACGAAGTCGATCACCACCGGGCGGTCGTTGGTCGCGAGCGCCAGCTTGATGGCGTCGTCGACCTGGTCGGCGCTTGTCACGCGGATGGCGAGGGCCCCGTAGGCCTCCGACAGCTTCACGAAGTCCGGCACCATGGCGGAACCATGCCCGGTGTTGAGGTCGGTGAAGGAATGCCGCCCGTCGTAGAACAGGGTCTGCCACTGGCGCACCATGCCCAGGGACGAGTTGTTGATGATGGCGACCTTGATCGGGATGTTGTTGATCGTGCAGGTGGCCAGTTCCTGGTTGGTCATCTGGAAGCATCCGTCGCCGTCGATCGACCAGACCACCCGGTCGGGCTCGGCGACCTTCGCGCCCATCGCGGCGGGGATGGAGTACCCCATCGTTCCCGCTCCCCCGGAGTTCAGCCAGGAGTTGGGGCGCTCGTACTTGATGAACTGGGCGGCCCACATCTGGTGCTGGCCGACGCCGGCCGCGTACACGGCCTCCGGCCCGGTCAGCTCGCCGATGCGCTGGATCACGAACTGCGGGCTCATCAGGCCGTCGGTCGGCTCGGAGTAGCCGAGCGGGAATTCCTCGCGCAGGCCGTTGAGGTACGTCCACCAGTCGCTGACGTCGGGAGTCGTGGTCTTCACGGCGGCCGCGTAGGCGAGCGTGAGGTCCGCGATGACGTCCTTGGCATCGCCGACGATGGGCACGTCGGCCGCGCGGATCTTGCCGATTTCCGCGGGGCCGACGTCGACGTGGACGATCGTGGCGTGAGGTGCGAATTCGGAGATCTTGCCGGTGACCCGGTCGTCGAAGCGGGCGCCGAGCGCGATGATGAGGTCGGCTTCCTGCAGGGAGAGCACCGCGGACACGGTGCCATGCATGCCTGGCATGCCCAGGTGCTGCTGGTGGGAGTCGGGGAAGGCGCCGCGGGCCATCAGGGTCGTCACGACGGGCGTGTTGGTGAGCTCGGCGAAGGTGAGCAGTCCCTCCGACGCCCGGGCGCGGATGACGCCGCCACCGACGTAGAGCACGGGCTTCTTGGCCTCGGCGAGCAGCTGGGCCGCCGCCTGAACCTGCTTGCCGTGCGCCTTGGTGATCGGGCGATAGCCCGGCAGGTCGAGCTTGGGCGGCCAGATGAAGGGCGCCTTCTGCTGCTGGGCGTCCTTGGTGATGTCCACCAGAACCGGTCCGGGACGACCGGTGGAGGCGATCAGGTGCGCCGAGGCGATGGCCGCGGGGATGTCCTCGGCGCGCTTGACCAGGAAGGAGTGCTTGGTGATCGGCATGGTGATGCCGACGATGTCGGCCTCCTGGAAGGCATCCGTGCCCATCAGGGTGGAGAAGACCTGGCCGGTGATGCAGAGGATCGGCACCGAGTCCATGTAGGCGTCGGCGATGGCGGTGACCAGGTTGGTGGCGCCCGGGCCGGAGGTGGCGATGGCGACGCCCACCCGGTTGCTGGCCGACGCGTAGCCCTCGGCCGCGTGGCCGGCGCCCTGTTCGTGCCGCACCAGGATGTGGCGGATGGAGTCCTGCGTCATCAGCTCGTCGTAGAGCGGGATCACGGCGCCGCCGGGCAGGCCGAAGACGTCGGTCACTCCCAGCAGTTCCAGCGATCGAATGATGGCCCCCGAGCCGGTCAGAATCTCCGGCGTGCCCCGGTCCGGTTGCACGGACGCGGCAGTGGCCTGGGGTGATGGCGATGGCACGGGTGAGGTGTCCGCGGTCATGAAATCAAATCCCTAGTTCGATTGCGAATGGTTTGCTAGCCGGTCACGGCGCCAACGGCCGCGGACTGCACGAGCTTCGAATACTTGGCGAGAACGCCCCGGGTGTAGCGCGGGGGCAGTGGCGCCCAGCCAACACTCCGGGCGGCGAGCTCATCAGGGTCGACCAGTAGGTCGAGCGTGCGAGCTGCGATATCGACCCGTATGAGATCACCATCGCGCACGAAGGCGATTGGACCTGCGTCCACCGCTTCGGGTGCTATATGGCCGATGCACAGTCCGGTTGTGCCGCCTGAGAATCGACCGTCCGTCAAGAGTAGTACATCGGCGCCGAGGCCGGCGCCCTTGATGGCCGCGGTGATCGAGAGCATCTCCCGCATCCCGGGGCCGCCCTTCGGACCCTCATAGCGGATGATGACCACGTCGCCCTTCTCGATCCCGCCTTCGGTCAGGGCGTCCATGGCGGCGCGTTCGCGCTCGAACACGCGCGCCGGCCCCTCGAACACGTCGGAGTCGAAGCCGGCGGTCTTGACGACGGCGCCCTCGGGGGCCATCGACCCCTTGAGGATGGTGATGCCGCCGCTGGCGTGGATCGGGTTGTCCAGGGTGCGCAGCACCTCGCCGTCCAGCTCGGGCGGGTCGATCTCGGCCAGGTTCTCGGCGACGGTCTTGCCGGTCACGGTGAGCGCGTCGCCGTGGATCAGCCCGGCCTCGAGCAGCGCGCGCATGACGGCGGGTACGCCGCCGTGGCGGTCCACGTCGTTCATGACGTACTTGCCGAACGGCTTGAGGTCGCCGATGTGGGGAACCTTGTCGCCGATCCGGTTGAAGTCGTCGAGGGTCAGTTCGACCTCCGCCTCGTTGGCGATGGCCAGCAGGTGCAGCACCACATTCGTGGAGCCGCCGAACGCCATCGCCACCGCGATCGCGTTCTCGAACGCCTTGCGGGTCAGGATGTCCCTGGCCGTGATCCCCAGGCGCAGCAGGTTGACGACGGCCTCACCGGAGCGGTGTGCGTAGTAGTCCCGGCGGCGGTCGGCCGAGGCGGGCGACGCCGAGCCGGGCAGGCTCATGCCGAGGGCCTCCGCGACGCTGGCCATGGTGTTGGCGGTGTACATCCCGCCGCAGGCACCCTCGCCGGGGGCGAAGGCGCACTCGATCCGTTTGGCGTCGGCGGCGGACATCCGGCCGGCCTTCACCGCGCCGACAGCTTCGAACGAGTCGATGATGGTGATGTCTTTTTCGGTGCCGTCGGAGAGCTTGACCCAGCCGGGAGCGATCGATCCGGCGTAGAGGAACACGCTGGCCAGGTCGAGCCGGGCCGCGGCCATCAGCATGCCGGGGAGCGACTTGTCGCAGCCGGCCAGGAGAACCGAGCCGTCGAGGCGTTCGGCCTGCATGACGACCTCGACCGAGTCGGCGATGACCTCACGGGACACGAGGGAGAAATGCATGCCCTCATGGCCCATCGAGATACCGTCGGACACCGAGATGGTGCCGAACTGCAGCGGGTAGCCCCCACCGCCGTGCACGCCCTCCTTGGCGGCCTGGGCGAGACGGTCCAGCGACAGGTTGCAGGGGGTGATCTCATTCCAGGAACTGGCGATTCCGATCTGGGGTTTGTCCCAGTCTGCGTCTCCCATCCCGACGGCGCGAAGCATGCCACGAGAAGTGGTGGCCTCGATCCCGTCTGTCACGTCGCGGCTGCGTGGCTTCAGATCGATCTCAGTCATGAACTGAGTCTAGAACCTCAGGCTGGCGGTCAGTTCGCCTGGGACGGGGCGGCGGAGGCGGCGGCCTCCCGGATGTCCGCGATGATTCCCAGCACCCGGGGGACCTCCTCCGGCCCGCGCACCCGGTAGCCGGCCCGCGACGGCCCCGCCCCGATCTTGAGGCCGAGGTCACCGCCCCGCAGCACCGCGAAGGCGTCCTCATCGGTCAGGTCGTCCCCGGCGTAGACAACCCGGTCGGCCCCCGTGTACTCGCGGAGCCGTTCGAGCGCATCCCCCTTGGTGCTGCCGCGCACCGCGAACTCCAGCACGTCCTTGCCGGCGCGCACGGTCATCCCCGGCAGCAGCACGCTGAGCTGGTCCCTGGCCTCATTCTGGGCCGCCTGGCCGGCCTGCGGCGTCGCCAGCCGGGTGTGCAGGGCCCGCCCCGCGGGCTTCCGCTCGATCCAGGTTCCCTCGACGGATGCGGAGATGGCCTCGAGCACCCGGTTCAGGGTTTCCAGTTGCTCCAGTTCGGCGGCCACGAGGTCCAGCTGGATGTCGGCGGTGTCCAGCTGCACCTCGATCCCGTGGGACCCGGTGAGCAGCACCTCGTCCTGCGGCTCGGAGACGTGCCGCAGGCTGACCAGGGCGCGGCCGGACACGAAGGCCACCCGCACCCCGTCCAGGTCGAGCAGTCGCTGCACGGCTGCCCGGGTGCCGTCGACGGCCCGCGCATCCTCCGGCCGGTCGACGTGCGGGGCGAGGGTCCCGTCGAAGTCGAGGGCCACGAGCAGCTTGTCGGCGCCGCTGACCTCACGGAGCGCGGCCACGAGGTCGTCGGGGACTCCGGGGCGCACGGCGGCTCCTTCGGTGAGAGTGCGGAGGAAGGACGAGGACCAGGCGGCGACGTCGTTGTCGAAGACCTTGCGGCGCAGCGCGCGCATCCGTCGCTGCCGTTCCGGCCGGGGCATCGCGATCGCCCGGAGGATGGCGGCCTTGACCCCGTCGATGTCGTGCGGGTTGATCAGCACGGCCTGCTTCAGTTCGTCCGCGGCCCCGGCGAACTCGCTCAGGACGAGCACGCCGTCCTGGTCGAATCGCACGGCGACGTATTCCTTGGCGACGAGGTTCATCCCATCCCGGAGTGCGGTGACGAGCATGACGTCGGCCGCCAGGTACAGCGCGACCATCTCCTCCCGCGGGTAGCCGTGGTGGTGATAGCTGATGGCGGTGTGGCTGATGGTCGAGAAGTCCCCGTTGAGCCGGCCGACCGCCAGCTCGATCTCGTCCCGCAGCGCGATATAGGGCCCGACCCGCTCGCGGGAGGGGCTGGCCACCTGCACCAGCGTCACGTCCTCGACGCTCAGGCTCCCATCGGCGAGCAGCTCACCAAAGGCCTTGATCCGGTGCGCGATCCCCTTGGTGTAGTCCAGGCGGTCGACGCCGAGCATGATGGTCTTCGGATCACCGAGGTCGGCGCGGATCTGCCGGGCACGCGCCTGCACCTCGGGGCGCCGGGCGATTTCCTCGTAAGCCGCCGCGTCGATGGAGATCGGGAAGTGCTTGGCGATCACCCGCCGGTGCCGGCCGTCCGCCGCCGGCACGTCGATGGCGACACCGCGGGTCGGGTAGCCGTAGAGGCGGCGCACGGCCCGGGAGAAGTTGCCCGCGTCGGCCAGGCGCTGGAACCCGACCAGGTCGGCCCCGAGCAGGCCGTCGAGGATCTGTTTGCGCCAGGGCAGCTGGGCGTAGATCCCGTAGGGCGGGAACGGGATGTGATTGAAGAACCCGATCACGAGGTCGGGGCGCGCCTCGCGCAGCATCCGCGGTACGAGCTGCAGCTGGTAGTCGTGCACCCAGACGGTCGCGCCGGCCGACGCGGCGGCGGCCGCGGCTTCGGCGAACCGGCGGTTGACGCGCACGTAGGCCTCCCACCATTCGCGGTGGAAGCTCGGCGGCGCGATCACGTCGTGATAGAGCGGCCAGATGGTGTCGTTGGAGAAGCCCTCGTAGTAGTCCTCGAGCTCCGTTTCGCTCAGGTGCACGGGCACGATCGAGATGCCGCCGTCCTCGAACGGCTCGAAGCGGCGGTCGGCGATCCCCGGCCAGCCCACCCAGGCGCCGTCGGAGCTTCGCATCATCGGCTCCAGTGCGGTGACCAGGCCGCCGGGCGACGTGCGCCAGCTCTCGGTGCCGTCCTCGGCCACGTCGATCTCGACCGGGAGGCGGTTCGACACCACGACCAGGGAATAGGTCACCTTCGAAGCATCGGCGGATGCCTTTGGTTCGGCTGCAGGAGAAATGGTGTCGTCCGTTCCGGCGTGCGCTGAGGCGACCGCCTGGTGGACTCTCAAGGCTACCAGCGGGCCCGAAAGCAGCGTATTTTGGAGTCTGAAAAGTGTCGCGACGGGGCGCGGCGCAACGAGAACGTTCGAAAAAGGCGGACCCATGACAACGCTCAGTTCGGTGCTGATCGCACTCTTCATCATCATCCTGATGTCCTTCATCATGACTTTCGTCGTCGTGCGCGCTCTCTACAAACGCATCCGTCGCAGCCGCACGCTCTCCAGCGCGGTCCTGCGTTCTCGGGCCCGGGTGGGCTGGGGCCCTCAACACGAGGTCCTGGTGCTGCGCCTGCGGCTGTTCGAAACCCTCGACAGCGGTCAGGCTGCGGTCGACCTGGCCCGGCGCAGCCCGGGTCCGCTGGGCGAGCTTCCCCGGCTCTTCCGCCGCATTCACAGTGAAGGCGTCGCGCTGGACCAGCAGTTGGAGCTGTTGAAGAGCGAGACCGATCCCGTGGTGCTCCGCGAGGCGATCCCCGTGGCGGGCCGCCGGGTCGACCAGGTCGCCCACCTGGTGCGTCGGCTGCGCTCGGCCGTGGCTGCCGGTCTCGGCGACCTCACCGATGACACCCTGTCGACGCTGCACTCCGAGGTCGACCACGAGGTTGACGCACTGAAAGCCGGGGTTCAGGAGTTGCGCGCACTCAATGGGAACGGCGGATACCCTCCGCCGTATCGGTACCCGTCGACGGACCGACTGATCAGGGGGAACAAGTCATGAGCCTCACGTCCCGGCTGCGCGTCATCCTCCGCAGCAAGTCCTCCCGCGCCCTGACCCGCCTGGAGGACCCCCGCGAGGCCCTCGACGACAGCTACGAGCAACAACTGAGGATGCTCCAGCAGGTGCGGCAGGGGCTGGCGGAGGTCGCGACGGCGAAGAAACGGATCGAACTGCAGGGGCAGGAGATGGGCTCCCGCTACCAGCGGCTTTTCGATCAGGCCCAGGAGGCCCTGAACCAGGGACGGGAGGACCTGGCCCGCACGGCACTCGAACGCCGTTCGCTCCTGGAGGGCCAGGTCGCGGCGCTGCAGGGCCAGTACCAGGCGCTGCAGCAGCAGCAGGCACAGCTGCACGACAACGAGCGCCGCCTCGCCGAACGGGTCGCCGCCTTCCGCACCGAAAAGGAGACGATCAAGGCCACCTACGCCGCCTCGGAAGCGCGGGTGAAGGCCAATGAGGCCGCGGCGGGCCTGGGTTCCGAGATGGGCGATGTCGGGGCCAACCTCGACCGGGCCAGGGACCGGGTCGCCCAGATGGAGGCGCGCGCCGCCGCCACCGATGAGCTGCTCGCCAGCGGCGCTTTGAGCGATGTCACGGCCGCACCCGACGCGGACCTCGAGCGTCAGTTGTCCGCCGGCGCGACGAAAGCGGACGTCGACCGCCAGCTCCAGGCGATGAAGGATGCCCGTGTCTCCGACCGGGGCCGCGGCCCCCGGGCTCAGGGCGGAACCGACGCCTGGCTGAGCATCGGCCAGGGACCGACCGAGCCCTGACCCGCGCGGGAACCAATTCGGTCAAGTGCGCGCCTGGGCCAGTCCGAACGACCGGGCGCCCCGACGGCTGGCCACGGTCCAGTTGGAGGCGAGCACGCTCACCAGCGCGAAGATCACCAGGATGGCGGCGGGCCCGCCGGCGCTGCCGCCTCCCCCGGAGACGATGGCCTGCATCCCCTGCACCGCCCAGGTGAGCGGCAGGAACGGGCTGATCAGCCGGAACGGCGCGGACACCAGCTCGATCGGGTAGAGACCGCCCATCGCGGTGAGCTGCAGGGCGAGCAACACCAGGGAGACCACGATGCCGACCCGGCCGAAGGCCGCGGTCAGGAAGTGATGCACCGCCGCGAACACGAACGCGAGGAAGACCGCGAAGGCCAGGGTGGCCGGCAGGAGCGACCACGCGACCCCCAGCGTGCCGTGCAGCAGCAGGACCACGACCACGGCCTGCGCCGCGGCGATGCCGAAGGCACGGCCGAGGCTGCGGGCCACGAGCCCTCCGGTCGACGCGGTCGAGGCCAGCGCGATGGCCGACAGCGGCTTCATCACCAGGAAGATGGCCAGGGCGCCGATCCACAGCCCGACCGGCACGAACAGCATCCCGATCACCGGGCCGATCGACGCGAACGCGTTGTCGCGGGCTGCGGTGATGCCGACCGGTTCGGAGACGACCGCCGCGGTCTTGACCGGGTCGGTCTCGCTGAGAGGTGCCGCGGCGTCGGCGCCGTCCTGGAGCCCGGTGGCGAGTTCGACCGCCCCGGCTTCGAGCTGGCGTGCGCCCGCGGCGGCATCCGTCGTTCCCGTGGCCAGCTGCGAGAGGCCGGTGGAGATGCCGGCGGCCCCCGTGGCGAGGTCGCCCGCGCCGCCGCGCAGGTCGCTGCCACCGGCGGCGAGCAGGCTCGCGCCGGTGGCGCTCTGGGACAGCCCGCCGAGCACGCCCTGGATCCCGGGGCCCGCCTGGCTGATGCCCGGGCTCTGCGCGGCGAGGGCATCGAGCCCGCCCTGGAGCCGCAGCAGGGCCGGTGCGTAGTCGGCGACCCGCGGGTCGAGCTGCATAGCGGCGTTCAGCTGACGGAGGCCGTCGGCGCTGGCCTGCACGCCGGCCGCGTAGGCCGGCAGCCCGGTCGTGAGGGGGGCCAGCCCGGCCGCACCCGTGTTCAGCTGGGTCAGGCCGTCACTCAGGCCGGAGACGCCCTGGGTGTAGTCGGTGACGCCGGAAGAGAAGGTCGCGGCGCCGGTCGCGGCCGAGGACGCCCCGGTGGCCGCGGCGGCCGTGCCGCCGGCCAGCGACTCGAGTCCGGTCGCCACCCCGGTCACCCCGGTGGACACCTGGGCCGCGCCATCCGCCGCCTGGGTCAGGGACTCGCCCAGCCCGGCCAGGTTCGTGTAGAGCCCGTTGAGGTACCGCGACGTGATCTCGCGTCCGAAGACACCCGACATGGCCGAGCCCACGGACTGGGCCACCGATCCGGCCAGGAACGAGTGCGCGTCATCCGTTCGGATGCCCAGGTCTGCCCGCACGGGCGTGGTGCCCCCGAGCGAGGTGACCGATGAGGAGAAGTCCTTCGGGATGGTGAGCACCGCATAGGCCTGGCCGGACGCCAGGGCCGCGGCGGCGTCCTTGGAATTGGAGATCGTCCAGTCGAACCCGGTGGTCGCGGACCCGTCCTTGCGCGGCTTGGTGAGCTCGGTCACCAGCAGACGTCCGGCGAGCACCGGCTGCTTCGTGCCGTCAGGGAGGGTCGTGGTGACGATTTCGTCATTGTTCACGACGATCGCCGGCAGGGTGTCCACCCGCTGGTCGGCGGTCGCCAGGGCGCCGGCGAAGAGACCGGCCACCGCGAGCGGCACCACGATCAGGCCTGCCAGCAGGGCTCCGGAGGTCCATCGGCGCTGACCGGGCGTGCGGCTGAACAGTTTCTCAAGCCTGGTGCTCATCGCTGCAGGGCCTTTCGTCCACGGGAATCGCTGTCAAGGGAATCGCTCTCAAGGGCGTCGAGATCGAGGGTCTGCAGCGCACGGGCGCCGAGGACGGCCGGCGCGGCAGCCGGGAAGGACGCTGCACCGAGGATGAGGGTGGTGGATGCCGGGGCGAGTGCCGCCAGCACCTGCACAAGGTCGCGCCCCGCCGGATCGACGGGCAGGCCCTCGCCCAGGTCGACGATGACGACGCCCGGATTCTCGGTGAGCGCCGCGGCCACCAGCACGGCAGCCCGGTCGAGGGCGGCCAGAGACGACACGGTCGTGCCGGACGCAATGCGATCGGAGCCGCGTTCACCCCGGCCGGTGCCGAGCGCGACGTTCAGGCGGGCGATCCACCCGGAGAGCAGGGAGCGGCGCGATGCGGCGCGGTACCACGGATGCGCCAGGTCCAGTCGTTCGGCCAGCAGCTCCCCCACGGTCAGGCCGACGTCACGGCTGTCGCCCACGTCGGCGAGCGCCACCAGGCGGAGCGCGCGGGCGCGTTCGGACGGCAGCGGGGCTCCCCGCACCTGGAGACGACCGTGCACCGGGTCGAGCCGGCCGGCCAAGGTGGCCGCAATGACGCGGCGGCGGGTGGCTGAGCCGGTCACCAGGACGACCGATCCGGCGTCGATGGCGAGGTCGAGCGGGCCGAAGGAACTTTCGGCCAGACCGAACACAATGCCCTCGGCGGTGATGAGGTGCGGCTGGGGCGTGGCCCACTCCGCGTCGGCCAGGTGCTGCCGCAGCCCCTCACCCTCAATGTCGACGTTGGGAAGGATCCGGGAGAGCCAGCGCGGCAGCCACCAGGCGGCGTCGCCGGCGAGGGCCATCGCGGCCGGGACCAGCGTCATCCGTACCAGGAAAGCGTCGAGGAACACGCCGACGGCGAGGGCGAACGCGATGCCCTTGATCGCCCCGGTGCCGTCCGGCACGAAGGCGAAGAAGACGAAGAACATGATCAGGGCCGCGGCCGTGACCACGCGGGCGGCATGGGAGAAACCGTGCACGATGGCGTCGCGGCTGCGGCCCGTCTTCACGAACTCCTCCCGCATCCCGGAGACGAGGAACACCTCGTAGTCCATGGCCAGGCCGAACAGAACGGCCATCAGCAGGATGGGCAGGAAGCTCAGGATCGGCCCGGGGGTTTCGACCCCGAGCAGGTCGGAGAACCAGCCCCATTGGAAGATCGCCACGGTCGCGCCGATCGACGCGGCCACCGACAGGAGGAAACCGAGCGCCGCCTTGATCGGTACGAAGAGCGACCGGAACACCATGGTCAGCAGGATGATCGAGAGCCCGACCACGATCAGGGCGAACGGCACGAGCGCGTTGGTGAGGCGGTTGGAGATGTCGATGGACACAGCGGTCGCTCCGGTCACCGCGATGGGTGTGCCCAGCTTCTTGTCCAGGGTCGGCGCGAGGTCACGGATGGCCTGCACGAGCACCTTGGTTTCGGGCGCGTTCGGCGCGCTGTCCGGCATGACCTGGATGATGGCGGTGTCCACGGTCGGGTTCGGGGTGCCCTTGCCGACGAAGGCGACGTCAGGCAGGGTTCGCAGGGCCGCGCCGATCGTGTCCAGGTCTCCGAAGATGTCGGTGGTCTGGGTGATGTCGACCACGACGATGAGCGGGCCGTTGTAGCCGGGCCCGAAGCCCTGCTCGAGCATGGTGAACGCCCCGCGCTGCGTCGAACCGACCGGTTCGGACGCCCCATCGGGCAGGTTCAGGTCGAGACTGAGGGCCGGGATCGCCAGCGTGCCGAGCACGCCCACGACCAGGAGCACGGCGACGACCGGCGCCTTGAGGACAAGGTTCACCCAGCGGTGGCCGAGGGTGGGGCGTCCGGTGTCCGGCCGGGTGGCGCGGCGGTGCGCGCGGCTGCCCGCCCTGGGGGTGAGGCGTCCTTTGGCCAGACCGAGCACGGCCGGGAGCAGCGTGATCGCCACGAAGATCGAGACCAGCACGGCGAAGGCCGCACCGAGCCCCATCACGCTGAGGAAGGGGATGCCCACGACGAGCAGCCCGAGCAGGGCGATGATCACGGTGAGCCCGGCGAACACGACGGCGCCGCCGGCCGTGGCCACCGCGGTGGAGGCGGACTCGTGCGGGTCGACCCCGTTGGCGAGTTGCGTGCGATGCCGCGACAGGATGAAGAGGGAGTAGTCGATGCCGACCGCGAGACCGAGCATGAGTGCGAGCATCGGTGCCGTACTGGAGACGGGGACGAACGCGGAAATCACGGTGATGCCGCCGATGGCGACGCCGACGCCGATGAGGGCCATCAGGAGGGGCATCCCGGCGGAGACGAGCGAACCGAAGGTGATCACCAGGACCACGCCGGCGAAGATCAGGCCGAGGACCTCGGTGATCGTGATCCCGAAGGTGTTGTCCTGGAAGACCTGGCCGCCGAAGGCCACCTTCAGGCCGGCTTTCTGGGCGATCGCGGCCGTGTCGGTGACCCCGTCGAGGGTCTCCGGGGTGACATCCGTCGACAACCCGGACAGTTGAACCTGGCTGAACGCGCTCGCCGCGTCTTCTGAGATCGCCCCCGAGGCGTACTCGGAGAAGGGCGCCAGTACCGACGCGACGCCCGGGAGCCCCTCGATCTCCGAGGCCATGCCTTCGATCGCGGTTCGGTAGGGCTCGTCACGCACGGATGCCCCGTCCGGCGCCGTATAGACGATCTGAACCTGGGCCCCCGCCGCCTGCGGAAACACTTCGCCGAGTTTGTCGATGGTGTCCTGGGACTCCGTGCCGGGAATCGCGTAGGACTCCTGGGTCTGGCCGCCGAGGTAGACGCCGCCGCCGAGGATCCCGAGCAGCAGGAGCACCCAGATGCCGAGCACGAGCCCGGCGCGACGGTAGGCGAAGTGCCCGATTCGGTAGAGCAGGGTTGCCATGAGTGCTACTTCCGGGTCGGAGTGCTGCGGACGGTGACGGGGGCAAGAAGTTCGGTGATCACGGTGAAGAGAGCCGGTCGGATCTCTTCGGCCGGGGCGATCGCCTCGCCGAGGAAGGTCATTCCGGCCACCAGGGTGTATGCGGCTCCGCCCAGGGCGATGCCGAAACGGATGCGGTCCTCGGTGCTCGCGTCGCCGTGGCACAGCGTGTCGGAGAGGCGCACGATCAGCACCCCGGCCCGGTCGATCACCGGGATGCCGCCCAGGGACTGGGCCTGGTTGATGAAGGTGTGCAGTTCCAGCCGGAATTCGAGCAGGAAGTCGATGAAATCGTTCACGAACTGCCGGCGGGACTCGACGCTCTCCGCGATCGCGAGAAAACGCTCGAGAACCTGTTCCAGCCGGTCGACGGCCGGGGTGAGCACCTCCTCGAGGAGGGCCTCCTTGGAGGCGAAGTGGTAGAGCACACTCGACTTCGAGTAGCCGGCCGCGTCCGCGATCTGTTGCAGTGAGGTGCCGGCGAATCCGACCGAGGCGAACTGGTCCAGCGCCGTGGCGCGAAGTTCGAGGCTGGTGTTCGGTCGGCCGGCCGGGGCGTGCGCGTTCGGCGTCTGCGCGTTCGGTTCAGGAGTCACGCGTTCACGCTAGTTGACCGATCGGTCAGGATCTGCACGATCGGTCAGATTGTCGGGAAACGCGCAGCACCGAGCCCGTCGAATCGGTGCTCTGCGTCAGAATGCATTCGCCATGGGGCTCCGCGGCTGGCAGGCTTGGTTGATGAATAACGTGATGACGGCAGCTGTGCTGACGAGATTCGGCGGCCCCGACGTGCTGGAACTGCACCGGGATTGGCCCCGCCCGAAGCCGAGACCCCACCAGGTGGTGGTCAAGGTGACGGCAGCTGCGGTCAATAACACCGACATCTGGACCCGCCAGGGGGCATACGGGCTGCCCGGCGATCCCTCCGCGCAGGCAGGCTGGCTGGGGTCGTTTGATTTTCCACGCATCCAGGGCGGAGATATCGCGGGCGTCGTCACCGAGGTCGGGCCGGACGTCTCCCGCGAACTGGTGGGGCGCCGAGTTCTCGTCGACCCCGCTCTCTACGGGTCTGAGGACCTGAATTCGTCCCCCGTCGGCTATCTGGGCAGCGAGGCCGACGGCGGATTCGCGCAGTACGTCGCCGTGGATGCCTCGCACGCCCACGACGTGCAGGACTCGCCCCTGTCCGACGATCAGTTGGCGTGCCTGCCGGTGGCGTTCGGCACGGCGATCGGGATGCTCGAGCGCGCGCAGGTGCGCGCCGGCGAGACGGTGCTGGTGACCGGGGCGTCCGGCGGCGTCGGCCTCGCCCTGGTTCAGCTGGCGGCGGCTCGCGGCGCCCGCGTCCTGGCAATCACCAGCGGCTCAAAAGGGGAGGTCGTGCTCGCGAATGGGGCAGCCCAGGTGTTCAATCGGGATTCAGCCGACCTGCCCGCCCGGATCGCCGCCGCAGCTCCGGACGGGCTGGACGCGGTTGCCGACATCGTCGGCGGGCCGGGAGTCTCGGCCATGATGCCGCTGCTCCGCGACAACGGCCGTTGGGTGATCGCGGGTGCCGTGGCCGGGCCGGTGATCGAGTTCGACCTGCGTCGCCTCTACCTGCACAATGTGCAGTTGATCGGATCCTCCATGCATACCCGGGTTCATTTCCGCCGGCTCGTTGAACTTGCTCGCACCGGACAGGTCACACCCCTGGTCAGCAGCATCTTTGCCCTGGACGAGATCGCGGAAGCGCAGGCCGAGTTCTCCGCCCGGCGCCATATCGGCAAGATCGTCCTGCGTCCCCACTAGAGCGGTGGCCCCCAGGGCCGCGCGCCACCCCACTGCCTCCTGACGAATTCGACGGAGATTCTGCCCGAAGCGGCCCAGAAACCCCCCGAGAAGCCGTGTTTGGGCGAGAATCTCCGTCGAATTGGTTCGCAACCGGAGGACGGACGCGCGTCGCGAAAACCGGGTCGGATCACTGGAATATCCCCGCGCCGGGTAGCGTAGGAGAAGGAGGCCATCTATGCGCAAGTTCATTTTCAGCAGTGCCATGCTCGGTGTTCTGGCCGGGGGTCTGAACATCCTGCACGCCACCCGCACAGAGAAGCGCGACTGGCGCCTGGTCCTGATGTGGATCGGCTGGGTGCTGAGCGTCGCCGTCGCCGTGGGCACGGTCATCGAGGACGCGGACGAGCGCCAAATCGAGCACTGACCGGGTCGTTCTGCGGCGTGTCTCCCCGCTGTGCCCCCGAAAAGGGCGCACACTGGGGAGACAACACGCACAACAGCCGAGAGGGGCTCCCGATGTTTGGTCGTCGACGTCGCGTCGAACCGGTGGCGCCGGTCACTCCGCCGCCCCTGGCCGAACTCACCGAAGGCCAGGTTTTCGACCTTCTGCACGCTCAGCTCGCGCAACTCGTCGGCGCCCAGGGTCAGTGGACCCTCGTGCCCCGCCGCGGCGACGACACCGACGTGATCTTCCACGGCCTCAAGGCACAGCAGATCGCTTCCTCGCTCGCCACCGTGCTGCGCACAGAGACCGCCGCCCTGCGCGGCGAGGTGTCCGTGGAGCCGACGGCCCTGCCGTGGACGCCCGCGCCGATTTCCGTGTGGGCCCAAACAGAGCGGGCCGAAGCAGAGCGGGCCGAAACCGAGCCTGCCCAACCTCAGCGGGCGACCCCGGGCCCCGTGGCCCTGCCCCATTTCTCCTCGGCCGCCCCCGCAGCCGAGTCACTGGATCGGGCCCGACTCGTAGCCTGACCCGCCTCCTAGCCTGATCCGCAGGGGCCGCGAACACGGCCGATTGTCGCCGGACCCGTGAGGATGGCCGCCACCGCCGGGCCAGGGTGATAGAGAACCGTCACATTCTTTGTAGGTCTTCGTCAGCGCTGGCAAGCCGGCCAATCCTAGATTGAAGAGCATGACCGCACGCACCCGCAGCCGCCCCGGCAGCCGCCCCCAAACCCTGACCGTCCGCGATCTCGCGCAGATTGCCATTTTCGCTGCCCTCATCGCGGCCCTGGGACTACCGGGCGCCCTGACCATCGGGGCGGTGGCGGTGCCGATCACCTTCCAGACCCTGGGGGTGATGCTGGCCGGCGCCGTCCTCGGAGCCCGCAAGGGGTTCTTCGCCGTGGCGCTGTTCCTCGTGCTGGCCGCGGCCGGCCTGCCCCTGCTGTCCGGCGGGCGTGGCGGCCTGGTCTGGTTCACGACGTCACCGTCGGCCGGGTATCTCTACGGCTGGCTGCTCGGCGTCGTGGTCATCGGCTACCTGACCGGGCGCCTGCTCCCCCGCTACCCGTTCTGGGCCGCGCTGGGGGCGACCGTTCTCGGCGGGGTCGTCGTGGTCTACCTGGTCGGTGTTCCGGTCACCGCCCTCAACCTGGGCCTCCCGGTCTGGGTCGCGGCGCTCGACAGCGTGAAGTTCCTGCCGGGCGACCTGCTCAAAGCGGTCGTCACCGTTCTGGTCGCGCGCCAGGTGCACAAGGCATACCCCGGGTTGATCCCCGGGCGTCGCCGGTCCGCCCGCGCCTCGATGGTCTCCGCCGGGCGGCGATGAGTTCGATCGACTTCGACGGGGTGTCGCACGCGTTCGGTGATCGGCCGGTGCTGCGCGACATCCGTCTGAACCTCACCGAGCAGAGGGTCGGAATCGTCGGCGCCAACGGCTCCGGCAAGTCCACGCTGGTGCGACTGATCAACGGGTTGATCACCCCCGACAGCGGAACGGTCACGGTCGACGGGCTGAACGTGGCCCGCAACGCCAAAGAAGTTCGGCGCAAGGTCGGGTTCATCTTCACCAACCCGGACAACCAGATCGTCATGCCCACGGTCGCGGAGGACGTCGCTTTCACCCTGCGCCGCCGGGGACTGACGCGGGACGAGGTGTCCGTCCGGACGGCGGCCGCACTGGATCGGTTCGGCCTCAGCCAGCATGCGGACCGTCCGGCACACCGGCTGTCCGGTGGTCAGAAACAGCTACTCGCCCTGGCCGCCGTTCTCATTGCCGAACCGCTCATCGTGGTGGCCGACGAACCGACCACCCTGCTCGACGCACGCAATGCACGGCGGATCACTGAGCTCCTGCTCGGGATGAGCCAGCAGGTCATCGTGGTGACCCACCAGCTCGAGTTGCTGGAAGCCTTCGACCGCATCATCGTCGTCGACGACGGGCGGGTCGTCGCCGACGGTAAGCCGGAGGCCACCCTCGACAGGTATCGGGAGCTGCTGGCATGATCGGGCTCTACCACCCCGGGCGCTCACCCATCCATCGCGCCCCCATGCTGCTCAAGCTGGCGCTGCTCTCCCTCGGGGCGATGATCGTGGGCCTGCTCGGGCAGCCGTGGCAGCTCGGCCTCGCCCTCGCGGTCGTGTTCGGGCTCTACCTTGTGGCCAAGGTTCCGCCGGCACCGGCCTGGCAGCAAATCGGGCCGATCCTCTGGATCCTGCTGATCGCCGTGCCCGTGCAGGCGCTGTTCGCCGGCTGGACCGTGGCCGGGCTGATGGCCGGGCGTCTCCTGATCGCGGTGGCGCTGGCGGCCCTGTTCACCCTGACCACCACGGTCACGGCCGTGCTCGAGGGGTTTCAACTGCTGCTTCGGCCGTTCCGGCGCTGGATCGACGCCGACCGGGTCGGACTGCTCGTGGCTCTGACCCTGCGCTGCATCCCCCTCGTCGCCGAAATCGTGACCGAGGTGATCGAGGCCCGCCGGGCCCGGGGAACCCAGGGATCCCTGCTGGCCCTCGCGGTGCCGGTCGTGGTGCGTTCCCTGTACGCGGCGGATGCGATCGGCGAGGCCCTGGTGGCCCGCGGCCTCGACGACTGAGCTGGCCCCGGGGTGGTGTCACGCAGCGGTTAGATTGAGGACATGAGCCCGAACACGACCGCGTCCGCAGCGACACGACGCAGCCGGATGCGGCGGCGCACCCGCGTCATCGGGTGGTGGAGCCTGGCGGCCCTGGCGCTCGCGGTCGTGGTCTTCCTGGCCTGGGCTAACACCGTGCGTACCGCCGATCGCGCTGCCGCCGACCTGGTGTTCGACAACCCGGGGGTGACCGTGACGGACACGCCGACTTCGGTTGTGCTCGCACCGGTGGACGGCGGCGGCGACACCGGCCTCGTCTTCATTCCCGGGGCCAGGGTGGACCCCTACGCCTACATCTACAAACTGGCCGGCGTGGTCGAATCGACGGGAGTGACCGTGGTGGTCGCCAAACCGGTTTTGAACCTCGCGATCCTGGACCGGCGCCCGCTTCGGGCCTTCACCGATCCCGCCGCCGACGCGGCCCCCGGCGTCGACACCTGGTACGTGGGCGGACACTCGGTCGGCGGGGTGCGGGCCTGCATGCTCGCGGACGATCCCGATGTGGCCGGCCTGGTGCTGTTGGGCAGCTACTGCGCCGCCGCGCCCTCCCACCCCGGCCTCCGTGCGCTGAGCCTGACCGGCAGCGCCGACGGGCTGAGCACACCCGAGAAGATCGCGGACACCGCCGACCTGCTTCCGGCAGACACCCGATTCGTCGAGATCAACGGAGCCAACCACGCCAGTTTCGGCGACTACGGACTGGAGAACGGCGACGGAGTGGCCACCCTCTCCCGGGATGCCGCGGCCGCCCAGATCACCCGCGCCCTCACGGCGTTCCTGACGGAACCGACACCGTGATTCCGGCGGCGGCGTCTCCCTTGCCACTCCCCTGAACGGGGGGCACACTGAAATGGCAACATCTCTTCGGACCCGATTGCTGGAGGATGACATGGGCGCAGGCAACTTCAGCACAGGCGACAGGGGCACGCTCGTCGTGTTCGACTCGAGCTTCGGCAACACCCAGGTGATCGCCGAAGCGATAGCCGCAGAACTCGGCCAGGGCACCCGCGCCGTTCCCGTCGTCGGCCTCGGCCTCGACAGCCTGGCCGGCGTCGAACTCCTCATTGTTGGCGGCCCGATCAACGGCTGGCGCCCCTCGCCCAGGATGCAGGCCTTTCTCGCCCAGTTCGGCCACGGCACCCTCCGCGGAGTGCGGGCCGCGGCGTTCGACACGCGGCTCAGGCTGTTCGTCCACGGGGACGCCGCCGGCAAGATGGCCCTCGAGAAGGCGGTCGCCGGGGCAGGGTCGATCGTGTCCGCGATCCACCGCTAGCCTGACCGCCGCCCGCCGTCCACGTTCGCCTTCGTCCGCCGTGGAGGGCGCGAAAAAGGCCCGGATCGCACGGATCCGGGCCTTTCGGAAGAACGCTACTTACTGGTGAGCGAGTCTACGTATTCCTGGTTTTCGGAGATCCACTTCGCCACGATCGGCTCGTAGTCCTTGCCGTCGTAGTCGACGAACATGGCCTTCTCGAGGGAGTACAGCTTGTCGAGGTCCATGTCGAAGCCCTTGATCCACTGGGTGGCCTGCGGGAAGTCGTCGGCGAAGTCTGCCCTGGCGTAGGAGTGCAGGCTCTCGCTGCCCTTAAGGGCGCCCTTCGGGTCCTCGAGGGTCTTGATCGGCAAAGAACCGTAGGCCCAGTGCGGCTCCCACAGGGTGACGGCGATGTTCTCGCCGGCCTTGGTGGCCGCGGTCAGCTCGGTGAGCATGGCGGCGGTCGAGGAGGTCAGGTATTCCATGTCCTCGAGGCCGTAGGCCGGGATGACCTTCTCGGTGGTCGCCTTGGTCAGGCCGGCACCGGGCTCGATCCCCACGATGCGGTTGCCGAACTTGTCGGCGTTCTTGGCGAGCTCGTCGAGGGAGTCGATCGGGGCGTCCTTGTTCACGGCGATGGTGAGCCGGGATTCCTTGTTCCAGGCGCCCAGGTCGACGATGTCGTCACCGTACTCCTTAACGTAGGAGGCGTGGGTTTTCGGCATCCAGACGTCCATGTTCAGGTCATAGTCACCGGTCGAGAGGCCGGAGTAGACCGGGGCGACGTCGGCGTATTCGAGCTCGGTGTTGTAGCCCTTTTCGTCGAGGATGGCCTTCCAGAGTTCGGAGACCGCGACGCCTTCGTCCCAGCCGTTGAAGACGGCGATGGTGATGTCTTTCTTGTCCTTGTTGCCGGCTCCGACGGTTTCCGCTTCAGCGGCCGCGCAGCCGGACAGGGCGAGGAGCCCGACGGCTCCGATGGCGAGCAGGGAGAGTGATCGTTTCTTCATGGTGTTTCCTTTCGGGTCACCTGACGATGACCGGGGGTGCAGAAGTGCGGCGAAGTATGCAGGGTCAGGCGGCCAGTGCCTGCTGGCTGCGACGCTTGCGTGCCGCGAGGATGCGGCCGAGGGGGGTATCACCGGTGCCGAGGGCGGCGGTCATGCGGTCGAGGAAGATCGCGAGGATCACCACGGCCAGGCCGGCTTCGAAGCCGAGTGCGACGTCGATGCGGTTCAGGCTGGCGACGACATCCGCTCCGAGCCCTCCGGCACCGACCATGCCGGCGATGACGACCATCGACAGGGAGAGCATGATCACCTGGTTGATGCCGGCCATGATGGTCGGCATTGCGAGGGGAAGCTGAATCTGACGCAGGATGCGCCACGGCGACGCGCCGAAGGCCTGCCCGGCCTCGACGACCTCCTGGTCGACCCCGCGGATGCCCAGTTCGGTCAGCCGGACGCCCGGAGCCATCGCGAAGATGATGGTGGCCACGATGCCGGGCACGACGCCGACGCGGAACAGGATCAGCGCGGGAATCAGGTACACGAAGGCCGGCATGGTCTGCATGAAGTCGAGAATCGGTCGGATGATGCCTGACGCCACCGAGGATTTCGCGGCCAGGATGCCGAGCGGCAGGCTGAATGCGATCGCGAGCACGCTGGCGACCAGCACTAGCGCGAGGGTGTCCATCGCGTTCTCCCACTGATCGACGCCGACGATCACGAGCAGGCCGAGGATCGTTCCGACCATGAATTTCCAACCGCGGGTGGCCAGAGCCAGTCCGGCCGCGAGCACGATGATCACCCAGAAGGGCGGCGTCACCAGCAGGAAGTCGACCATTTCATAGGCGCCATCGAACACGGCGCGGATGAAATCGAAGAGGAAACCGAACGTGTCGGTGATCCAGTCGATGAAGCCCTCAACGATGGTGCCGAGGGGAAGTCGGAAGTCGTTCACAATGCGGCTCCTTCCAGCGCGGTGTCGCGCAGGGTTTCGGTGATCACGTTGATGGAGATGGTCGACGGCGGCTCGATCACGGGCACGTCGCCCGTGTTCGTGCTCACGTTGCCGAGCGCGGCCAGCAGGGTCACCCGGGGGATGACCCCGAGCAGGCGCTTCTTCTCGTCGACGACGGCAATGGCCAGGTCACTCTCGACGGAGGGTTCAACCAGCTCGACGAGCGGGGCATCCGCGCTGACCGAGACCGCGTCGCCCAGAATGATCGAGCGCAGGTCCGAATTGCCGGATTTGACGAGCCTGAGCACGTCGCGGTCACGAACGACCCCGGCGAAGCTGCCGTCGCGGTTGAGCACGAATGCGGCGGACGTCTGGAAGTCGCGCATGATGCGGAGCGCGGCCCTCGGACCACCGCTGGTCGTGACCACGGCGCGTACCGGCTCCATCACACTGGCGGCGGTCAGAACCCGGGCGCGGTCGACGTCCTGCACGAACTGCGCGACGTAGTCATTGGCCGGGTCGGTGAGGATCTCTTCCGGCGTGCCGATCTGCACGATCCGGCCGTCTCGCATGACCGCGATGCGGTCACCGAGGAACATGGCCTCGTTGAGGTCGTGGGTGATGAAGATGATGGTCTTGCCGAGCTCGGCCTGCAGCTCGATCAGCTGTTCCTGCATCTCCCTACGGATCAGCGGGTCGAGCGCCGAGAAGGCCTCGTCCATCAGCAGCACGTCGGTGTCGGCAGCAAGCGCGCGGCCCAGACCGACGCGTTGCTGCATCCCACCGGAGAGCTCGGACGGCAGGCTGTCGGCCCAGCCGTCGAGTCCCACGAGGCGGATAATCGTGGTCGCCTTGGCCAGGCGTTCCTCGCGGCCCATGCCCTGCACCTCGAGCCCGTAGGCCACGTTGTCGATGACGGTGCGGTGCGGCAGGAGGGCGAAGTGCTGAAAGACCATGGAAATGCTCTTGCGGCGCACGTCGCGCAGTTGACCGTCCGGGATACCGGTGATCGACTGGCCGCCCACCGTCACGGTGCCGGACGTGGCATCCAGGAGGCCGTTGAGCATGCGGATAAGGGTGGACTTGCCCGAACCGGACAGCCCCATCACAACGAAAATTTCGCCGCGGCGCACTTCGAAGGAGGCATCGATCACGGCGGCGGTGCCCAGCGAGGACACCTCGTCGCGGGTCGATCCCGCTTGAAGTTTCTTAACAATCTCGTGCGGGCGACGCCCGAACGCTTTGTACAGTCGATCTGCCTTGACGGCAATGGTTTCGGTCACGGATTCTCCCTGCACGCCTGGCGTGGCCAACTGAACGGCCGACGTGTCGGGTGCGCGCTGTGTCGGACGGGTAGGCCGCGACCGGCCTCTACGCCGTTCCGGGCGTGGGCTGGGGCGATCATTGGGATCGCTTCCGTCAGGGCCTCACCATACGAACCGGCCGTCTCAATGGGATGGGCGGCGGCGTGTTCGCGTCCTGGTGAAGGGGTCGTAAGACCAGCTATTACCCTAACACGGGGGTATTCTGAATCGCAGGATCTGCGATTTCACCGGTTTCTGGCCCGGAAGACGGCGGTGTCTGCGTCGGTGCCCCGGGTCAAGGGCCGAGTCAGAACGGCGCGGCCTCGGGCGCAAAAACGGATGTTGGCCCGGGCGGTGGCGCCTCGGGTTTGACCGCACGGATGACCGTGGCCGGCTCGGTCACGAACGTGCGCCCGCTCGGCGACCGCCAGTTCAGGGTGCCGCCGGCGAGGTGCTTCACGGTCCACCCGGTCTCGCTCTTCAGTGCGTGGCACGGCGGACACAGGTGCGCGAGGTTGTCCTCGGCCGTCAAACCGTTGAACTGCCAGTCCAGCGAATGGTCGATGTCCGAATGCGTCGCCGACCGGTTACAGCCCGGGAACCGGCAGGTCTTATCCCGCAGC
>JACMQV010000124.1 GCA_014376815.1 Cryobacterium sp.
CACGCACTGAGGTTGCCGATCCTGCGACCATGACCGACGCACGGTGACGTGATGGGAGGTGTGACGTGGTAGACGCTCAGGACGATGCGGCGGGGAACACCGATCTCGCACGACGGAGAGCGGCGGGATTCCTCCAACTCGTTCATGGGGGCTGTGTCGGGCGCGCATCTGAACCCCGCCGTGAGTATCGCCTTCGCTTTGCGCGGTGATTTCCCCTGGCGGCGCGTGCCCGGCTACATCGTCGTACAACTCCTCGGGGCGACACTGGCCTGCCTGTTCCTGTGGGCACTTCTCGGAAAGATCGGCCAGCTGGGGGCCACTGAACCTGGACCCGGCGTCCGGAGCTCAGAACGTCGGCGTCTTCGGCACCCTCGGCGTGGGGAGTTACATCATCCTCGCCGGTCTGTGGTCAAGCCCGATCAGTGGGGCTTCGATGAACCCGGCTCGATCCTTCGGTCCCGACCTCGTGCTCCTGGACTTCTCGAGTTACTGGGTGTACGTCGTGGGCCCCGTGGCCGGCGCGGTGATCGCCGTCGGTTTCGCCTGGATCCTCCGCGGTCCCGGAGGGGGACGCAGCGGCGCCGCCGCCGCCCAGGGCAAGCTCGGTCACCTCCGCACCAGCAGTGACAGCGACTGACGACTTGCTACGGCAGGCCGCCGTCTCGTAATTTGTCCCCCCAAGCGCCGACTAGTGACCTGGTCAGGGAAAGCGCCAGTGTTAGATGACGCTTGAACGGGGGGTGCAATGCGCAATTCAGAGGTCTTGCAATTCAGAGGTCTTCGGGATCGACTACGTTTTCACATCGTCCTGTTCACTCGCGATACCGCCGGCGATCGGGCCCGGCGGATTCCATCGAAAACTGGAGTGAAGACGATGAACAGAAGCAGAATCAGGTCCGGTGCCCTCGCGGCGCTGGCGATCAGCGCTCTCTTCGTGACGGGCGGCCTCGTGACGTCCGGATCAGTCGGTGCGACCGCGGCGACACAATCGACGGATGTCGATCGATGGGTCGTTCCTCAGACCCAGCAAGGGGGCGACTACTGGACGGCGGCGCGTATGCAGGCCGCGATCCCCGGCGAGGTCCTGATCGTGGACAACGTGGCGTCGGCGAGGCCGGGCGACGTCGAGGTGGGACAGGAGAAGAAGGTGTCGAAGCAGTCCCGCGATCCGAAGATCACGCCAACGGCGACTCAGCAGACGCCCGTCGCCAACATCGGCAAGGTGTTCTTCACGCTCGGCGGCAGCGACTATGTCTGCTCCGGCAACGCCATCTCCTCAGCGAACGAGAGCACCGTTGCGACGGCCGGGCACTGCGTGAACGAAGGCCCGGGGGCATTCGCCTCCCGTCTCGTCTTCGTACCGGCCTACGAGAACGGCGCCGCCCCGTTCGGGCAGTGGAACGCGACCGAGCTGTACGCGCCGACCCAGTGGACGTCGGGAGGCAACATCACCTATGACACCGGATTCGCGATCGTCTCCTCGCCCACCGGTGCGACCCTGAGCGACACTGTGGGCGCATCGGGCGTCACCTTCAATACCGCCAGAGGGCTCACCTACTCGGCCTTCGGCTACCCGGCGGCGGCACCGTTCACCGGTCAGACCCTGCAGTCCTGCTACGGGAAGGCCACGGACGACCCGTACGCCCAGTCGGAATCGCAGGGCATCCCCTGCAACATGACCGGCGGGTCCTCCGGTGGCCCCTGGTTCATCGGCAGCGGCTCGGCCGGGTATCAGAGCTCGGTCAACAGTTTCGGGTACAACACCGTCGCGAACACCATGTTCGGGCCGTACTGGGGGTCGGTCATCGCGAGCACCTATGCCGCCGCGGCCGCCTGAACCGGGTCGCACGGACGAATCCGGCGGTGAGGACGTCGCGCACGTGGACCTGACGCCTGACCCGTCGGACGCCGACTGGGACCAGGAACGGATGCGCGCGGCACGACCCCGCACGATCCGCCTCCTTCCAGACGGCACGCGTATGCCGGACGGCGAGGCGGAGCAATCCGAACGGCCGGGCGCGGAGTAGAACCTTCACCGGGCCATCACCTGCAGGGCACGGGGGCCGCGACATACCTGGGTATGCCGCGGCCCTGCGCACAGTGTCAGGTGACGAGTTCGCAGACGCCGTCGTCGTGGGCCACGAACATCCCGGTGATCCGCACCACCTTCCCGAACGCGGCGCTGAGTTCGGTGGCCCACGCCTGGTCGGGGGCGGTCAGTGCGGCCGCGCCGGGGCGTTCCAGGGTCAGGATGACGCTGCCTCCTGGCCCGTGGGTGCGCAGGACCTCGGTGATCGCCGCCGCCATCCCGGCTACACTCCCCGGATCGGGGCGGAGAGGGATTCCGTCCACGGGGATCAGCAGCGGGATCTGGCATCCCTCGGCGTCGAGCATCATGAACCACAGCTGACGGCGGATGGCATGTCCGATCAGGTCGGCGACTCGCTCCCTCGCCTCACGGATCGTGGTCACGGGGGCTGCGTCTTCGATTCGGAGTGGTCTGGTCATGTGCACCAGAGTGGCGCAGAATCCCGGGCCGGGCCCGGTCTGCACAGGCGGACGCAGCGGCGATCCCTGGGGAGGACCGCCCGGTGTCCGGCTACCCGAAGGACTCCATCAGCCGGGACCGCAGCAGAAACCTCACGCCCCGGGGCGCCTCCACGGAGAAACCGCCGCCCCGTCCGGGAACAACGTCAATGCTGAGGAAGGTGTGACTCCAGTACTCGAACTGCTCGGCGGACATCCAGAAGTCGATGGTTTGTGGTGCCGCCCCGGCCGGCGCGATGTCCAGACGGCCGAGGAGGACGTCCCGGTCGGAGGTGATGAACTCCCCTGCCGGGTAGCACATCGGCGAGGAGCCGTCACAGCAGCCCCCCGATTGGTGGAACATGAGCGGCCCGTGTTCGTCCCAGAGGCTGCGGAGAAGTTCGACCGCGACCGGGGCCAACTCCACCCGCGGACTGGTCTCCCCCGGAATGGTGATCGATGCGATGACGCTGTCGTGCGACATGGCCGTTCCCTTCTGGTCGGCGAATCTGTTCGGCGAGAGTGCACGAGAGGGGACCTCCGGCGATTTTCCAATCATCGCGGTGGCCCCCCTCGTGCCCACTGGGGCTGCGGATACCGTCGTGCGGTTAGAAGAAGCCCAGCGCGTTCTCGGAGTAGGACACCAGCAGGTTCTTCGTCTGCTGGTAGTGGCCGAGTGCGAGCTTGTTGTTCTCGCGGCCGATCCCCGAGCTCTTGTACCCGCCGAAGGCTGCGCCGGCCGGGTACGCGTGGTAGTTGTTCACCCAGACGCGGCCCGCCTTGATGTCTCGCCCGGCCCGGTAGGCCACGTTGCCGTTGCGTGACCACACGCCGGCACCGAGCCCGTAGAGGGTGTCGTTCGCGATTGAGATGGCGTCGTCGTAGTCCTCGAAGCTCGTCACGGCGAGCACCGGGCCGAAGATCTCCTCCTGGAACAGGCGCATCTTGTTGTGCCCCTCGAAGATGGTCGGTTCGACGTAGTAGCCCCCACTCAGTTCGCCGCCGAGATCGACCCGCTCGCCGCCGAGGGCGAGCTTGGCACCCTCCTGCTTGCCGATGTCGATGTAGGACAGGATCTTCTCGAGCTGGTCGTTGCTGGACTGGGCGCCAACCTGGGTGTCCGTGTCGAGCGGGTTGCCCTGGATCGCCTTGCTGGTGCGTTCGACGGCGTCGGAGAGGAAGCTGTCGTAGATGGGCTTCTGCAGCAGCGCGCGGCTCGGGGCCGTGCACACCTCGCCCTGGTTGAAGGCGAAGAGGGTGAACCCCTCCTGAGCCTTGTCGTAGAACGCGTCGTTCTCGGCGGCGACGTCGCTGAAGAAGATGTTGGGGCTCTTGCCGCCCAGCTCCAGGGTCGAGGGGATGATGTTCGCGCTGGCGTACTGCATGATCAGACGGCCGGTCGACGTCTCGCCGGTGAAAGCGATCTTGCGGATCCGGTTTGACGAGGCGAGCGGCTTACCGGCCTCAATGCCGAAGCCGTTGACGACGTTGACGACGCCGGCGGGCAGCACATCCCCGATCAGTTCGAGCAGCACGAGGATCGACACGGGGGTCTGCTCGGCCGGCTTGAGCACGACCGTGTTGCCGGCGGCCAGGGCCGGAGCGAGCTTCCAGACGGCCATCAGGATGGGGAAGTTCCACGGGATGATCTGCCCGACGACACCGAGCGGCTCGTGGAACTGGTAGGAGACCATGTCCCCGTCGAGTTCGGCGTGGTCGCCGTCCTGAGACCGGATAGCGGAGGCGAAGTAGCGGAAGTGGTCAGCGGCGAGGGGGATGTCGGCGTTGAGTGTCTCGCGGACGGGCTTTCCGTTTTCCCAGGTCTCGGCCACGGAAAGGAGCTCCAGGTTGGCGTCCATGATGTTCGCGATCTGGTTGAGGACCGCGGCGCGCTCCGTCGGCGAGGTCTTGCCCCAGGCCGGCGCGGCTTTGTGGGCGGCATCCAGTGCCAGCTCGATGTCTTCGGCGGTGCCGCGGGCGACCTCGGCGAAGGCCTTACCGGTGACCGGGGTGATGTCCTCGAAGTACTGGCCCTTGACGGGCTTCACCCACTCGCCGCCGATCCAGTTCTCATAGCGGGGCTTGAAAGTGACTAGGGCGCCCGGTGTTCCGGGGTTGGAATAGACGGTCATGATCTCTCCTCGTCGACGACGTTGTCGGTGGGCTCCGCCTGCTGCGGACCTGGCCTTGAGCCTAGGAAGGAGAACGTTGCCTCAGCGTTGCGGGATCTTGCGAGGCTCCGGCGCCGTGCCGGTCCCGTGCATTTCGGCGTCGATTCGGGCGAGCCGGGCCACGACCGATGCCCGTTTTGGCGACCGGGCCGGCAGCAACTCGAGGCAGGCCCGCCAGACCTCGCTGTCGTAGGTGGCCTCGTCGGTGCGGGCGTATTCGAGCAGCAACTCGGCCGAGGCGTCGCTGAGCATGGCTTCGCGCAGTCTCGCAGACACCTCGGTGCGGATCTCGATGATGCCCGGCGCAGTCGAACTGGGCAGCACCGGTCCGCGGTAGGCGCCGAGCGCGACTCGGTGGGCCCCCCGCTCGAGGAAGGCGAGCACCCGCTGGGCATCGAGCTCGACGACGGTCTCGAGACGGTAGGGACGCGAGGCAATACCCATTCGGGGACTGGTGTGTTCGAGAACCCTGCGCAGCCGCACCATTTCGGCCCGGAGGTTGTCGACCGCGTTCGCCTGGTCGGTGAGCAGGAGCGATAACCGGTCGGCCGAGAGCCCGTCGCGGTTCCAGGCGAGCAGGGTCAGGATTTCCGCGTGGCGCGGACTGATCTCCACCGCCCCGCCATCATTGTCAAGTTGGCCGTGGTCCCTGCCGAGCACCTCCAGCCGCGCGGGCGAGGAACGAACCGGCGGCGACGAAAGCGCCCGCCCGAAGAACCGCGCGACCATTGGCGCCGCCGCGGATGCGCTCAGGCGCTGGATGCGCAGTTCCGCTTCCATGGCTGCCACGGCCGCTTCCACCAGCGGGAGGGTCTGCGGGGCCACCGCGTCGGCGCCGCCGGTGATGTCGATGACGCCGAGGATGTTGCCCGAGTCCGGGTCGTGGATGGGCACCGCGGTGCAGCTCCACGGATGCGCGAGGTGGTTGAAGTGCTCGGCCCGCTGAATCTGGATGCCGTGGTCGAGGGCCAGGGCCGTGCCCGGAGCGCTCGTGCCGACCCGGCGCTCCGACCAGTCGGAGCCCTCCACGAAGAGCATCGCCTCGGCCCGGCGCCGCACTTCCCGGTCACCGTCGATCCAGAGCAGCCGACCGAATTCGTCCCCGATGGCCACAATCAACCCGGAATCGAACGCATGCCTGATCAGCAGGTTGTGCACCACCGGCAGGACAGAGGCCAGGGGGTGCTGGTCTCGCTTGTCCCGGAGTTCGTCGAAGGTGAGTTCCCGCTCGGGGGCGAGCCTGGACGGGTCCAGCCGGAGGGACAACGACCGGTCCCAGGACTCCTGCACCAGCTTGCGCACGCCCGGTCGCGCGACCCGGTCCAGGACCGCGGCCTCGTGCGCCTGCGCCAACCTGACGAAACCGCCGTCGTCGAGGTCCGAGGCAGAGCCAACGGTCCACGGACTCGTCATGAAACCTCCGAACAACTGTGGTCAGTGGCGAAACTTCGAAAAAACGTACGATCGGGGCGAGCGTGTGCGTAAGTATAGGCCGGGCGTCCGGGGGACGGCTGTCCCCCGGACGGTGGTCGACGGTCGCGGTTCGGGCTGATTGGCCGGGCGTGGCCCGGTCAGGAACCGATTTCCTGGTAGGCGGCGAAGAGCAGGGACGAATCCGGGCCTTCGAGCACGGTGGGCTTGCCGATGTCGTCCAGCACGATGAAGCGGAGCATGCCGCTGCGGGTTTTCTTGTCCCGCTGCATGGTCGCGAGCAGGGTGTTCCACCGCCCGACCGGGTAGGTGGTCGGCAGGGTGAGCGATTCGAGGATGCTGCGGTGCCGGTCCACGGCCGCGTCCGATAGGCGCCCGCTCAGCCGGGCCACCTCGGCGGCGAACATCATGCCCACGGCGACGGCGGCCCCGTGGCGCCATCCGTACCGCTCCGCGTGCTCGATCGCATGACCGAGGGTGTGCCCGTAGTTCAGGATCTCTCGCAGGCCTGACTCCTTGAAGTCCTCCCCCACGACCTGGGCCTTCATGCCGATCGCGAGTTCGAGCACGCGCCGGAACTGCGGGGTGGTCGGGTCGGTGACGGCCGCGACATCCGCTTCGACGATGTCGAGGATCTCCGGCAGCTGGATGAAACCGGCCTTCACGATCTCGGCAAAACCGGCCAGGATCTCATTGCGCGGGAGGTCCGCCAGGGTGTCCAGGTCACAGATCACGGCGGCGGGGGCGTAGAAGGTTCCGACGAGGTTCTTGCCCTCCGCGGTGTTGATGCCGTTCTTGCCGCCGACGGCCGCGTCGACCATGGCCAGCACGCTTGTCGGGATCTGCACCAGGCGCACCCCGCGCAGCCAGGTGGCGGCCACGAAGCCGGCCAGGTCGGTGACCGCGCCGCCGCCGAAGCCGATCACGGCATCCGTGCGGCTGAAATCGGCCTGACCCATCACCTGCCAGCAGAATGCGGCCACCTCGACCCGTTTGGCGGCCTCCGCGTCGGGCACCTCGGCGATCAGCACCTCGAACCGGTCGAGCAGGCTTTCTCGCAGCGCTGCCGCCCGGGCACCCAGGTGGGACGTGTGCACGATGAGCACCTTCGCCACCTTCGGGCCGAGCTGTTCCACGACCTCGTCGATGAGGTTCCGGCCCACGATCACGGGGTAGCTGTCGACCCCGGCGACCGTGATCACGGTGGTGGCGGGTGCAGTGGTCTCAGGCATGTTCTTCTCCGACTCAGTATTCTCTGGCGCAGTATTGTCAGGCACGATGGCTCCGGTCACGTTCTTGTTATGGTCCAGGTCACGACGGCATTCGCGATGGCGTCCGACGGACGGTGCGATGTGTCGAAACGGATGCTGGCCAGCGCCTCGTAGGTGGGGCGCCGCTGGTTGTAGATGCGTTTCCAATCGGCGATGCCGTTGCGCAACAGGGGGCGTTTGCCACCGCCGAGACGCCTGCGGACGGCCTGGGCCGAGACGCTCAGGTAGACGACGCTGCAGCGGGCCAGGTCTGCCTGCGTGCCGGGGTCGAGCACGGCTCCCCCGCCGAGCGACACGACGGTCTTCTCGGTCAGGGCCTGGGCGACCGCCGCACGTTCGAGGGCCCGGAAATGCTCCTCACCGTGCAGCTCGAAGAGGTCCTTGATCGCACCGTGTTCCGCGACGATGCGCGCGTCGGTGTCGACAAAAGGCACGTCGAGGGCCCGGGCCACCAGACGTCCGATCCGGGTCTTGCCGGCAGCCATGGGACCGATGAACACGAGCGGGAAGAGCGGATTGGTGGGCTTGGGCTGCTGCGGCCGCTTTGCCGCGTCCCGCGTTCCTGCGTCCCGCATTACTGCAGGGAGGCGTCGCTGGACGCGCCCGTCTGGAGGTTCGCCGGGATGTGGGCCAGGTACGACTCCAGGTTGCGACGGGTTTCGTCGATCGAATCCCCGCCGAATTTCTCCAGGACCGAGTTCGCGAGCACGAGAGCCACCATCGCCTCCGCCACCACGCCGGCCGCCGGCACCGCACAGACGTCGGAACGCTGGTGGTGCGCCGGCGCGGCCTCACTGGTGGTCACGTCGACCGTGCGGAGGGCCCGTGGGATTGTCGCGATGGGCTTCATCCCGGCCCGAACCCGCAGCACGGTTCCGGTGCTCATGCCGCCCTCGGTGCCGCCGGCCTTGTCGCTGACTCGCTGGATGCGTCCGTCGGACTGGACCAGCTCGTCGTGGGCATCCGAGCCGCGGCGGGTCGTGGTGAGGAATCCGTCGCCGACCTCGACGCCCTTGATCGCCTGGATGCCCATGAGAGCGGCGGCCAGTTGCGAGTCCAGCCGACGGTCCCAGTGCACGAAGGAGCCCAGCCCGGGAGGCAGGTTGTAGGCGAGCACCTCGACGACGCCGCCGAGCGTGTCGCCCTCCTTGTGCGCGAGGTCGACTTCGGCCACCATCTTGGCGGAGGTGGCCTGATCGAAGCAGCGCAGCGGGTCGGCGTCCAGGGCTTCCACGTCTCCCGGGGTGGGAAGCGGGGCGTCCTCCGGCACGCGGACCGGTCCGATGGACAGCGTGTGGCTGACCAGGCCGATCCCCAGTTCAGACAGGAACGAACGGGCGATCGCGCCCAGGGCGACGCGGGCCGCGGTCTCGCGGGCGCTGGCGCGCTCGAGCACCGGGCGGGCCTCGTCGAAACCGTACTTCTGCATGCCGACGAGGTCGGCGTGACCGGGCCGGGGCCGGGTCAGGGGTGCGCCGCGGCCTCGGCCGCTGGGCGTTTCCTCCGGCGCCTCGGGGCTCATCACGTCGACCCACTTGGGCCATTCCGTGTTGCCGATGCGCAGGGCGACCGGTCCACCCAGGGTGAGTCCGAAGCGCACGCCGCCGGAGATGTTCAGTTCGTCCTGCTCGAATTTCATCCGCGCACCTCGGCCGTAGCCGAGTTTGCGGCGCGCAAGATCGAGGCGGATCGCATCAAGGGTGACCGGGATTCCAGCGGGCAAACCCTCGACAATGGCGATGAGTTCGGGGCCGTGGGACTCTCCGGCAGTGAGCCAACGAAGCATGCCCACTATCCTGTCACAGCCTGTCCGGTCAGGGCGCCGCGCATGGCCTCCAGTACCGCGTCCTCGCCCGGAACCGGCTCGAACGGATCGCCGGAGCGGAAGATGCGCACCTGGATCAGGGCCTGGTGCAGCAGCATCCCCTGCCCTGAACGAACAAGGCCGCCCGCCGCGGACCACGACCGGGCCAGTTCGCTCGGCCACGGCGAATAGCTGACGTCGAAGAGCGGGGCCCGGGCGCGCAGGTCGGCGGGGAACTCGGCGCCGAGGATGGTGCCGCCCGGCAGGGTGCTGATCACCAGTTCACTCCGCCTGGTCGGATCGTCGAGATCCGCGAGGTCGCCGACCGTCACGACCATCCCGAGGCTGCGGCCCAGCGAGGCCAGGTCCGCCGCCTTCGCCGGGGTTCGCACCAGGACCTCGACCATCTCGGCGCCCAGGTCTGCCGCCGCGACGAGGGCGGACGCCGCCGTGGCGCCGGCGCCGAGCACGGTCACGTGGGCGGCCTGGCGCACCCCGGCCTCGGCCAGGGCGCGCACCAGGCCCGCGACATCCGTGTTGAATCCCTGCCTGGTTCGACGGCCCTCCGCCTGGCCGAAGAGCACGGTGTTCACCGAACCGGTCTGCGCGGCGACCCGGTCCATGCCGTCCAGGAGCGGCAGGATCTCGTGTTTGAGGGGCATCGTCAGCGACAGGCCGAGCCAGTCGTCGTTCAGCGACCCGACAAAGGCGGGAAGAGCGCCGGCGGTGACCTCGACCGCGTCGTAGTGCCAGTCCAGCGAGAGCGCCCGGTAGGCGGCCCGGTGCAGCACCGGCGACAGCGAGTGCGCGATCGGCGAGCCCAGCACCGCGAGGCGCCGGGGAGATTGCGACCGCTCGCTCTCAGCCATACTCGGGATGCTCGTCCATCCAGGCCATCCATTTGGTGACGGCCGCGTCATGCTCCTCCGCGGTGGCGGAGAAGATGGTTTCGCCCGTGTCGAGGTTCCAGGTCACGAAGTAGAGCCAGGGCCCGTCGGCCGGGTGCCCGGCAGCATCGATCGCGTCGTCCCCCGGGTTCGAGATCGGCCCGACCGGCAGCCCCGGGTGCTGGTAGGTGTTGTAGGCGTTGCCGGGGTCGCCCCGCTCGGCATCCGTCGTGGTCACGCGGTGGGTCGCCCCGGTGCCGTAGGCGACCGTGGCGTCGGACTGCAGGAGCCCGGTCTCCCACTTCGTCGGATCGAGCCGGTTCAGGAACACCCGGGCGACCTTGTAGTAGTCCTCGGTCAAGCCGGCTTCGCGTTGGATCAGGGAGGCCAGCACGATGGTCTTCCACCGGTTCTCGGGGGCCACCCCGGCCTCGTCGAGGGCCTTGAACTGACGATCGACGAGGGTCTTGATGGCGGCTGTCGCCGTGAGCTCCGGCTCGAAGGTGTAGGTCGCCGGGAACAGGAAGCCCTCGAGAGTGGTGGCCTCGGCCGGAAGCCCGTATGCCGTGACATCGGTGGCGGCGGCCTGCAGGTCCGCCAGCGGGATGCTGGTGCCCTCCGAGACCAGTTGGAGCACATCCACTGCGGCGGTGCCCTCGGGGATGACGACTGTCTGTTCGAGTTTGTTCGCGGGGTCAAGCAGTGCGTCGAGGGCTGCGCGACCGCTCATCTGGCCGGCCAGCTGGTACGCGCCGGGCTGGAACACGGGCGCGGGCGACTCCTTGAGCAGCAGTGAGTAGAACGCCTCGTAGCTCTTGACGACGTCCTGGTCGACGAGGGAATTCGCCACGTCCTGCCCGGTTTCGCCGTCGTGGATCATCACGACGACCTTGGAAGTGCCCGTGCCGGTGTAGTCGGCGGGTCCCTGCACGGCAGCGATGATCTTCGCGATGGGTTCCTGCAACAGCACGACCCCTCCGCCGACCAGTGCGACCACGACCAGGGCAACGATCAGCCCGACCCAGGCGCCGCGGCGACTCTTCCTGCGCGGCGGCTCGGAGCCGATCTGGGTTCGGCGGCTGGAACGCGTACCCGAGGCCCGGGATTCACGGGCGGCCCGGCGCGACGTGGCCGACGGGGAGACTCCGTGCTCGGCCGGTCCCGGGACTGCCGCATCATGCGAGTCAGCGTGGACCGTCTCGGTTTCTCCGCTGAGCAGACCCTCCCAGCCCGAGGGAGCGGCCTCGGGCTGGGGACGGTCGGGATCAGCGGGAGGATTCGTCACTGTGGCGGCCCTTCGGTCTGTGCCACCGGCGAACCCGGCGGCTTTCCCAGAGCACGTTCGGTGTCGAGGGCATGTTGTAAAATTATAGTCGCGGCGACCTGATCGACCACTGGGCGCTGCGTCTTCGCCTTGCGTCCGGCGGCGCGCAAAACCGACTGCGCGGCAACCGTGGAGAGGCGCTCGTCGACCAGGCGCACCGGGACCGACAGGGTCCGGGCGAGCAGCTCCGCGAACCCGACGGCGTCGTTGGTCGAGGCCGTGCGGTTTCCCGACAGCGCAAGTGGCAGTCCGACCACGACCTCGATGGCGTCGAGCTCGGCCACCACCGCCGCGATCCGCACCACGTCCAGGCTGCCGGAGTGGTCGCGGCTCACGGTCTCGACCGGGGTGGCCAGCATGCCGTGCGGATCGCTGCGGGCAAGCCCGATCCGCGCTGTCCCGACGTCCACTCCCACTCGCACGCCATGACGCATGACGATCAGCCCGCTACAGCGGATCTGACGGCTGCGAGGGCGTTCGGGATGGCAGCGACGTCGGTGCCGCCGCCCTGGGCGAGGTCGTCCTTGCCGCCGCCACCGCCCCCGAGGATGCCGGCAACCTGCTTGGCCAGCGTTCCGGCCCGGTGACCGGACTCCCGGGCTTCGGCGTTGGTCGCCACGATGACGACCGGCTTGTCGCCCACCACGGCCGCGAGGGCGACGACCGCCGGCGCGCTTCCCAGCTGGGTGCGCGTGGCCGTCACCAGCATCCGCAGGTCATCGGCGGAGTTCAGGGTGCCGACATTCCCTGCGACCACCTTCACGGATCCGGCCATGGCCGCGGACGCGACGAGGGCCGGCACCTTGTCGGTGAGCGCCCTGGCCTCGAACGCGGCGATCTTCTTCTCGGCTGCCTTCAGGCTCTGCACCAACTCGTTGACGCGTTCCGGCAGCTGCTCCCGGGGGGTCTTCAGACTGGAGGTGAGCTGCGAGACCAGGGCGCGCTCCGCTGCCAGGTCACGGAAGGCCTCGAGTCCCACCAGGGACTCCACGCGTCGGTTGGTCGAACCGACCGACGCTTCGCTGACCAGGCTGATCATTCCGATTTCCGCGCTGGAACTGACGTGTGTTCCCGCGCAGAGCTCGCGCGACCAGGGACCACCGATGTCGACGACGCGCACGCGGTCCCCGTATTTCTCGCTGAACAGGGCCATCGCGCCGAGGGCCTTGGCCTCGGCGAGAGGCAGCTCCCGGGTGAGGACGGGAAGGTTGTCCCGGATGGCGTTGTTCGAGATCTCTTCGATTTCGCTGCGGGTCGCCGGAGACAGGGCCTGGTTCCAGGAGAAGTCGAGGCGGAAGAAACCGGCCTTGTTGTACGAGCCGGACTGGTGCGCGTTGGGCCCGAGTACCTGCCGGAGAGCGGCATGCAGCACGTGCGTTCCGGAGTGGGCCTGGCGTGCGCCCCGGCGCCAGTCGGGATCCACGACGCTGGTCGCCGCCTCGCCGACGGCCACCTCTCCGGACCGGACCTGCACCTTGTGGCTGATCAGTCCCTTGACCGGCTTCTGCACGTCGAGGACCTCGAGTTCGTAGCCGGTTCCGACGATGAGCCCCGCGTCGGCCTCCTGCCCGCCGGATTCGGCGTACAGCGCGGTTTCGGCCAGGATCACCTCGGCGATCTCGCCCGCGACGGCACTGGTGACGGACAGGCCGCCGACGATGATCCCCAGCACGGTGGACTCGGTCTGCAGGGTGTCGTAGCCCGTGAAGACGGTCTCCCCCGACGCACGGAAGGCGCTGTAGACCGACAGGTCGGCGAGGTGCGTCTTCTTGGCCTTGGCATCCGCCTTGGCCATGGAGCGCTGCTTGTTCATCAGCGTGTCGAAGGCCTCGCGGTTGACGCTGAGCCCGGCTTCCTCGGCCATCTCGAGGGTGATCTCGATCGGGAAGCCGTAGGTGTCGTGCAGCAGGAACGCGGTGTCGCCCGGAAGAACGGCCTTCTGAGCCTTCTTGGTCTTGGCTACGGCGAGGTCCAGCACGGCGCTGCCACTGGCGAGGGTGCGGAGGAACGTCTCCTCTTCGGCGTACGCAGCCTGGCTGATGCGGGCATAGTCGGCCTTGACCTCGGGGTACGCGCTGGACATGGCGTCCCGCGACGCCGGGAAAAGCTCCGGGAAGGTCGCGGTGTCAACGCCGAGCAGTCGCATGGCGCGGACGCTGCGCCGCATGAGACGGCGCAGGATGTACCCGCGGCCCTCGTTGGACGGCATCACACCGTCACTCATCAGCATGAGGGAGGAGCGCACGTGGTCGGCGACGATGCGCATCCGCACGTCATCGTCGTGGACCGCGCCGTAGCGGCGACCCGACAGGGCTGCGGCCCGGTCGAGGACCGGTCGGACCTGGTCGATCTCGTACATGTTCTCGACGCCCTGCTTGAGGAAGGCGACGCGTTCGAGACCCATGCCGGTATCGATATTCTTCTTCGGCAGATCGCCGAGGATGACGAAGTCGTTCTTGCCGCTGCCTTCGCCGCGCAGGTACTGCATGAACACGAGGTTCCAGATTTCGACGTACCGGTCGTCGTCGGTGGCCGGACCCCCGTCGATGCCGTACGCGGGGCCACGGTCGAAGAAGATCTCGGAGCAGGGGCCGGCCGGACCGGGCTGACCGGTCGACCAGTAGTTGGTGTCCATGCCCAAACGCTGGATCCGGTTTTCCGGCAGCCCGAGGGCACGCCAATAGCGGAAGGCCTCGTCATCATCCTCGTAGACCGTGACCCAGAGATCCTTCTCCGCGAAACCGTAGCCGCCATCGCCTTCAGACGTGGTCAGGAGCTCCCAGGCGTAGCCGATGGCTTCTTCCTTGAAGTAGTCACCGAACGAGAAGTTCCCATTCATCTGGAAGAACGTGCCGTGTCGAGGGGTCTTGCCGACCTCTTCGATGTCGTTGGTGCGGATGCATTTCTGCACACTCGTGGCCCGGGGGTACGGGGCCGGCACGAGGCCGGTCAGGTAGGGCACGAACGGAACCATTCCGGCAACCGTGAAGAGGAGAGTGGGGTCGTCACTGACGAGCGACGCGGACGGGACAACGGTGTGCCCACGATCCGCAAAGAAGTCGAGCCAGCGCCCGCGAATTTCAGCAGTCTGCATGTGTTCCGTAGTTCGTTGTAGCGGGAAAGAGATGGATATTTACGGCGTGGTGAGCTTGCCGACCACGTCTTCGGTGTCCGACGCGATGTCACCGATGGCGTCCCTCAGCTCGGCCTCGCGCTTGCGGTAACCGTCCGAGATGGCCTCACCGAACTCGCGCGCCTTAGTGTCGAGATCGGCAAAGAACTGTTTGCCCTGCCGCGTCTTGCCGGCTTCCCGGGCGACGAGGAGCCCGGTGACCACACCGACGACAAACCAGATGAAGTTCTTCATGACAAATGCTCCCTGACGTGTGTGGAGACCCTGAGTGGTGCTGGGGACGCGTGTGCAGCTCGCGTGAACTGCACGAACGCGGTTCTGGCCGGCGAATCCGAGACTCGACCGGCTTCTTTCCAGAGTACCCGACTACCTGCGCCGGCGGCGGGTGACGGCCGGGCGGCCGGCCCCGAGGGCGGCGCGCACACCGGCGGTGGAGCCGGCGAGCTTGACCAGCGGACCACCGACGGTCGCGGCGACCAGGGCCACCATCGCGGAGACGTTGCCCGTGACATCCGCCACATTCTTCGTGATGGTATCCACCCGGGCGAGCTGGGAGTTGGTCTCCTGCAGCGTCTTCGTGGATTCCTCGAGCAAGGGCGTCACATTGTGGCTCAGGTCCCGGATGGCCAGGGTCGTCTCGTCGAAAACGCGCCCCAGTTTGAACAACGGAACGGCCAGGAAGATGACCAGGACCGCAAACCCACCCGCAAAGACAAGACCGACGATATCTGCACCTGACATTGACCAACCACCCATTCCTCGATCGGCATGCACCGAAATTCGGCGTGCAGAGAACGCAAAGAGCGGACCACCCCAGGGGTGATCCGCTCTCCAGCGTAGTTCAGATGAGCTGCCTGACGGCGGCGCAGGTGAAAATGAACCTAGCGGGCCGCGTAGTACTCGACGACGAGCTGGACTTCACAGGTCACCGGGATTTCGATGCGCTTGGGGCGACGCACGAGGCGGGCCTGCAGCTTGTCGATCTCGACCTCGAGGTACGGCGGGAGCTTCGGCAGAACGTCGACGTGACCGCCGGCGGCTGCAACCTGGAACGGCTCCATGCCCTCGCTCTTGGGCTTGACGTGGATGAGCTGACCCGGCTTCACGCGGAAGGAGGGGCGGTCAACCAGCTGGCCGTCGATGAGGATGTGACGGTGCACAATCATCTGACGGGCCTGGGCGGTGGTGCGGGCGATTGCCGAGCGCACGAGAAGAGCGTCAAGACGGGTCTCGAGGATCTCGACCAGGTTCTCACCGGTCAGTCCCTGAGCGCGGCGAGCTTCCTCGAACGCGATCTTCAGCTGGGCCTCGCGGATGCCGTACTGGGCGCGTAAGCGCTGCTTTTCGCGCAGGCGAACGGCGTAGTCGGAGTCGGTCTTGCGCTTGGTGCGACCGTGCTCGCCCGGTGCGTAAGGACGCTTCTCCAGGTAGCGAGCGGCCTTCGGGGTCAGGGCGATGCCCAGGGCCCGCGAGAGGCGGGTCTTACTGCGGGTACGTGACTTGGTAGACACGGTGTCCTTTCGATGGAACTGCAAACAGGGGAAACCAGGGCGCCGGCCGGCGGGTTGAACAGCGCGGGTTGAACAGCACAGGTTGAACAACACAGGTTGAACAGCGCGGGTTGAACAGCACAGGCACAGCGTCATGGGAGTTCAGAGGGGTGTTTGCCACGGGACGCCCGGCTACAGAGCGAAACCCATCCAAGTCTGGAAACGGACGCAGCCGCATACCGTTCCAGTTGTAGGCCCGTTCAGGCTATCACATGGGCGCTGCGGCCAGGCCGGCTCGGCGGCACGCAGTGCACCGCGAGCTAGCGGGCGCGGATGATCTTGCGCAGCTTGGCGAGCCGGGCTGAGACGTCGCGCTCGTTGCCGTGCTCGGTCGGCTCGTAGTACCGCACATCGGCGATCTCGTCCGGCGGGTATTGCTGGGCCAGCACGCCGAGGACGTCGTCGTGCGGATATTTGTAGCCCTTCCCGTGGCCGAGCCGTTTGGCCCCGGGATAGTGCGCGTCGCGCAAGTGCCTGGGCACACGGCCGGTCTTGCCGGCCCGAACATCGGCGAAGGCCCTGTCCAGGGCCAGGTAGGAAGCGTTGGACTTCGGAGCGGTGGCCAGGTGCACGACTGCCTGGGCGAGCGGGATGCGCCCCTCCGGCATCCCGATGTACTGCACGGCATCGGCGGCGGCGATGGCGATCAGCAGGGACTGCGGGTCGGCCATGCCGATGTCCTCCGACGCCAGGACGATGATGCGTCGGCAGATGAAGCGGGGGTCTTCACCGGCCTCGATCATACGGGCCAGGTAGTGCAGCGACGCGTCGACATCCGAACCGCGGACGGACTTGATGAACGCGCTGATGACGTCATAGTGCTCGTCTCCGTTGCGGTCGTAGCGCAGCAACGCCCGGTCCACCGCGAGGGCGACGATTTCGGTGGTGATGACCGGCTTGGTGTCCGAGCCCGGTTCGGATGCTCCGGGCAGAACCGACGACGCGGCCGAGACGGATGCGGCCTCCAGCGCGGTGAGCGCCCGGCGGGCATCCCCCGACGCCAGCCGGATGATCGCGGCCCGGGCCTCAGGGTCGAGAACGAACCGGTCCGCGAGGCCGCGCGGCTCGACCACGGCACGGTCGACGACGATGCCGAGGTCTTCGTCGCTGAGGGTCTCCAGGGTCAGCAGCAGGGACCGCGACAGGAGCGGGGAGATGACCGAGAAGGACGGGTTCTCCGTGGTCGCGGCCACCAGGATGATGACGCCGTTCTCCACCCCGGGCAGCAGGGCATCCTGTTGGGCCTTGCTGAACCGGTGGATCTCGTCGAGGAACAGGACGGTGGAGAGCCCATAGAGGTCGCGGCTCGTGCGCGCCTCCTCCATCACCTGACGCACGTCACGTACGCCGGCCGACACGGCGGACAACTCCACGAACCGACGCCCGGAGCTGTGCGCGATGGCCTGGGCGAGGGTGGTCTTGCCGGTCCCCGGCGGCCCCCAGAGGATGACGGACACGGCACCCTGCTCCCCCGTCTTGTCGCTGGCCAGACTCACGAGCGGCGAGCCGGGGGTCAACAGGTGCTTCTGGCCGGCAACCTCGTCCAGGCTCTTCGGGCGCATCCGCACGGCGAGGGGCGTGGCGCCGCTGCGCAGTCCCGGTTGAACATCCTCCATCCCTCCAGCGTAGTTTGTGCCGGTGACCGGGCGAACAGGGCCGGATTCTGAGCCGCGCCCCTGTTTGGCTGGACTGACCCGGTTGCGTAGAGTTCAACGAGGTTCGGGCGCCAGTCGCGCCGGGGCCGTCCCTGCGTGATCTGGCTGTGTGTGGCCCCCTGGAGGATACGACGTGGTACCGAACAAGAAACAAGACCGCGAAGCCCGCGAGGCGCGCGTGCGCGTTCGCGCTTTCCAGGCCCGGCGGGCGGTGCACGAGCACCAGCAGAAGCGCCGTGTGCGGGACAACGTCTTGGCCGGCCTCGCCGTGATCGCCGTGCTGGCCCTCACCGTGGGAGCTCAGGTGGCCTTCTTCACCGGCGGCCCCGGAAATGCCCCCTCGGCCTCGGGCACCCCCACCCCGTCGGCCAGCGAAACGGCGGCGGCCGGCGCGAACTCGGGTGACGTTCCGCCCAGCAGCCTGGCCGAAGGCCGCACCTGGACGGGCACGATGGCTCTGAACGGCATCCCGCTGAAGATCGAACTCGACGGTGCCCTCGCACCGCAGGCCGTGTCGTCCGCGGTCAGCCTGATCAATTCCGGCTTCTACCAGGACCTGTCCTGCCACCGCTTGACCACCGGCGGCTTCTTCGTGCTGCAGTGCGGCGATCCCGAGGGCACCGGCGCCGGCGGACCCGGTTACAGCTACGGCCCGGTCGAGAACGCCCCCGCCGACAATGTGTACCCGGCCGGCACCCTGGCCATGGCCCGCCAGGGCGGCAACGGGTACAGCATGGGCAGCCAGTTCTTCATCGTCTACGACGACACCACCATCCCCGCCGACGCGGCCGGCGGGTACACCGTGCTGGGCAAGGTCACCAGCGGACTTGACCAGATCAAGGGCCAGATCACGGATGCCGGGGTCACCGGCGGCTCCACGGGTGGCGCTCCCGTGGTGCCCACAACCATCACTCAGGTATCAGTTCAGTAGAATCACGCAAACGATGCGCAGCCTTGCAATAGGCTTGACGCAGTATTGGCTCCTTCGTGAGCGCCCGACGACATCATTAAGGTGAGGCTCTTGACTACGACAGATCAGCAACCATGGGGTCGCGTAGACGAAACCGGCACGGTTTACGTGCGCGAAGCGACCGGCGAACGCGCCGTGGGGCAGTATCCCGACGCGACGCCGGAAGAGGCACTGGCCTACTTCGAACGCAAATACGTTGAACTCAACGGTCAGGTCACGCTGCTGGAACAGCGTGCAAAGGGTGGCGCTCCCGCCGCCGACATCGCGAAGTCCGTCGCGCACCTGACCGAGACGGTGGCCAACGCCAACGCCGTGGGCAACCTGGCCGCGCTGGCAACCCGCCTCGGCGCACTCGGCGGTGCGGTGAGCGAGCTCACGGAGCAGCAGAGCGCCGAGTCGAAGGCCGCGGCCGTCGCCGCCATCGCCGAGCGCGCGGCCATCGTCGCCGAAGCCGAGGCTCTCGCGGCCGAAGACCCGGCCAAAACGCAGTGGAAGCAGACCAGCGCCGCCCTCGAGGCGCTCTTCGCCAAGTGGCAGGCGCACCAGCACGACGCCCCGCGCATCCCCAAGGGCGAGGCCAACGACCTGTGGAAGCGATTCCGGGCCGCCCGCACCACGATCGAGCAGAACCGCAAGGCGTTCTTCGCCGAGTTGGACAGCGCCCACAAGGACGTCCGCAACCGTAAGCAGCACCTGATCGAGCAGGCCGAAGCCCTCGCACCCAAGGGCGCGGACGGCATCCCCGTCTACCGCAACCTGCTCGACGAGTGGAAGCTGGCCGGCCGCAGCGGCAAGAAGCAGGACGACGCCATGTGGGCCAAGTTCAAGGCTGCCGGTGACGTGCTGTACTCCGTAAAGTCGGAAATCGACGCGCAGGACAACGAGGAGTTCGCCGGCAACCTGGAGCAGAAGCTCGAGTTGCTCACCGAAGCCGAACTGCTGCTGACCGAAACGGACCGCACCAAGGCCCGCACCGCCCTGAGCCAGGTCCAGCGCCGGTGGGATGCGATCGGCAAGGTGCCGCGCGATTCCGTCAAGCCGATTGAGGACCGCATGCGCAAGGTCGAGGCCGCCGTCCGCAAGCTGGACGACGACCACTGGAAGCGCAACAACCCGGAGACCAAGGCGCGGGCCGAGGGGATGGCCGGTCAGCTGCACGACGCCATCGCGAAGCTCGAGGCCGAACTGGCCGAGGCCCAGGCCGGCAAGGACGCCGCCGCGATCGCCCAGGCGACCGAGGCCCTGGAGACCCGCAAGGCGTGGTTGAAGGCCATCGGCCAGTAGCCGGCGCGCGCGGTCCTGTTCGTCAACAGGAGTGGGAACGGGGATCTGTCCACAGATCCCCGTTCTGGTATCTGCACGCCTCGACCGGGCCGCACGCTGGTCCCATGAACTCGCGATTGCAGCCGGTGCTTTCCCCCCGGGACCTCCCCCTCGCTGAACTGTGCAGCGCGCGACTCGACGGGGAGGTCTTCTCCCTGGGTGATTTCTGGTGCCCGGTCGACGAACTCGACGACTGCCCGAGCCGGGCCCGCGCGGCGGGCCTGCTCGTGTCCCCGCGAGCCATCGCGGAGCGGCTGACTGCCGTGTGGATCTACGGTCTGGCGCCCGAGCCGGGCCAACACCAGTTCTGCGTCAACGTGTCAGCACGGGTGCATCTCGTTCCCTCCCCCAGGCTGCGGATCCGTGAGGTCAGGTGCGCCCCCGACCAGGTGCAGACGATTTCCGGCCTGCGGGTCACTCTCCCGCTTCGCACCTGCGTCGACCTGGCACGGTGGAACACGGAGGCGGCTCCGGGTGCGGACGCCGACATGCATCCGCTGCAGCGGGGAGCGCTCGTGCCCCTGATCGCAGCACTCCTGCGGTTCGCCGGCCACACCAGCGTCGAACCGGCCCGGCGCCTGTGCACGGGTGCCAACCTGCCGTTCAAGGTTCAGGCCCTGGCCCGGCTGGACGAAGCGCAGGCCCTCATGGAAGCCGCAGTGCTGAACGACGCGCTGCTGGACGACGCGTCGCCGCAGCAGGCACCCCGGCCCCGGATTGCCCCGGAGTAGTGCGGAGCGGACCGGACTAGCCGTCGTTGACGCGGTACACGTCGTACACGGCGTCGATCCGGCGAACGGCATTGAGCACCCGGTCGAGGTGCGTGGTGTCCCCCATCTCGAACACGAACCGGCTGATCGCCAGGCGGTCGGAGGAGGTGTGCACCGTGGCGGAAAGGATGTTGACGTGGTGCTCGGACAGCACCCGGGTGACATCCGAGAGCAGCCCGGACCGGTCCAGGGCCTCGATCTGGATCTGGACCAGGAACAGGCTCTTGGAGGTCGGCGCCCAGTCGACGTCGATCATGCGCTCCGGTTCCTTGAGCAGGGACTGCACATTGCGGCAGGTCGCCTGGTGCACGGACACGCCGGCACCGCGGGTGATGAATCCGACGACCTTGTCGCCCGGCACGGGGGTACAGCAGCGGGCGAGTTTGACCAGGATGTCGGGGGCCCCCCGCACCAGGATGCCCGAATCACTGTTCCGGAGCGTCTGCGTGCGCCCGTTCGGGGCGAACGGGAGATCGGTGGCATCGCTCTCCTCGACGCTCTGCAGCGTCGCCACGACCTTCTCCAGCACGGACTGCGTGGACACATGCCCTTCGCCGACGGCCGCATAGAGGGCGGAGACGTCCTCGTACTTCATCACCGCGGCCACCTCAGCGAAAGAGTCCTGGTTCATCAGCTTCTGCAGCGGGAGGTTCTGCTTGCGCATGGCGCGGGCGATCGCGTCCCGGCCCTGCTCGATCGCCTCCTCCCGACGTTCCTTGGTGAACCACTGGCGGATCTTATTGCGCGCCCGTGGGCTCTTGACGAAGTTCAGCCAGTCCTTGCTGGGACCGGAGTCGGGGTTCTTCGACGTGAAGACCTCCACGACGTCACCGGTGATCAGCGGGCTTTCCAGGGGCACGAGACGCCCGTTGACCTTGGCACCCATCGTGCGGTGGCCGACCTCAGTGTGCACGGCATAGGCGAAGTCCACCGGCGTGGCATCAGCGGGCAGGCCGATCACGCGGCCCTTGGGTGTGAAGACGTACACCTCTTTGGCGCCGATTTCGTAGCGGAGCGAGTCGAGGAACTCCCCCGGGTCTGCCGTCTCGGCCTGCCAATCGGAGATGTGCGCCAGCCACGCCATGTCGGTGTCGCTCTGCGGGCCCGGGCCGGAACTCTTCCCGGTCGTCTGTTCCTTGTACTTCCAGTGCGAGGCCACACCGAACTCGGCGCGCTGGTGCATCTCCTGGGTGCGGATCTGGATTTCCACCGCTCGACCACTCGGGCCGAGGACCGTCGTGTGCAACGACTGGTAGAGGTTGAACTTGGGGGTGGCGATGTAGTCCTTGAACCGGCCCGGCAGTGGGGTCCAGCGCGCGTGGATGGCCCCGAGAACGGCATAGCAGTCGCGAACGGAGTTGACGAGCACCCGGATGCCGACCAGGTCGTAGATCTCGTCGAACTCCCGCCCACGAACGACCATCTTCTGGTAGATCGAGTAGTACTGCTTGGGCCGGCCGGCCACCTTCCCCCGGATCCGCGCCGCCTTCAGGTCATCGACGATGGAGTCGATGACATGCTGCACGAATTCTTCGCGCTGCGGGGTGCGTTGTTTGACGAGGCTGTCGATTTCGGCGTAGAGCTTGGGGTAGAGCACCGCGAACGAGAGGTCTTCCAGTTCCCACTTGATGGTCTGGATTCCCAGTCGGTGCGCGAGCGGGGCATAGATCTCAAGGGTCTCGGTGGCCTTGCGCACGGCTGATTCCGCCGGCACGAAACCCCAGGTGCGGGCGTTGTGCAGCCGGTCCGCGAGCTTGATGATCAGCACGCGGATGTCCTTCGACATCGCCACGATCATCTTGCGCACGGTCTCGGCCTGCGTGCTGTCGCCGTACTTGACCTTGTCGAGTTTGGTCACACCGTCGACGAGCATGGTGATCTCGTCGCCGAAATCGCTCCGCAGCTGATCGAGCGTGTACTCGGTGTCCTCGACGGTGTCGTGCAGGAGGGCGGCGGCGACCGTCTTCGGCCCGATGCCGAGGTCGGCGAGGATCTGGGAGACCGCGACCGGGTGGGTGATGTAGGGCTCACCGCTGCGCCGGAATTGCCCCTCGTGCGCCCGTTCGGCCGTGGTGTAGGCGCGCTCGACGATCGATAGATCGACCTTCGGGTGATGCATCCGGACCGTCTTGAGCAGGGTGTCGACGGCCCCGACCGGTTGCGCCCGAGAGAAGATGCGCGGCACGAGGCGGCGCAGGGACGCGGGCGGCACCTGCCCCGGGACGGCAGGAGGAGACGTCAGATCGGTCATCCGTCACCTCCATCCCTCACCACAATTATGGCTGTTACCCACTCGAATCTGATACCACGGGCGGGAACAGCGACAGAACGCTAAGCCGTGATCTTCTCGGCGGTCTTCGTCGACGCATCGGCCTTCGCGCGGAGGGCCAGCACCTTCAGGTCCCGCTTGCGGATCTCCGGCTCGGCCGAGCGCAGCTGCGCGTAGAGGGGAGACGCGATGAAGATCGTCGAGTATGCCCCCGCGATGATTCCGATCAGAAGCGCCAGCGAGATGTCGCGCAGGGTGCCGGCACCCAGCACCAGGGCGCCGATGAACAGGATCGAACCGACCGGCAGCACGGCGACGACGGACGTGTTGATTGAACGCACCAGGGTCTGGTTGACGGCCAGGTTCACCGATTCCCCAAAGGTGCGGCGCGAATCCGTGACATCCGCGGCCGTGTTCTCGCGGATCTTGTCGAACACCACGACGGTGTCATACAGCGAGTAGCCGAGGATGGTCAGGAAGCCGATCACGGCCGCCGGGGTGATCTCGAACCCGGTGATGCCGTAGAACCCGGCGGTGATCACGAGGTCGTGCAGCAGCGCGATCATGGCCGCCGCCGCCATCTTCCAGGTGCGGAAGTAGAGCGCCATGCCGATCCCCGCGAGGACGAGGAAGATCGCCAGCCCCCGCAGGGCCTGCCCGGTGATGTCGGCACCCCACGACGGGCCGATGAAGGATGCGGTGACCTGGTCCTTCGGGACCGAGTACGAGTCGGCCAGGGCGGCGCGCACATCGCGACTCTCCTGGGCGCTGAGCTGATCGGTCTGCACTCGGATGCCGGAGCTGCCGACGTTGGACACCTTGGGAACCGCGGAGGGCACCACGGTGTTCACGGCCTCAGCCGCCGTGGCCTGATCCTGCTTCGGCACGTCGGAAACCACGAACTCGGATCCGCCGGTGAACTCGATACCGAAGACGAAACCGCCGCGGAGCTGGGGAACGACCAGGGCGATCAGGATCATGACGCACGCAACGACGTACCACGTGTTGCGCCGACCGATGATGTTGAACGATCGCTGGCCGGTGTGCAGGTCATTGCCGAACTGGGAGAAGCTGGCCATTAGGAATCCTTCCCGTTCGAAGAGCGATCGGTGCTGGAACCGACGAGCTCCTGCGCTTTGCGCTCGGCGATCGTTTGACGTTTGGCGGCCTCTTTACTGGCCGAGGACAGCTTGCCGGACGCGAGCTGCTGCGACGGCCGGAACTTGGCCCGCCCGCGATAGGTGGCACCCAGCGCCCGAGGGTCGAGTCCGCTGAAGCGGTGCCCCTCGTTGAAGAACCGGGTCTGGGCCAGCAGCTGGAGCATCGGGTGGGTGAAGAGCATGACGACGACGACGTCGACGATCGTGGTGAGGCCGAGGGTCAGGGCGAAGCCCTTGACGTTGCCGACCGCCACGATGAAGAGCACGCCGGCGGCGAGGAAGTTCACGCCGTCCGAGGCGAGGATGGTTCGCAGGGCCCGCTTCCAGCCCGCTTCCACGGCCGACTCGAGTCCGCGGCCGTCCCGCAGCTCGTCGCGCACCCGCTCGAAGTAGACGATGAAGGAGTCGGCGGTGATGCCGATGGCCACGATCAACCCGGCGACACCGGCGAGGGACAAACGGTACCCCTCCCGCCAGGACAGGATCGTGATGATCAGGTAGGTGATCAATGCCGCGACCGTCAGGGAGGCGATCGTCACGACGCCCAGCAACCGGTACTGGAGAAGCGAGTAGATGACGACAAGGATCAGGCCGATCAGGCCGGCGATCAGACCGCCGAGGAGCTGGGAGGAGCCGAGCGTCGCGGAAATGGTGTCCTGGCTCTGCACCGTGAAGCTGATCGGCAGTGCGCCGAACTTGAGCTGGTCGGCGAGGACCTTGGACGAGTCCTTCGTGAAGTTTCCGCTGATCTGGGCGTTTCCGTCGGTGATCGCCGCGTTCGTGCGGGGGGCGGAGATGACCTGGCCGTCGAGAACGATGGCGAACTGGTTCTGCACGCCCTTGAGGCCGTTCAGCCGGGTGCTGACGTCGGCGAAGGCCTTGGTCCCCGTCTTGTCGAACTTCATGTTGACGACCCACTGGCCGGTGGTCGCGCCGCTCTGGTTCGTTTCCTGGCCGCTCGTGGCGTCCGAGACGTTCTCACCGCTGACTTCGACGGGGCCGAGGATGTACTTGACCGATCCGTCGGTCTCACAGGTGACGAGGGGCTTGTCGGCCGGCGCCACGTTGCTGGTGTCCAGCTTGCTGCAGTCGAACGCGTCGTACTGGGCCTGGAGCGCCGGGGTGATCCAGTTCGGGTCGCTGGCGTCGGTGGGCTGAACCGCCGGCGTGCTTGGCAGATTCGGGTCGGGAGTCGGGGTCGGCGTCGGCTTGCCGTCTGCTCCAACGCTCGCCTGCGAGGGTGCGGCGGCGACGAGGACGGGGCGGAATTCGAGCTTGGCTGAGGATTCGATCCGGTTGATCGTCGCGTCGTCGGGGATGCCCGGGATCGACACCACGATGTTCTGCCCGCCCTGGGTGTTGATCTCCGCCTCGGAGACGCCTGAGGCGTCAACCCGCTGCCGGATGATCGACACGGCATTGTCCAGCTGTTCAGCGGAAACGGACTGACCGGATTCGAGTTTCGGCGCGAGGATGATCTGCGTGCCACCCTCGAGGTCGAGGGCCAGCTTGGGCGTCCAGGAACCGCCGCCGGTGAGGACCCCGGCGGTGTTGAGAGCGATCAGACCGACGATGATCACACCCAGCCACGTGAGGGAACGCCAGGCCTTTTTGGCCGGAGACGACTTTGCCACCTGTGAACTCAGCTTTCTATGCTCATGCCCGCGCCGAGAGGGCGCGGGCATGTGAGTGGGATTGGTTACGCGTCGCCCTTTTTGGGTTCTTCGTCGGTGCCTGCGTCAGCGACTCGCTGACCGAACTCGGGTTCATTAATGACAGCGGCGGAGTCCTGGTTCGGTTCGGCAACGGGTGCCTCCTCGGCCTCGGCCACCGTGGGTTCGACGACGCGGGCGATGGTCTGGCGGTGCAGCTGCACGACGGTTCCCGGCGCGATCTCGAGGGCGACCTTGTTCGCTTCCTCGTCGATCGAGAGGATGGTTCCGTACATGCCGAAGTTGGTCATGACCTCGGCGCCGGCAACCATCTGCGACTGCAGTGCGGCCTGGTCCTTCTGGCGCTTGCGGCTGTTGCGGAACATGAAGAACACGAGCGCCGCGAGAACGACGAGCATGACGAGAGTCAACGGATCCATAAAACTGTGAAACCTTCCGATTGCGGCGCGATGGCCGAAGCTTGTGCGTCTGATTCGTTACGAACCAACTCGAATTATAGGCCATCGAGGTTAGGGGACCTGCGGAGAACCGCCCTGCGGGCTCGCGAGGTCGAAATGCCGCCACGCTGCTGGAGTTGCCACGCGCCCTCGCGGGGTACGCGTGAGGAATCCTATCCTCACCAGGAACGGCTCCACGACCGCTTCGATCGTCTCTGACTCTTCTCCCACGGAAACCGCCAGGGTGTTGAGACCAACCGGCCCACCCCCAAAACGGGTCAGGATGATGCGCATCACCTCCCGGTCGAGCCGATCGAGCCCGATCGCATCAACGTCGTAGAGCTCGAGGGCCGCATGGACCGCGGCCAGGTCGGCCCCTCCCCCGTGCACCAGCGCATAGTCCCGTACCCGCCGGAGCAGCCGATTCGCGATTCTCGGCGTGCCGCGGCACCGCCCTGCGATTTCGGCCAGGGCCGCCCGGTCGATCGTGAGGTCGATCAGCGTGGCGGCGCGCGCCAGTACCTCCTCGAGCTCGTGGTCTGCGTAGAACTCGAGGTGGGCGGTGAAACCGAATCGGTCCCGAAGCGGGTTCGGCAGCAGCCCGGACCGGGTTGTGGCTCCCACCAGGGTGAACGGGGCGAGTTCGAGCGGTACCGAGGTGGCGCCAGCTCCCTTGCCCACCATGATGTCGATGCGGAAGTCCTCCATCGCCAGGTAGAGCATCTCCTCGGCCGAGCGGGCCATCCGGTGGATCTCGTCGATGAAGAGAACCTCGCCGGGGATCAGGGAGGAAAGCACGGCGGCCAGATCGCCCGCGTGCTGGATCGCCGGGCCGCTGGACATCCGCAGCGGTCGGTTGCCCTCGTAGGCGATGATCATGGCGAGTGTGGTCTTGCCCAGGCCGGGCGGCCCGGCCAGCAGGATGTGGTCTGGCGTGCGGGCCTGCATCGTCGCTGCCGTCAGGAGCAGCTGGAGCTGCTTGCGCACCTTCTGCTGACCGACGAACTCCGTCAGGCTGCGAGGCCTGAGGGCTCCCTCGAACGCGAGTTCCGCGTCGCCTTCCAGCACGGGATTGGTCAGGTCGGCCCCCGGGCCGCCGGCGAGGCCCTGTTCGGGCGTCATGAGCGACGCTCCGAGGCCTGCTGGGCCGGGCCGAGCCGGGCCAGGACCAACCGGAGGAGACTGGCCACTCCGACCTGCTCAGGATCGGCCGCGTCGGCGAGGGTCTCCTCGACCGCCTGAGCCGCCACCCGCTCCGACCAGCCGAGCCCGATCAGGGCCGCCTGCACGTTCGTGGAGGCGCTCGTGGGGGCGGGGCGGGCGGAGGCGGCCACGGACGTCGTGACGAAGACCTTGCCGGCCAGGGAGAGCACGATCAGCTTGGCTGTCTTGGGGCCGATCCCGCTGACCTTGCGGAAGGCGGCGTCATCCTCGGATGCGACCGCCTGCGCGACCTGGTTCGGGCTGAGAACGGCGAGCACTCCGAGGGCAGATTTCGGTCCGACCCCGGTCACCCCGACCAGCAACTCGAACACCTCGAGTTCGTCGGAGTCCGGAAAACCGTAGAGCGTCAGCGAGTCTTCCCGCACGATCAGCGTGGTCGAGAGCCGGGCCTCGGCGCCGACCCGGAGCGTCAGCGCGGTCGCCGGGGTGACCTGCAGGGCCAGCCCCACTCCCCCGACCTCGAGCACGGCCGTGGAACCCAGGGCAGACAGGACGAGGCCACGTACGGATGCAATCACCGCTTCAGACTACGGGGCGCCGGCGACACGGAGCCGCGCTCGGCGGCGCGCCATGCCTTCTGGGCCGGGGTCAGCGTGCCGGGCGCCACTGCGGCGCCGGTCGGAAGGGTGCCTCCGGATGCCCCGGTACGCCAGGCGTGGCAGATGGCGATGGCCAGCGCGTCGGCGGCATCCGCCGGCTTGGGCACCTCGGCCAGGCCCAGCACCCGGGCGACCATCGTGCCGACCTGCGCCTTGTCGGCGGAGCCGTAGCCGGTGATCGCGGCTTTGACCTCGCTGGGCGTGTGCAGTGTGACGGTCAGGCCGCGCTGGGCCGCGAGGAGCAGGGCAACACCGCTGATCTGAGCCGTGCCCATGACCGTGCTCACGTTGTTCTGGGCGAAGACCCGCTCAATGGCGACAAACTCGGGCTGGTGCCGGTCGAGTAGTTCCTCGAGCCCTTGGCTGATCAGCAGGAGCCTCTGTTCGAGCGGAAGGCCGGCCGCGCTCCGGAGCACGGCCACGTCGACGAGGGTCGCGGTGCGGTTGGGGTTGACGTCGACCACGCCCACACCGCAACGGGTCAGCCCGGGATCGATTCCCAGTACCCGGACTGACACGTCCTCTACTCGGCTTCGGCCTGGAGCTCCGCGATGACTTCGGGCGACACGTCGTAGTTGCTGTAGATGTTCTGCACGTCGTCGAGCTCCTCGAGCGCGTCGATCAGTTTGAACACCTTGCGGGCGGTGTCGGCGTCGACCTCGATCTTGAGCTGGGGCACGAACGCGATGTCGGCCGAGTCGTAGTCGATCCCGGCAGCCTGGAGGGCGGTGCGGGTGGCGACGAGGTCGTGCGCCTCGCTGAAGACCTCGAACTTATCCCCGTCGTCGACGACCTCTTCGGCACCGGCGTCGAGCACGGCCGCGAGCACGTCGTCTTCGGTGACGTTGTTGCCCTTGGGCACCACGACGATGCCCTTGCGGTGGAAGTTGTAGGCCACGCTGCCGGGATCGGCCATGTTGCCGCCGTTGCGGGAGACGATCGTGCGCACCTCCGCGGCGGCACGGTTCTTGTTGTCGGTCAGACATTCGATCATGATCGCGACGCCGTGCGCGGCGTAGCCCTCGTACATGATGGTCGTGTAATCGACGACCTCACCAGCGAGACCCGCGCCGCGCTTGACGGCGCGGTCGATGTTGTCGTTGGGGACGGAGGTCTTCTTGGCCTTCTGGATCGCATCGACCAGGGTCGGGTTTCCCGAGAGGTCGGCACCGCCCATGCGGGCCGCCACTTCGATGTTCTTGATCAGCTTGGCGAAGGCCTTGGCCCGACGAGAGTCGGTGACCGCCTTCTGGTGCTTCGTTGTCGCCCACTTGGAATGTCCGGACATGAATCTCCCGCTGTCTCGCTTGGCTCTCGAATGGTGTGTGGTGCTGCCCGCTGCGTCACTGCTGCTGAGGCACTGCTCTGCTCAGGCGCTGCTTGTGCGCTGGTCTTACGCTGGTCGTCGCACCCGAAGGTGCCCCCCATTCTAACCCGCGGTGCCCGAGGGGACAGGCTTCACGCGCCCGGGGGCCGGTCGAGGATCTTCTGGAGAGTGCGCAGGTTGCGTGTCGTGGTGGTGGCCCGATATCTGGCCCTGCCGCTCAGCTTGCTGAACGGGCTGTTGACGCCGACCGAGCGCCGCACCTGCCAGTACAACACCCCGGCGCCCGTCCTGACCTGTTCCGTGTCGGGGTCCGGCTGGCCGGCCGCGTCGCTGAGTTCCTCCAACACGGACGGGTCGGACCCGAACACGACGTACGGATGCCACCCGTCGCGGTCCGCGTCGAACGGGAACGCCCGCACCACGCCGGCGAGCGACTCGGCGTCGGCGAGCACGATCCAGGCCTGGTAGCCGAAGGTGTCGGAGAGCGCCCGCTCGATCCGGGACTTCGTTGCCGCGGCATCCGTCTCGCTCGTTGTGAACAGTACGTTGCCGCTGGCCAGCACGGTGCTGACCTGGGTGTAGCCGAGGTCCCGGAACACGGATTGCAGGGCCGCCATCCCGATGTTGATGCCGTTGACGTTGATGCCGCGCAGGAGGGCCACCGACCGGGTCATGTGGGGACTCTAGCCGTGAAAACCGGCCGCGGCCACCTTGCCGAGGAAGTACTCGTGGAAACGGTGCTCCCCCGTGATCTCGGGGTGGAAGGACGTACCGAGCAGGTTGCCCTGTTCCACGGCGACGCAGCGGCCGTCGGCGAGCGTGGCCAGGGCGTGCGCCCGCGGCCCCACGGTCTGCACGACCGGGGCCCGGATGAACACGGCGTGCACGGGAGTGTCGCCGAGCACCGGCACGTCGAGGTCGGTCTCGAACGAGAGCGTCTGGGAACCGAAGGCATTCCGCCGCACACTGATGTCGAACCCGCCGATGCTCTGTTGACCGGCGATTCCGTCGATGACGGTGTCGGCGAGCATGATCAGCCCGGCGCAGGTTCCGTAGACGGGCAGCCCGCCTCGCACGGCGGCGGAGAGCGGTCCGGCCAGCCCGAACGCGCGAGCCAGTTTGTCCATCACGCTGGATTCGCCGCCCGGAATCACCAGTCCGCTGATGCGGGCCAGTTCCTCCGGGCGGCGAACGAGTTCGACGTCGGCGCCGAGGGACCGAAGAACCTCGGCATGCTCCCGAAAATCACCCTGAAGGGCGAGAACTCCAACGCTCACGGACGAGTGACTACCAGCCGCGCTCGGAGAGGCGGTGCGGGGCGGCCAGGTCGGACACGTTGATGCCGACCATGGCCTCGCCCAGTCCGCGCGACACGGCGGCGATGACGCTGGGGTCGTCGTAGAAGGTGACGGCCTTGACGATGGCGTTCGCACGCGCCTGCGGGTTGCCGGACTTGAAGATGCCCGAGCCGACGAACACACCGTCAGCGCCCATCTGCATCATCAGAGCCGCGTCGGCCGGGGTGGCCACGCCGCCGGCGACGAACAAGACGACGGGGAGCTTGCCGGTGATGGCGATCTCGGCGACGAGCTCGTAGGGCGCCTGGAGTTCCTTGGCGGCGACGTACAGCTCGTCCTTGCTCAGCGAGGACAGTCGAGCGATCTCACCCTTGATGGTGCGGATGTGCTTCATGGCCTCGGAGACGTCGCCGGTGCCGGCCTCGCCCTTGGACCTGATCATGGCTGCGCCCTCGGTGATGCGGCGCAGCGCCTCCCCCAGGTTCGTGGCGCCACAGACGAAGGGAACGGTGAAGTTCCACTTGTCGATGTGGTTGACGTAGTCGGCGGGGCTCAGCACCTCGGACTCGTCGATGTAGTCGACGTTCAGGGCCTGCAGAATCTGCGCTTCGACGAAGTGGCCGATGCGCGCCTTGGCCATGACCGGGATGGAGACCTCGGCGATGATGCTGTCGATCAGGTCGGGGTCGCTCATCCGGGCGACACCGCCCTGGGAACGGATGTCGGCCGGCACTCGCTCGAGGGCCATGACGGCGACGGCGCCGGCATCCTCTGCGATGCGCGCCTGTTCGGCGTTGACGACGTCCATGATGACGCCGCCCTTCATCATGTCGGCGAGTCCGCGCTTGACGCGGCTCGAACCAAAGGCGGAAGTGGTTTCAGTCATAGCTTTGATTCTATTCCTTGGGTGTGGTCGGACGCGCCCGGCGGGTGCCGGTGAAGAGGTATATACGGCTAGTTGCCATCTTGGGGCCAGCCGCCTGCCACTTCTCGGCGCACATCGCCCAGAAGCCGGGGAATGGCCTTGGTTCCGGCGATGATCGGGAAGAAATTCGAGTCGAGCGCCCACCGCGGAACGATGTGCTGGTGCAGATGCCCGGCGATGCCCGCACCCGCGATCCGGCCCTGGTTCATTCCGATGTTGAAGCCGTCGCAGTGGGAGACCGCCGTGAGCACGCCCATGGCGATCTGGGTCAGGCTGCCGATCTCGGCGACCTCCTCCGGCGAGGCTTCGTCGTATGTCGCAATATGCCGGTACGGGCATACCAGCAGGTGGCCGCTGTTGTAGGGGAACAGGTTGAGGAGAACGTAGGCATGACGGCCGCGGGCTACGATCAGGGCCTTCTCGTCGTCCATCATTGGCGCCAGGCAGAACGGGCAGTCGTCGGCGTGCGGCTGCTGGCCGTCCTGGATGTAGACGAGGCGGTGCGGGGTCCACAGGCGCTGGAACGCATCCGGCACGGCCGCGAAGTCGGAGGACTGCTCGATTCCCTCGAACCCCCCGGTGTCGCCGGCCATCTCAGGCCTGGCCCTGAGTCGTGACCTGGGCGCGCGTCTCGATCGAGGCGACGATGCGACGGATGGCGTCGTCCACGGGCACCCCGTTCTCCTGCGTGCCGTCGCGGAAGCGGAAGCTCACCGCACCGTTGGTCTGGTCGTCCTCGCCCACGATCAGCTGGAACGGCACCTTCGCCTTGGTGTGGTTGCGGATCTTCTTCTGCATGCGGTCGTCGGAGTGGTCGACCTGGGCGCGCACCCCGGCGGCCTTCAGCCGGCCGACGATCTCGTCGAGGTAGGGGCCGTACTGCTCGGACACCGGGATGCCGACGACCTGAACCGGGGACAGCCAGACCGGGAACGCCCCGGCGTAGTGTTCGGTGAGCACAGCGAAGAAGCGTTCGATCGACCCGAACAGGGCCCGGTGGATCATCACGGGGCGCTGACGCGAGCCGTCCGGCGCCGTGTACTCGAGGTCGAAACGCTCGGGCAGGTTGAAGTCCAGCTGGATGGTCGACATCTGCCAGGTGCGGCCGATCGCGTCACGCGCCTGAACCGAGATCTTCGGACCGTAGAACGCCGCCCCGCCCGGGTCGGCGACGAGGTCGAGGCCGGATGCTTCGGCGACCTCACGCAGGGTGTCGGTCGCTTCCTCCCAGGCTTCGTCGCTGCCCACGAACTTCTTCGGGTCCTTCGTGGACAGCTCGAGGTAGTAGTCCTCGAGGCCGTAGTCGGCGAGCAGCTTGAGCACGAAGTTGAGCGTGGAGGTGAGCTCCTCCTTCATGCCCTCGCGGGTCGTGTAGATGTGGGCGTCATCCTGGGTCATGCCGCGCACCCGGGTGAGCCCGTGCACGACGCCGGACTTCTCGTAGCGGTAGACCGAACCGAATTCGAACAGGCGCATCGGCAGGTCACGGTAGCTGCGGCCGCTGGAGCGGAAGATCAGGTTGTGGAACGGGCAGTTCATGGGCTTGAGGTAGTAGTCCACGCCCTGGCGGGTCATGTGGCCCTCGGCGTCGTATTCCGCGTCGAGTTTCATCGGCGGGAACATGCCGTCCGAGTACCAGTCCAGGTGCCCCGACGTTTCGAACAGGTTCGACTTGGTGATGTGGGGCGTGTAGACGAAGTCGTAGCCGGCCTCGGCGTGGCGCTTGCGGGAGTAGTCCTCCATCTCCTGGCGGATGATGCCGCCTCGGGGGTGGAAGACCGGCAGGCCGGAACCGATCTCCTCGGGGAAGCTGAACAGGTCCAGTTCCGCGCCGAGCTTGCGGTGGTCGCGCTTGGCGGCCTCCTCCTGGCGGGCCTGGTAGGCGCGCAGTTCGTCCTTGGTGGGCCAGGCGGTGCCGTAGATGCGCTGCAGCTGCGGGTTCTTCTCGGAGCCGCGCCAGTACGCCGCTGCCAGTCGGGTCAGGGAGTAGCCGTTGCCGATCATGCGGGTGTTCGGCAGGTGAGGCCCACGGCAGAGGTCTTTCCACACGGTTTCGCCGGTCTTCGGGTCCACGTTGTCGTAGATGGTGAGTTCGGCGCCCCCGACCTCGACAGACTCGTTGTCGGCGCTCTCCGCCGCCCCGCCCTTCAACCCGATCAGTTCGAGCTTGTAGGGCTCGGCGGCGAGTTCCTCCCTGGCCTGGTCGTCGGTCACGACCCGGCGCACGAAACGCTGGCCCTGGCGGATGATCCGGTCCATGGCCTTCTCGAGGGACTTGATGTCATCCGGGGTGAACGCCTCGGCCACATCGAAGTCGTAGTAGAAACCGTCGGTCACGGGCGGGCCGATACCCAGGCGCGCTGCGGGATTGACGGTCTGCACGGCCTGCGCGAGCACGTGGGCCGCCGAGTGGCGCAGGATGCTGAGGCCGTCCGGCGAGCCGATCGTCACCGGTTCGACGGCATCCGTTGGAGTCACCGTCGTGGCGAGATCCTTGAGCTCGCCGTTGACGCGCATTGCGACAACGGACCGGTCGGTGAAAAGCTCAAAGCCGTCAGCCACGTGTATTACTCCTCAGTATTGTGCGAACCCCTCCAACTTTAGCGGCGCACGTCGAGCAGTCCTTTCTCCCGCCGGTCAGGAGGAAGTGCCGACCGCCGATTTCGCCGTCCACGGCAGCCGCCGGGAGAGGTGCGCCAGGGTGTCCGGGGAGGCCGCCTGGAGCGTCGTCCCGGCGTCGAGCGTGCGCGTGGGCCTGGCTGCGATCTGCGGGCTGACGCGGCCCACGCGCCGGCCGGTGGCCACGTGCACGGAGAGACCGTTCCCGCCGCCGACCTGCCCGAGGTCCTGCTGGAGGTGCACGGACGCCCCGGGGTGGGGCAGGCCCTCACGGGCCACCACGGTGCGGGAGTCGATGCCGTGCAGCCGGATGATCCAGATACCCAGTCCGGCCAGGCGACGGTCCCCGAGACCGACCAGCCGGCCGGTCGTCGATTCGGTCAGCCAGAGCTCCCCGGCCTGATGCTGCAGGTAGAGCGGCGGGAGACCGCGGCCGTCGGCGATCAGGAGCCGATCCGCGTCCCTGCTGGAGAGGAGGTCGCCGGCACCGGAGCTGCGGGTAGGGGCAGGCTGCTGCGAGGGCAGGTCAGGGAGGCGACGAGCACGCACACGG
>JACMQV010000125.1 GCA_014376815.1 Cryobacterium sp.
GTGCACGCCGCTGTCGAGCAGCTGGCGAATGGTTACGACGGCCATGAGCCGTTCTCCTTATCTGGCGCGCTGCGAGGCAGCGAAACGCCAATCGGTTTGTGTCGTGATCGGATGATCACTACTCCTGGTGCCCGGCGCACATCCGCCCCGCTTCGAGAAGCAAGGACCGAGTGGACGTGGAGGCCGAATGGGCACGCGTAGTCAGCGCACGAAGCGCTGCTTGGACGAGTTTAGCACCCGGCTGGGGGCCTCCGCGCACCGCGGCGGAGCGGTGCTCCCCCGGCCCTGCCGCTCCTCCACACCCCGCGCCGCGACGGTGCGCGCCACTGATGCCACCGCTGCCGGCCGGGACCGCCGACCAGGAGGCACGGTGGTCGGATGAACCTCTCCCGCTTGCTCGCCCTGGCCCTGCTGTTGCCGCTCGTCTGCCTACCGCTGGTCGCCACCGCGCCGACCGCAGCGCCGAGCGTGGCGCCGAGCGTGGCGCCGAGCGTGGCAGCGGTCTGGTCCTGGCCGCTGGCGCCGCCGCATCCGGTGCTCGAGGGATTCCGGGCGCCGGCCACCCCGTACGCGGAGGGTCATCGCGGCCTGGACCTGCAGGCAACGCCCGGCACCCCCGTGTTCGCGCCCTATGACGGGGTCGTCTCCTTCGCCGGGGTCGTGGCGGACCGCCCGGTGCTCTCGCTCGCGCACGAGGGGGACGTGGTGTCCACCGTGGAACCGGTCGTGGCCCTCGTGGGCGCGGGCGAGCGTGTCGCGGCGGGACAGCTGATCGGACACGTCGCCACCGGCGGCCACTGCGCCGACCGGTGCCTCCACATCGGCCTGAGGCAGCACGGACGTTACGTGTCGCCCCTGCTGTACCTGGGCGGGGTCCCGCGGGCGGTTTTGCTGCCGGCGCTGTAGCGGTGCGGTGACGATCACAGGTGACGATCTCAGGCGCGCGGGTGCGCGTTTCGGTAGCTCGCCTTGAGCCTTTCAGCGGAGACATGCGTGTAGATCTGGGTGGTGCCCAGGCTGGCGTGCCCGAGCAGCTCCTGCACCGCGCGCAGGTCGGCGCCTCCGTCGAGCAGGTGGGTCGCCGCCGTATGGCGCAGCGCGTGCGGTCCCGCCGGCCCGTTCCCCGGGACACCGGCAAGGAGGTTGGCGACCAGCCGGTACACAGCCCGAACGCCCAGGCGCTGCCGCCGGGCGCCCAGGAACAGCGCCCTCTGCACTCCGCTCGCCACTCCGTTCGCCGCGGCCGGTGGCTCCGATGAGGGAGCTGCAGGCCCTGCGGCCAGCGCCGGCCTGGCCCGGTCGAGGTAGGCGAGGATCGCGCTCTGGGCCGGAACCCCGAACGGCACCACCCGCTCCTTCGAGCCCTTGCCGGTGACCCGAACCGTCAGCCGGTGCAGATCGACGTCGGCCACGTCGAGGCCGACGAGTTCGGAGACCCGAAGGCCCGACGCGTACAGCAGCTCGACGATCGCGAGGTCGCGCAGCGCCGCCGGTTCATTCGTCCGGGCACGGAATTCCAGGTGGGTGAGCAGGTCCTGCATCTGCGCCCGGTTGATCACCCGCGGGAGCGGGCGGCCCGGCTTCGGGGAGCGCAGCCTCACCGCGGGGTCGGAGGAACGGCCGCCGGTACGCGCAAGCCAGGCCGTGAAACTGCGGGCGGATGCCGAACGCCGGGCAATCGTCGCCCGCGAAAGCCCGGCCTGAGTGGCGACCCAGAGCCAGTCCCGCAGCAGGTCGAGGCTCAGCCCCTCCGTGTCGGTGACGCCACGAGTCTTCGCGAAGGTGACCAGCCCGGCCAGGTCGGTGCGGTAGGCGCGAATAGTATGCACGGAGAAGCCGCGCTCAGCGGCCAGGTAGAGCACGAAGTCGTCCACGCAGGCATCGAGGGGGTGCGCAGGCACCGACACCGGCCTGGCCCGCGGAGCGTCAACCGGTTCGGGCACAGTCATCCCTTCAGGCACAGTCATCCCTTCAAGCACAGTCACCCCGATCAGACCTGCCGCGAGAAGGCCTCGGTGCGCTGCTCGGGCGTCAGCGCCTCCATCCGGGCCAGGAAGGCGGCATCGAAGCCCGTTGCCGCCTCGAACTCCCCGAGGGCAACGTGGGAGTGCACGATCTGATCGGAGTACACGTGCACGAGGTTGATCGACTGCCCACCCTGCAGGCCGCTGAGCTCACCGAGCGGCGCGGTCGGATCGATGGTGTAACAGGTCGCCGCGGCGACCGAGACGGGGATACCCGCGAAGAGCCCGGTCGTCGCGTAGTGCAGGTGCCCGCCCAGGATCGCCCGGATGTCGCTGCCGGCAACCACCTCGGCCAGCCGCGCCTGCCCCCGAAGCTCGAGGATCGCCATCAGCGACAGCATCGTGGGCACGGGCGGGTGGTGCAGCGCGAGCAGGGAACCGTGGGGAGCGGGCTCGCTCAGCACGTCCGCCAGCCAGGCCAGCTGCGCGTCGGAGAGGTCACCGTGGTGGTAGCCGGGAACGCTCGTGTCCAGTGCGATGATGCGCACTCCCCCGATGTCGTAGACCCGGTCGACCGGTGCCGACGAGCCGGCCTCGCGCAGCAGCTCGGTGCGGAATGCCTCCCGCTTGTCGTGGTTGCCCATGACCCAGATCACCGGGGCATTCATGCGTTCGGCCGCGGCTTCGACGATGTCGCGCACCCGGCGGTACGCATCGGCCTCACCCCGATCGGCGATGTCACCGGTGAACAGCAGCGCGTCGGGCCGGAGGCCGGAGCGCTCCAGCTGCTCCATCGCCCGGTACACGGTGGTGTCGGTGTCGAGTGTGCCGTAGAGCGCCCGGCTCCCGCCGAGGAAATGGGTGTCGCTGATGTGCGCGATCAGATGGGACGCGGGCGGGTACTGGCCCAGTTGCACGGCTGACATGACTCACCTTTCTCGGTGCCGCCCAGACTACGGCCTCCCCCTGACGTCGGCCCATCATGGCGCGTATGCCCGCTGCGGCATGCGCAAACCCGCGCCCTCCATGGGGGGAGCCCAAACCCCTTTCTGGGAGTTAATCGGGCCTAACGCTCGCGGCGAGACCGCTTTACGTTCCATCACGTGTCCTCACCGGAGGACGATCGGACCCGTAAACGATTGAAGGGCATCACATGACCAAGAACAACTCGCTCGTGGAAACCGCCAACATCACCAAGAAGGCCCGCATTCACGGCATCGCACTCGTCGCGACCGCCATGCTCCTGGTCGGCGGCGGCGGAGCGTTCGCCTACTGGTCGACGACCGGTAACGGTACCGGGTCCGCGACCAACGGCTCGAACACCGGCAGCCTGACCCTGGCCGCGACCATCGCCAACGATCTGACCCCCGGCGCCTCCGTGCCGGTGACATACTCGGCGAAGAACGCGGGCACGTCCAGCCTCAAGGTCGCGACCATCACCCAGACCGGCAGCACTAACGCCACGGGCTGTGTCTTCGCGGACAACTTCACGATCGCTCCGACGGTCACCTCCAACACCCGCGTGCTGGGTACCCCGGCGAACCAGACCGCGGTCGCCATGCCCATTACCGGAACCTCGACGCTCACGTTCCTCGACACAGAGGCGGACCAGAACGCCTGCAAGGGCGCCATCGTCACTCTCACCCTCACCTCCAACTAGCGCGACCACGTGCGGGCGGGCTCCCCCGAACCCGTCCGCACGTGCTATTCCTCCCGAACGTCCAGGCTCGTTCTAGTGCTGTGAGAGGTTGACGTGATGTCCCTCCGTCCCCGCCGTTCCCCGTCCGGAAACACGCGCCTCTCGCTCTTCGGCCTGACCGTCGCCGCCACCCTCACCGCCCTTCTCGTGTCCGTCACCGTCACCGGCGGCGCCTCCGCGTATTACACGGCACCCGGTAGCGGCTCCGGCTCGGCCGCACTCGGCACCCTGTCGCCGCCCACCGCCGTGCAGGTCCCCGCCACGAGCGACGGGACCGTGCACGTCAGCTGGACGGCATCCGCCGGTTTGGCACCGACCGGCTACTACGCCACCCGCACCGCGACCGGCGCCGGCGCGACCGCCGCCCCGGCCCGCGGCACCAGCCCCACTGTCACCGTGAAAACGCTGTCCTGTGATGACGTGGCCGTGGCGACCGGCAGCTACACCTACACGGTCACCGCCGTCTACGGCGGCTGGACCGCGGCGAGCGCCCCCAGCGGCAGCGTGACGGTCTCGACTCCGACACAACTGGCGTTCCAGTCCCAGCCGTCCAGTTCGGCGAGCGGCGCCATCTTCACAACCCAGCCCAGCGTCGTCATCCAGAACTCCTCTGGCGGGACGACGACGACCAGCACCAGCCCGGTCACCCTGTCGATCACCGGGTCACCCGTGGGCGCAACTCTCACCTGCACCCAGAACCCTCGGCCTGCGGTCTCCGGTATCGCCGCCTTCTCCGGCTGTCAGATCGACAAGGCCGGCACCTACCAACTCACCGCCACATCGGCCGGACTCACCGCGGCCCTGAGCAACAGCTTCGTCATCAGTGCCAGCACTGCCGCGAGACTCGCCCTCACCACGGAGCCTACCGACAGCACCGGCGGAGTGGCGTTCCCAGGCCAGCCTGTGGTGACGGTTCTGGACGCGTTCGGGAACGCCGTGACCACCAGTAACGCCCCCGTTAACCTCAGCTTCACGACTCCGAACGGCGCCACACTCACCTGCATCACGAACCCGCTCCCGGCCGCATCCGGTGTAGCGAAATCCACCGGCTGCAAGATCGACAAAGCCGGGACGTATACCCTCACCGCAACCTCAGGGTCGCTGACGTCAGCCACCAGCCGCAGCGTGATCGTTTCGGTCGGCTCGGCCGCAAAGCTCTCCTTCACGCAGCCCGCCGTCAACTTCTCCATCGTCAGCCAGACCGTGTTCGCCTCAGAGAATCAGGCGAAGGTCACCGTTCAGGACGCAGGCGGCAATACCGTCACTGGCAGCACCGCCACCGTCAGCCTCAGCCTCACCACTCCCGCCAGGGCCACTCTGGCCTGTGCCTCGAATTCTCTCGCGGCCACATCCGGCATCGCTGCCTTCAGTGGCTGCAAGATCGACAAGGTCGGCACGTACACGCTGACGCCAACTTCCGGGCTCCTGACGGCCACCACAAGCGCAGCCAAAATCACCATCACGGCCGGCACCGCCGCTCAACTATTCTTCACGCAGCCCACAGCCAACTTTTCCGCCATCAGTCAGACCGCGTTTGCCTCCGGTAGCCAGCCGATCGTCACCGTGCAGGATCTGAGCGGAAACACGATCACCGGCAGCACCGCTACAGTGGCCCTCAGCCTCACCGCTCCCGGCGGGGCTACCCTGGCCTGCTCCTCTAATTCCTTAGCGGCCTCCTCTGGCATCGCAGGGTTCAGCGCCTGCAAGATCGATAAGGCCGGTGCCTACACGCTGAACGCCAGCTCCGGATCCCTGTCCTCAGCTACGAGCACAGCCACTGTGACCATCACTGCCGGCATCGCTACTCAACTGGCGTTCACCGCTCAGCCGCCCGCCACCGGGAGCACGACGAAGTCGTCGTTCAATACGACCATCACGGCGAGAGACGCGGCAGGTAACGGGGCCATTGCCGCTGTGACCTTGTCGGTGACAGGCAACCCCCAAGGCACCAACGTCACCTGCACCATCAACCCTGTGACTTCGAATGTGTCTGGCCAGGCCGACTTCGGCTGCAAGATAAACAAGGCCGGAACGTTCACTCTCACGGCAACCTAAGGGAATGTCACGATTGCGAGTAACAGCTTCGTGATTGGGTGATTGCTGAGCGGCGGAGAACGACCACTCACCCACCCATAAGGAACAGGCGGCGAACGACCCGGCCGTCGGCGAGCGCATCCAGTCCCTCGTTGAGTTCGGCGATCGGCCGGGTGTCCGTGTGCAGCAACTCGACCGGCAACCTGCCGTCCCGCCAGAGTTGCAGGTACGCGGCGATGTCCCGGGCCGGGACGGAGTCGCCCATGTAGGAGCCCAGCAGCCGGATGCCGGTCCCCGCGAACTGCAGGGCCTGCACGGTGAGTTGCTGCTCGGGGTTCGGCAACCCGACCGAGACGAGCGCGCCGCCCCGGGTGAGCAGGCCGAGGCAGGCCTCCATCACCCGGGCGCTACCCACCGCCTCGATCGCCACGTCCACGCCGTCGCCGGTGTGTTCGGCGACCAGGGCGGCAGCCTGATCGGGCGACCCGGCGACAGTCGCACCGCACTTCAGGGCCAGAGCCTGCTTCTCGGCCAGCGGGTCGATGGCGATCACCGTGGTGCCGGCGACCTGGGCGGCCGCCATGACGGCCATCAGTCCCACCGCGCCCAACCCGAACACGATGATCGACTGGCCGGGCAGCAGCCGGGCCGTGTTCAGGACGGCGCCGATCCCGGTCAGGGCGGCGCAGCCGAACATGGCGGCGATGTCGAAGGGCACGTCATCGTCAATGACGACGATGGATTCCCGGGCGACGAGCGCGTATTCCGAGAAGGCTGAGACGCCCAGGTGGTGGTTGATCCGCTCGCCGCCGGCAGAGGCGAGGACGGCCTCGCCGTGCAGGAGATCGCCGGAGGCGTTCGCCTCCGCGCCGCGGTGGCAGAGCGCCGGGCGGCCCGCCACGCAGGCACGGCACTGTCCGCAGCTGGGGACGAAGACAAGTACCACCCGGTCGCCGACTCGCACATCCGTGACGCCGGCGCCGAGGGCCGCCACGGTCCCGGATGCCTCGTGGCCCAGTGCCATCGGGAGCGGCCGGACGCGTGACCCGTTGATCACGGACAGGTCGGAGTGGCACAGGCTGGCCCGTTCGATCTTGACGAGCACCTCACCGGCCCGAGGCCGAGGCACATCCACCTCTTCCTGCACCAGTGGCGCGCTGGCCGAATAGGGGCGGGCTGCCCCGGACTGCCGGAGGACGGAACTGAGCATTGTGGCGGGCATCATTGCGGACTGCATGGTTCTCAACCTAGCTGGGGCGTGCGGCGGCACCTGCTAGCCCGCGCGCACCCAGCCGGTTTCCCGCTCGTGCGCCACCCCCTCGAGATCGAGGGCTCCGAGGGAACCCTGCACGGCCGCCGCCGAGAGGCCCGCGCGCCGGGCGAGGTCGTTCACGGTGCGCGGTGACCGGGTGCTCAGGGCGTCGAAGACCCTGATCTGTTCGCTGGTGCGGCCCCCGAACCCGGCCGCGCCGCCCTCGCCCGCCGGGAGGTCGAGGGTGAGTTGCAGCATCCGCTCGCCCACGAGTTCCGCCATCTCGGCGGCGTTGGTCACGCAGACGGCATCATATTCGCGGATCAGCCGGTGGCAGCCCGCGGAGGTGGGCGAGGTGACCGGTCCGGGGACGGCGCCGAGCGGGCGGCCCAGCGCCGACGCGTGCCCGGCGGTGTTGAGCGACCCGGACCGCCAGCCCGCTTCCAGCACCACTGTGGCCGCGCTCGAGGCGGCGATCAACCGGTTGCGCTGCAGGAACCGCCATTTCGTCGGCGCCGCCCCGCACGGCAGCTCGGAGATGACAGCTCCGAGGGTCGCGATCCGGCCGAGCAGTTCGTCGTGGCCGCTCGGGTAGTACCGGTCGGCTCCCCCGGCCAGGAAGGCCACCGTCATCCCGGAACTGGCCAGCGCGGCCCGGTGGGCCATTCCATCGATGCCGTAGGCGGCACCGGAGACGATCGCGAAGCCGCGGTCCACCAGGCCGGCCGAGGCCTCCATCGCCACATGCTCGCCGTAGCCCGAGGCGGCCCGGGCGCCGACCAGGGCGATCGAATTCGAGAGGGCGAGCAGGGCCCCGGGAACGCCCCGCCACCACAGGGCCAGCGGGGCGTGCAGCCCCAGGTCGTCCACCCCCGCCGGCCAGAGCCCGTCGCCCGGCAGGAGGAGCCGGGTGGTGCCGCGCGCCGCCTGCTGCAGGGAGCGGATCACCTCGGCGGAGGACAACCGGGGACGCCACCGCTGCAGGCCCTGCTCCAGCAGGGCCGTGAGATCGTCGGCCCCCTCTGCTCCGGCCTCGCCGCCCGAACCGGACTCTGCCACGGCGGCCGCCAGCCGACCGGGGGTCCACAGGTCGAGCACGGCCGTGAGTGCCGGGGCGGCGCCCAGCGCCTGCACCAGCAACCCCGCCGCACCGTCGCCGGGCTCGGCGATTCCGGTCCAGGCCGCGCGGGCGAAGACGTCGCCGGCCCGGGGCGCATCCGTCTCAGCCGCCACAGCCCCCCAAGCTGAGGCATCCGCTGAGGCATCCGCTGAGGCCATCGCGGAGGGCCGCACCGCCCCCGCGAGTTCGATCACCGTGGCCTCCTCCAACCCGAATAACGTCATGATGAGATTCCCTTCCGCAGGTAGAGCGCCTGCCCGACCTGGTCGATGCCCGGCCGGGAGACGCCCTCGAGATCGGCGATGGACCA
>JACMQV010000003.1 GCA_014376815.1 Cryobacterium sp.
CATCCCGCTGCTGTTCCAGCCCGGCGAGGCCTACCAGTTCGACTGGAGCCACGAGGACGTCGAGATCGCCGGGAAGCCGATGCGGGTGAAGGTGGCGCACATGCGGCTGTGCGCATCGCGGGCGGTGTATGTCCGGGCCTATCCGCGCGAGACGCAAGAGATGGTGTTCGACGCGCACGCACGGGCGTTCGTGTTCTTTGGCGGCGTGCCGCTGCGCGGGATCTACGACAACATAGAGACGGCGGTGACGACGGTGTTCACCGGCAAGGACCGGGTCTTCAACCGTCGCTTCCTGCTCATGACCGACCATTACATGATCGAGCCGACTGCCTGCTCACCGGCGGCGGGATGGGAGAAGGGTCAAGTCGAGAACCAGGTGCAGACGATGCGTGGGCGCCTGTTCCAGCCACGATTGAAGTTCGCCAGCCTCGAGGAGCTGAACGGATGGCTGGAAGCCGAGTGCCGGCGATGGGCGGCGATGCAACTGCACCCGGAGCAGAAGGATATGACCGTTGCCGAGGCGCTGGCCGCGGAGCGGCCGGCGCTGCAGCCCATGCTGGCGCCGTTCGACGGCTTCCACAAGACCGAACACGCGGTCACCGGTACCTGCCTGATCAGCTTCGACCGCAACCGCTACTCGGTAATGGCTATGGCGGCGCGGCGTCCGGTACAGGTTCGTGCCTATGCCGACCGGTTCGTGGTTCGCTGCGGCGACGCCATCGTCGCCGAGCATCCCCGCCACTTCGGGCGCAACCGCACGGTCTACGATCCCTGGCATTACCTGCCAGTGCTGGCCAGGAAGCCGGGCGACCTGCGCAACGGCGCGCCCTTCCAGGGCTGGGACTTGGCGCCGGCGACGAAGGCGATCGCTGGTTCGTGCGCGTCCTGGCAGCGGTGCTCACCGACGGCATCGACCCTGTCGAAGACGCCGTGTCCGAAGCCATGGCTGGTGGCACCCCGAGCGACGAGGTCATCCTCAACATCCTCGCCCGCCGGCGTGAGCCGCCACGGCCGCTCGCCATCGTCACGTCCGAGGACCTGGCGTTGACGCATCCGCCGATCGCCGACTGCGCACGTTACGACCAGCTTCGGTGCCTCGATGCAGCGGCATGAGATGATCGCCGCGATGGGCGACCTTGGGCTCCAGGGCATGGCCGGCGCGTTCGATGAGGCGGTCACCACCGGCCTGCAGCGTCAGCGCACCACGATGGAGATCCTGACCGATCTGCTGCGCGCCGAAGCGACCCACCGGCACACTGCTTCGATCCGCTACCGGATGTCGGCCGCCAAGCTGCCGGTGGCTAAGGATATCGACGCCTTCGTGTTCGACGGCACGCCGGTCAACGAAGGCCTGGTGCGCTCGCTCCACGCCGGCTCGTTCCTCCCGGCACAGCGCAATATCGTCCTGGTCGGCGGCACCGGCACTGGCAAGACTCATCTCGCCATTGCCATCACCGCCAGCGTCGTTCGCGCCGGAGCCCGTGGTCGCTGCTTCAACACCGTCGACCTGGTGACCAGGCTCGAAGAGGAGACCCGCATCGACAAGGCCGGGGCGCTGGCAGCCCAGCTCGCTCGCCTCGATCTCGTCGTCCTCGATGAGCTTGGCTACCTGCCGTTCGCCCGTCCAGGCGGCCAGTTGCTGTTCCACCTGATCAGCAAGCTCTACGAACGCACATCGGTGATCATCACCACCAACCTGACGTTCGGCGAATGGCCCACCGTGTTCGGCGATCCCAAAATGACCACCGCGTTGCTCGATCGCATCACCCATCATTGCGATATCGTCGAGACCGGCAACGATAGCTGGCGGTTCAAGAACCGGAGCTGACCACCCCAGGCACGACAGAAGAAAAGAACGATCTTGTCGCGTCTCATCCTGATTGTCGCGCATCCTACATCCCAGCCTGCCAAAGGGGTCCCTTTTGGGCGCCGATATCGCTTCAAAAGGGGGCCCGTTTGCACGCCGATTGACACACCATCTCCTTGACCTCGAAGTCGAGGGCCTTCGCGATGGCGAACATGACCCTCGTCGACGGCAGGCCGTCGCCCCTTTCGATCCGCTGCAGCGTCTCCCGGCGTATCCCGATGGCCTTCGCCAACGCGGTCGACGACAGGCCGGCGGACATTCGCCGGGCCCGCAGCACAGCACCGATGCCGTCCGGCAAGGCGGATCGGGGGAACTTGGACCTGCCGGCCCTCCGAATGAGCGAACTTTGCACCACGTCCTGCTAGCATTTCCATAGGCCGGGGATGAAGACCGAAGATCACATCCTGCCTGGCCGGCCCGCAAGGGCTCCGTCCTCGCGGCCCCCGCGCAGCAGACCCGAGGCGTCCGCCGAACGGCAGGCGGCCCTTCGGCGTCTCGTCGCCCTCACGGCGCGGGCGGCCGTGGCCGAGGTCCATCGGAGGCCTGGTCCGGCCGGCCTGGTAGGGGCCGGCGAGGCTCGGTTCACCGCATCCCGAGCGGCGGACCGGCAGGCGGCCCTTCGGGGTCGCGACGCCCTCACGGCGGGGGCGGCCGCGGCCGAGTTCCATCGGAGGCCTGGTCCGGCCGGCCTGGACGGGCCCGGCGAGACTCGTTTCACCGCATCCGGACCGTCGGACCGTCCGGCCCCGCTTGCGGGGACCATCGCGCAGGTCCATCCGGCCGCGTCGGAGAGAGTGTGATGACGGTGGCGCGAGGCCGGAACATGAGACGGCGGAGCCGCGTCGAACCATCGTCCGGAGGTAGGGGCACGATACCCGCCGTCATATTCAGTGAGGTGACGTCATGAAGAAGCTCCGCACTGCGGTATACGCGCGGCACTCCACCACCATGCAGGACTCGGCATTGAGCTCCGACCAGGCGGCCGCCTGTCTGCAGCTGATCGTGCGCCTGGGCGGCATCCTCGTCGGCAGGTTCTCCGACCCGGAGACGTCCGGCCGGAACAGGAGACGGCGGAGCCGCGTCGAACCGTCGTCTGCAGCGCCGTCCACGGTACCCGCCGTCATGTTCAGTGAGGTGACGTCATGAAGAAGCTCCGCGCGGGGCTCTACGCCCGACACTCCACGATCATGCAGAACTCAGAATCGAGCTCCGACCAGGTGACCGCCTGCCTGCCAGTGGTCGAACGCCTGGGCGGCGTCGTCGTCGGCACGTTCTCCGACCCGGAGACGTCCGGCTACCGTCGCGACCGGCCGGGACTTCTACGGCTGCTGGAGGAGGTCAGGCAGGGCCGGATCGATCTGATCGTCTGCGAGGCCATCGACCGCATTGCACGCGACGGTGAAGACATCGCCTGGCTGGGCAAGAAGCTCCGCTACGACCGTGTCCGACTCCATACCCAGGTCGAAGGCGAGATCGACGAAATCAAGCTCGCGGTGGCGGGCTAGCTCGGTTCCATCTTCCTGAGCAACCTGCAGAAAAAGACGCTACGCGGCATGAAGGCGGCGGTGCTGGCCGGAAGGCTCGCCGGCGGCCGGGCGTACGGATACCGGCGCGTCGTGAGGGTCGACGAGCGGGGGGAGCTGGTGCGGGACGTCATGGAGATCCATCCGCGCGAAGCGGAGATCGTCCTCAGGATCCACACGGACTTCGCGGCCGGCAAGTCGTCGGTCCAGATCGCCACCGCCTTAAACCGCGAGAACGTGCCAGGGCCGCGCGGCGGGCAGTGGAACGCCTCGACGGTCCGCAGAGACCCGAAGAAGCTTGTCGGGATCATCAACAATCCCCTGTATCGAGGCCTCCTCGTTTGAAACCGACGGGAATGGCGGAAAAACCCTGACTCGGAGCACCGCGAGCGGCGATACCGCATGCGTGACGAATCGGAATGGGTGGAGATCGCGCTGCCGGAACTCCGCATCGTCGACGACGCATTGGCCGCCGCCGTCG
>JACMQV010000126.1 GCA_014376815.1 Cryobacterium sp.
AGAATATAGAATCGATTCATCGAAAGATGTTTCGGCGGCTATAGCGAGAGGGAAACGCCCGGTCACATTCCGAACCCGGGAGCTAAGACTCTCTGCGCCGATGGTACTGCAGGGGGGACCCTGTGGGAGAGGAGGACACCGCCGGACTTAACTTGCACGACCCAGTATGGCCACCCGCAGGGGTGGCCATTCTGCGTTAACCGGAGGGCCACCCCGTGGGGTGGCCTTCCGTCGTTAACCCGCGCCCGCACCCCGAGCAGAGTGTCACCGTTCCGGTCGAGAGTGCCCGTTCCGCCGGTCACTCTCGACTGGAACGGGCACAGTCGCAGCGACGGGACGAGGCGGGACGGAGGCTAGTCGGCGGTTGCCAGGGAGGCGGGGGCGGGCTCTCCGTTGAGCACGTCGAGGGTCCAGCCGGACTGGTCGTGGGAGAGAACGGTGAGGGCCGCGTTGGAAATGGTGGCAATCGGACGGTCGAGGACGCGCATCAGGCTCAGCCGGATCAGCGTGCCGTGGCTGACGACGATGATGCGGGATCCGGGGTGTTCCTCCGCCAGCGTGCGCAGGAGCCCCGCCCCGCGTTCGGCCACGGTTGACTCCGGTTCGGCGCCGCGGAAGCCTCCGATGCCGGTGGGGCCGCCCGGTTCGCGGAGAGCGTCCAGCTCCGGGCCGGCGCTGAGGCCTTCGGCGGGTCCGTAGTTGCGCTCGACGATCTGCTCGATACGCCGGGTGACGGTCAGACCGAGCCCGTCCGCGATCAGGTCGGCGGTCTCGGCGGCGCGGCTGAGCGGGGAGGAGACGACGAAGTCCCACTCGTAGTCCGCGAGGCTGCCGACGGCATCCGTTGCCTGGCCCCGTCCGGTGTCATTGAGCGGGATGTCCGAGAGACCCTGGATGCGCAGTGCGGCATTCCAGTCGGTCTGGCCGTGGCGGATGAGGGCGAAGGTAGTTGTGGAACTCACCGCTCCATTGTCCCCCGGACGGGGACAGGGAACGGAATCGGTGAGCCGTTCACGCCGGCAGCGGGGAGGGCCTGGGCGACGCGCCGTTCAAGTGACCGGGGCCGACGCGAAGAGCACCCGTGGGCTGGAAACGAGATCGACGGCGTCGAACACCCGGCCGAGGTCCTGGCCGGCGGCGCGCGCTCCGCGCTCCTCGGCGTCGCTCTGCGGGGCCAGGCGTCCCAGCATGACGCCGCCCAGGGCGCGCACGGCGCACGCGGCGATCACGCCTTCCGGAGTGCCCCCGATCCCCATCACCAGGTCGATGTCTCCGCCCGGGGTGGCGGCGATGATGGCCGTGGAGACGTCGCCCTCCCTGGTGCGGATCACCCGGGCCCCGGCGAACTCGAGCTCCCGGATGAGTTCGACGTGCCGGGGCTTGTCCAGCACGGCGACGGTGAGCGCGGACTCGGGAACGCCTCGGGCCGCCGCCAAAGCGCGGAGGTTCTGCGTCGCGGGGGCCCTCAGATCCAGCACTCCGCGTCCGACCGCGGCGGAGATGAGCTTGTCCATGTAGAAGACCCCGGCCGGGTCGAACATCGTTCCCCGGGGGGAGAGGGCGATCACGCACACCGCTCCCGGCAAGCCCAGCGCGGCGAGGGTCGTGCCGTCGAGCGGATCGACGGCGATGTCGCACTCGGGACCGAGACCGGTGCCGAGGCGTTCCCCGTTGGCGAGCATGGGCGCCTGGTCCTTCTCGCCCTCGCCGATCACGACGGTTCCGGTGAACGGCGCGCGCATCAGCACGGCGCGCATCGCCGAGACGGCGGCCTGGTCCGCGGCGTTCTTGTCGCCCCGGCCCACCCACGGAAGCGCGGCGCGCGCGGCCGCCTCGGTCGAGGCGCGCACCGCCGCCACCAGTTCCTCCGGCCATCCGGCGGAACCGATGACGGTTGTCCCGGCTGCGGGCACGGACAGGTTCTGCTGCGGCACTGGCCACCTCGATACTGGGACTGCGGCCTCGTGACCGTCGGACAAAAGCCTACCGGTGTGGGGGCTACGCGAGGAGTTCGCGGATGTCGGCGGCGGTGAGCGCCGTGCCGCGGGCCGCCCCATCCGTCATCACACTCTCGAACAGGCGGGCCTTGGTGGCTTTGAGGGCCATCACCTTCTCCTCGATCGTGTCGCTGGACACCAGACGGTAGACGAAGACGCTCTTCGGCTGCCCGATGCGGTGCATGCGGTCCACGGCCTGGGCCCCCGTCGCCGGGTTCCACCACGGGTCGAGCAGGATCGCGTAGTCGGCCTCGGTGAGGTTCAGGCCGAAGCCGCCGGCCTTAAGGCTGATCAGGAAGACCGAACTGTCTCCGGTCTTGAAATCGCTGATGACCTTCGCCCGGTTTCGGGTCTTGCCGTCCAGGTAGGAGTAGCTGATCCCCGCGGCATCCAGCCGGCCGCGCGCCTTAGCCAGGTACTGGGTGAACTGGCTGAAGATGAGGGTGCGGTGCCCGCCGGCCACGATGTCCGCGAGCAGTTCGAGGAGCACGTCGAGCTTGGTCGACGGGATCTCGGCGTACTTCTGGTCGTAGAGGCTCGCGTCCAGGCTGAGCTGGCGCAGCATGGTGAGCGAGCGGAAGATCTCGAACCGGTTCGTGTTGAGGTTGTCGATCAGGCCGAGCACCTTCTGCCGCTCCCGCTGCAGGTGAGTGTCGTAGACCAGCCGGTGTTTCGGGTGCAGCGTCACCTCGAGGACCTGCTCCTGCTTGGCGGGCAGGTCGCCCGCGACCTGCTCCTTGGTGCGGCGCAGCATGAACGGGCGGATGCGGCGGCGCAATTGGTCGAGACGTTCCCCGTCGGCATCCTTCTCGATCGGTTTCTGGTAATAGTCGCCGAACTGGCCGGGGCTCGGGAACAGCCCCGGCGCCGTGATCGAGAGCAGCGACCAGAACTCCATCAGGTTGTTCTCCAGCGGGGTGCCGGTGATCGCCAGCTTGAACGGGGTCGACAGGCGGCGGGCGCACTGGTGGGCCCTGGACTTGCGGTTCTTCACGAACTGGGCCTCGTCGAGGAGGAGCCCGGACCAGGCCAGGGCGTCGTAGTCGCCGAAATCCAGGCGGAACAGCGTGTACGAGGTGACGATGACGTCGGCCCCGGCGTGCAGGGAGGCCAGCGTCGTGCTGCGTTTGCCGGCGGTCTCCGTGATCGTGGCCACGCGCAGTCCCGGCGCGAACCGGGCGCATCCCGCGGCCCAGTTGGAGACGACGCTGGTGGGCGCCACGACGAGGAACGGCGCCGACGGGCCCGACTGCTCGCGCACCCGCTCCATCAGCATGATGGCCTGCAGGGTCTTGCCGAGCCCCATGTCATCGGCCAGGATTCCGCCCAGCTGGTGGTCGTAGAGGAAGCCCAGCCACTCGAACCCGGCTTGCTGGTAAGCGCGCAGGGTGGCGTGGACCTGCTCGGGCACTGCCAGGTGGGGGATGTGCGCCGCGTCGGTCAGGCCGGACACGGTCTCCCGCCACGACGCCGCCTGGCCGGCCACGATCCCCAGGGTCTGCAGTTCCTCCCACAGGTCGGCCTGGAACGGGCTGATGCCCAGGGACTCCGCACCGCTGTCCTGCAGGCTGCGGGCCTCCTCGATCAGGCGGCGCAGCGCGTGCAGCTCCGGCCGGTCGAGGCTGAAGTAGATTCCGCTCTGCAGGATCATCAGCTGCTGCCCGGTGGCCAGAGCCCGGAACAGGTCGTCGAACGGGATCTCCTCGCCGTCGATGGTGACGCTGACCTGGAGGTTGAACCAGTCACGGTCGTCGGCGCGGGCGGAGGTGCCGACGCTGATCACCGGCGGCGCGTCGGCCGGGCGGTACTGCGGGGCACCGGCGGAGACGCTCACCTCCACATCGGGGGACGCCTCCAGGACCGGGACCACCGTGTCGAGGAAGTCGATCATTGGAGGTCCCGCGAGGGTGACCCGCTCGATTAGGAGCGGCCGGCCGCCCTGTTCCCCGACCAGGCCGGGGAAGGCGCCCAACGCGTCCCGGAGACCCAGCAGGATGCGCTCCTCGCCGGTGCCGTCGCGGTAGCGGGTGTCGCCCGGCGTGGGGCGGAGACCCTGCCGGTAGTCCGGATAGCGCCAGTCCCAGTGCAGGGTGATCCGGGCATCCGGCTGATGGGTGAGCGTCAGCGCGAGGACCGGCCGCGGGGATTCCGGCAGGTCGAAGGAGTCGTCCTGGCTGGTCAGCGACACGCGGTCGCGCAGGAACGGGTAGAACTCGGACAGGAACGCCGATTCGTCCGCCGGGGGGATGGCGATCGCCTCGGACGTTGCCAGGCCGCGGAGCTCCCGGTCGACCAGACCGGCCAGCGGCGCGAGCGTGAGCCGCGGTTCGGCGCCGCCGGCCTGGTCCTCCCAGGTATACACGCCGTGGGCCGGCTCGCCGATGAACCCGAACCCGCGGCGCGGCAGCGGGCGCTCGCCCAGCACCACGGCGGGCACCAGGGTGAGACCGGCGGGCGAACGCCGGATGTCCAGGTGCAGCCCGGCAGTCTCGGCGCACACGATCACGGGGTCCTGGCCGGCCGTTGCGGAGATCAGGGCCAGCCGGGCGGCGCGCGCCTCGTCAAGCAGGTCCCAGAAGGACCGGTCGGGGAAGGCGTCGACCCGGATCCACTGGCTGGCGGACGCATAGTACGGGCGCCCGGCGGAATGCAGCGCGTACAGCGCGGAGAGCACGCGCAACTGGGAATGATCGAGCGCCCCGCGGTCGTAGGTCATGTTGTCCCAGGTGATGGTGCCCCGGATCCACTTGCCCGACTTGCCCATGATCATCGGCCGGGCCACCAGGCGCCGCACCGGGGCCGAGTCGGTGAAAGAGCCGCGTTCGGGCGCGAGCAACTGAAACTGGAGGGCGAGTCCGAGGCTGGTCCCGGGCGGCGGGACGTCCGGCCGGGTCAGGGGGGCCAGGGCGTTCCGCCACGCCGGCGGTGACGACGAACGGAACGACAGGGGAGAGCCCTGCCCGCTGATCGGCCCGGTCAACGGTGCGGACCGGGGCGCGTGCGCTCCGCCGCGCGGGCCGGTCGGTACGGCGGCCCCGGGTCCCCCGAGACCCCGGGCTTCCCGGGCGATGACGCTCCCGCTGTCGATGAGCAGGGCGGCGACGTGCTTGCAGTTGCGCTTGACCGGGCAGGTGCAGACGCCGGCTGCCCGCAGCACCGCCCCGGTGGAGCTCACCGTGAACGACACGGTCACGGTGTACGGCGTAGGGCGCGAGCCCAGCACCTCACCGAACAGCTGAGTACCGGACGCGAACCAGGCCGAGGAGGCCACATTCCCGTTGCGGGCGTAGCGTTCGCCCCGCGAGAAGGCCTGGCTGCCCACGAGCAGTGCGATCTCGTGCGAGGTGAGGGTGTGCGCCATAGGGGGGAACGATTCCATCTGGTGGTCGGCCCCCATTCTCCCATGCGCCTGACCCCAGGCTGACAGGCCGTGGGCGCCGGCCATCGGGGGTCGGCTGCTCCGGCCTGTCAGCGGCTCTGGTTGGGCGGCGCTACTGCACGCGCAGGTGTTCCTTCGAGGAGCCCTGCGTCAGCGTCTTTCCCTGGAAGAAGGCCGGGTTGACGCTGCGCTGGATCAGCATGAGGACGATCCCGCCGATGAAGAGCACCATCGCAAGGATGAATACGAGTCCGACCCCGCCGATGTTCGACCCGCTGCCGTAGTCGGGGTTCATGCTGTCGTACAGCGTGGTCGCGAAGATGACGAGGAGGATGACGCCGCCGATCAGCGGCGCCAGGAACTTGAGCAGGAACGCCCGGATGGTGCCGAACGCCTCCGAGCGGAAATACCAGACGCAGGCGAACGCGGTGACCCCGTAGTAGAAGCAGATCATCATGCCCAGGGTGAGGATCGTATCGGTGAGCACGTCGGTGCTGAGCACCCGCATCACTGCGTAGAAGCCCCAGGCCACGATGCCGGCCATCACGGTGGCGAAACCCGGCGACTTGTAGCGCGGGCTGATCGAGGCGAACCGCTTGGGGAACGCCTGGTAGTGCCCCATCGACAGCATCGTGCGCGCCGGCCCGACGAAGGTGGACTGCAGCGACGCGGCCGAACTCGACAGCACCGCCAGCGACATCAGGATGGCGAAGGGGCCCATCACCGGCCCGGCGAGGGCGGCGAAGACGTTGCCCTGGATCTCCTCGTTGCCGAGGCCCAGCGCGCCGGTTCCGACGCCGGCGAACATCAGGGTCGCGACCGCGATCAGGATGTACAGCGCGAAGATGATGCCCACGGTCAGCGTCGCCGCGCGCCCGGGGGTGGTCTTGGGGTTCTTGGTCTCCTCGTTCATGGTGAGGGTGACGTCCCAGCCCCAGAAGATGAAGATCGAGAGGGAGACGCCGGCGGCGAACGCCGAGAACGACGGGGCGAGGAACGGGTTGAACCAGTCCGCGCTGAGGGTGAGGGCGTCGAAGGCGCTGCCTTCGGTCACCTGAATCAGGGCGGCAACGCTGAACCAGACCAGCACGATCAGCTGGAACGCGACGAGCACGTACTGGACGGCCTTGGTGGTCTCCATCCCGCGGTACGAGATATAACAGGCCGCCACCATGAACACCAGGCAGGTGAGCACGTTGATCACCACGTTGCCGGTGAGGTCGGCGATGGCGGGGTTGCCGAAGAGCTGGGCCAGCATGAGGTAGAAGAAGTCGACGGCCACACCGGCGAGATTCGACAGGACGACCACGGTCGCCACGATGAGTCCCCAGCCGCCCATCCAGCCCAGCCACGGCCCGAAGGCGCGGGTGGCCCAGGTGAAGGAGGTGCCGGCATCCGGCATGGCGTTATTGAGTTCGCGGTAGCCGAGCGCCACGAGCAGCATCGGAATGAACCCGACCAGGAAGATGCCCGGCATCTGCGTGCCGACTGCGGCGACGGTCGGACCGAGGGAGGCCGTCAGGGTGTACGCCGGCGCGATGCACGAGATGCCGATGACCGTGGCCCCGAGCAGACCGATCGAGCCCGCGCTGAGACCTTTCGACGAGAGCCCGCCCGTGGTGGACGCGGCTTCCGCCGGCGCGGGGTCGGAGGGGGAGTGGGTAGTCATGTGACTGTCCTTTCGGTCAGTGCGGCTTACGGGCGTCAGCGCCGGTGGGAACCACGATGAGGGGGACGGGGAGCGCATGCAGCATCCGATGCGCGGTGATCCCCAGGAAGATCGTGGTGGGCTGGGCGAGCCGGCTGGAGCCGACGAAGGCGACCTCGGTCTCCTGCCAGTCGAGGGCCTCGATCGCGGCTTCGACACTGTGCCCGGACGCGACCTCCGTGGTGATCGTGCCGTGGGCGCGGGAGCGGGTCGAGAAGTACTCGAGCACGCTGTCGAGGTGGGCCTGGCTCGCGGTGTGCTCGGCTGGGCGTCCGCGGGCGGCGTCGACCTCAACGAGGGTGACGAACCGCAGGTCGACGGTGAGGCCTTCCGAGAAGGCCAACAGGGAGTCGAGCAGTGCGGTCCAGCCCGGCCGGGTGCCGATCGCGCAGGTGATCCGGGTGAGCTGGCCGCGGGCCGTGTAGCCGCGTGGCGCGAGGGCGACGGGCACCGGTGAGGAGTGCAGGAGCGCGTTGGCCACGCTGCCGATCGTGAACCTGTTCATCAGGCCGCGGCGGGAGGCCCCGACGACGATGCGGTCGGAATCGAACGTGGCGACGGCCTGCAGCAGGCCTTCCGTGGTCGAGTCGGCGTAGAGGAGGTGGGTGGTGGCGACCACATCGGCGGGAACCCGGGCCCGGCCCTGCTCGAGCCATTCGAGGGCCTGCTCTTCGAGGAGCGCCTGGTAGTCGGGCGAGGTGGCTGCGCCCACCCGCGCCGGGACGGTGGAGGCATGGTGCGGAAGCACCAGGCACAGCCGCAGTTCCGACTTGGTCAGGCGCGCGAGCGCGACGCCCAACTCGACGGTGTCATTGCCCCGTTCGGTGGCTTCGTAGGCGACGACGTAGTTGGATACTCGGGTCACGCTGGTCTCCTCAGTGTTCATGAGCATGCTCGTGCCCGGCATGGTCGCCCGTCCCGGGAGCGCAGTGCGCGCTGGGACTCGGTTCCACGTCGAGGGACGGGTTGCGGTCGAAGAAGCCGACCGGCTTGAGCCAGAACGAGACCGTGTCGGCCGGCATGACGGGCCACTCCTCCGGCCTGGTGATGTGGTGGATGCCGAAGACGTACCAGAGCACGAGGTCGGTGTTTCGCACGGGGCGTTCGGCCTGGATCCACTCGGGCATCCCGTGGTCCACGGAGCTCTGGTTGACGAATTCGCCACAGGGCCAGCGCTCGGATTCGTCGTTCGGGGTGACCCAGACCGTGTGCCCGATCACCTGGGCCCGCTGGAATGCGGGCGCCGCCGGGTCGAAGAACGAGGGGATGGCCGCCCCGGGGACCAGCTTGTACGACACCGGGGTGCCGAGGCCGTTCATCGAGTTCTCGTTCACAACCTTCCAGGCGCGCTGGGTGTCCCAGTTGTAGTCGTCGAAGCCCTCGGTCTCCACCGGCGTGTTCTGCTGCGTCAGCGCGAGGCCGAGCGGGTTCGCCGCACTGATCGGCTCGATCCGGGTTTCGGTGCGGTACACCGTGTTCTCCGGCCCGTCGATGTCGAGGTCCATCCGGGCCACGATGAAGTGCTGGTGGAAGGGCGCGTAGGTGCGCGTGTCGACGAGGGTGCCGTTGGGGTGCCCCTGCCCCTCCTCGATGTGCGTGACCACCATGATCCCGGTGGCGCGAACCTCGCACTCCATGTTGCCGTCCTGGTAGAAGCGCCAGTAGACGAGGTACTCGTAGTTCGCGACCGTGACGTGGAAGGACACGACGAGGCGCCGCATCCGTCGCACCTCGGCGGTGCCGTTGTGGTCGACGTGCTTCCAGAGGATCGCATTGTCTTCCTCGTGGATGCAGAACGCGTTCGGGATCGTGTACGGCTCGCCCTTGCTGTTGTGCAGAACGGCGTCGAGGTAGCGGATCTCGCCGAGGCAGTCGCAGCCCAGCTCGAGCGAGGTGGTCATGAAGCCCAGGCCCCACTCGCCGATGTCGAAGGCGGTGCGGCGGAAGTGGTCGACGCTGGGGTCGCGGTAGGGCACGACCATTTCGGCGAAGGAGAGCCGGTTGGCGATCGGGCGCAGCCGGTCGCCGTCCCGGTAGCCCACGTTGTGGAGGGTCATGCCCTCGCGGTAGTTGAAGCCGACCCTAAGCGACCAGTTCTGCCACTCGACGAGGTTGCCGTCGAGGGAGAAGCTCGGCCCGTCGGACTGCACGATGTCGAGCGGCTTGAGCGGAGGGCGCTTGCTCTTCTCCCGGATGCGCTCCGGAATCAGGTGCGGCACGTACTCGCCCATCACGTCGGGGCGGTCGACCGTGAAGGAGTCCTCGATCTCGAGCAGCTCCATGGTGTTCACGTCGATCACGAAGTGCAGCCCGCTCACGGGGCCCGCGTACGGGTTTCCGGTGGTGGAGGCCCTGACCCAGATGTCCGCCCAGCCGAGCCGGCGCCCGCGGTACTGGTCGGGGATGACGGCGTCGCCGTAGGTCCAGGTGTCGATGAAGACGTTGTCCAGGTCGACGATGCCCCGTTTGGCCAGGGCGCTGATCACGTCGGGGTGGGCGCGCAGGGCGGCATCCGCTTCGTCCCACTCGTCGACGGTGAAGTTCGCCTGCACGCCGGGCACGTTGCCCCACTCGAGCAGGGCGTCGGCGGTGAGGGAGACGACGGCCACCCAGGTGGTGTTCTCGGCGCGGTTGAGCACGACGAGGCGGGCTCGGCGGTCGGGCACGAGACCGGTGGCGGCGAACTGGGCGATGGCGCTCTTGACCGGTTCGACCAGCTCGATCGAGGCGAAGCGCCAGCCCTCCGCCACTCCGCGCTCGCGGGCGAGAATGACGGCGGCGGCGGTGAATTCGTCAGCGGCCAGTGGGTCTAGGGGATGAAACGTCATCGTGAATCCTCTGTCTTCGTCGGAGCGGGCGGTGATCGGACGGGCGCTGCTAGTCCGCTGAGTTCATGACGCGGGTCGTGCGCGTGCATCGCTCAACACCGTACATCGAGGTGTCCTTGCTGGCGCCGGAGCCGGAATCCTGGATGCAGGGCGGTGCTGTAGTTTTGGGTGGGGATGTCCACGGGTCTCATCCTCTGCACTGAGTGAAGAAACGGATCATTTCTTCTGCAAGTATGACAGTCGACAGGCGAGATCGGCTACCCGGTGGTCGATTCGACGTCGGCAGGACCGCAGGGTTCGCAGGCGAAGGGTGCGCGCCGGGACCGCTGGTGCGATGGCGGATTCTCACCTAAACTTGAGTCCAACAGACTCAGCTTTCGCCGCGAGAGCGGCGAGAGCCGCCGGCCCGAGAGAGGATCTACTGATGCAGGCAGGTCAGCAACCGCCCCAGGAAAAAGCGAAGACGGCGCTCGAGCAGTACGGCGTCAATCTCACCGAGATCGCCAAGAGCGGCAAACTCGACCCGGTGATCGGGCGCGACGCGGAGATCCGCCGGGTCAGCCAGGTGCTCACTCGGCGCACCAAGAACAACCCCGTCCTGATCGGGGACCCCGGTGTGGGCAAGACCGCGGTGGTCGAGGGCCTGGCCCAGCGCATCGTCGCCGGGGACGTGGCCGACTCCCTCAAGGGAAAGCAGCTCGTCTCCCTCGACCTGGCGGCCCTCGTGGCCGGGGCGAAGTACCGCGGCGAGTTCGAGGAGCGGCTCAAGGCCGTGCTCAAGGAGATCAACGACGCGCAAGGCCAGATCATCACCTTCGTCGACGAGTTGCACACCCTGATGGGCGCCGGCGGCGGGGAGGGGTCCGTGGCCGCCTCCAACATGCTCAAGCCCATGCTCGCCCGCGGCGAGCTGCGCCTCATCGGCGCCACCACCCTCAACGAGTACCGCGAATTCATCGAGAAGGACGCCGCCCTGGAGCGTCGCTTCCAGCCGGTTCTGGTAGACGAGCCCAGCGTCGAGGACACCGTTGCCATCCTGCGCGGGCTGAAGGAGCGTTACGAGGCCCACCACAAGGTGTCGATCGCGGACGCGGCGCTTGTGGCCGCGGCATCCCTCTCGAACCGTTACATCACGGCCCGCCAGCTGCCGGACAAGGCCATCGACCTCATCGACGAGGCCGCCAGCCGGCTGCGGATGGAGATCGACTCCGCCCCGGTCGAGATCGATGAACTGCGCCGCAGCGTGGACCGGCTCAAGCTGGAGGAACTGGCCCTCAAGAAGGAGAAGGACGACGCCTCGAAGGCGCGGCTGGAGAAGCTGCGGGCGGACCTGGAGGAACGACAGGTGAACCTCAAGGAACTGCAGGCCCGCTGGGACAAGGAGCGCGCATCGCTCAACCGCGTCGGCGAGCTCAAGGAGCGCCTCGACACCGCGCGCAGCGAGGCCGACCGGGCCGAGCGTGAGGGCAACCTGGAGAAGGCGTCCCGGCTGCTGTACGGGGACATCCCCGCGATGGAGAAGGAGCTGGCCGCGGCGGAGAAGTCGGAGTCGGAGGGACCCCGGATGGTCAACGAGCAGGTCACCGCCGAGGACATCGCAGCGGTGGTCGCCGCGTGGACCGGCATTCCGGTGGGCCGGCTGCTGCAGGGTGAGACGGAGAAGCTGCTCAACCTCGAGGGCGAGCTGGGGCACCGCCTGGTCGGCCAGAAGCAGGCCGTGCGCGCGGTCGCCGACGCCGTGCGGCGCAGCCGGGCCGGAATCTCCGACCCCGACCGGCCCACCGGTTCGTTCCTGTTCCTCGGGCCGACCGGGGTGGGCAAGACGGAGCTGGCCAAGGCGCTCGCCGAGTTCCTCTTCGACGACGAGAAGGCCATGGTGCGGATCGACATGAGCGAGTACGGGGAGAAGTTCTCCGTATCCCGCCTGGTCGGGGCCCCTCCCGGGTACGTGGGGTACGAGCAGGGCGGGCAGCTGACGGAGGCCGTGCGCCGCCGCCCCTATTCGGTGATCCTGTTCGACGAGGTGGAGAAGGCGCATCCGGAGGTCTTCGACGTTCTGCTGCAGGTGCTCGACGACGGCCGGCTGACGGATGGCCAGGGTCGCACCGTGGACTTCCGCAACACGATCCTGGTGCTGACCTCGAACCTCGGGTCGGCGTTCCTGATCGACCCGGTGCCGAGCCAGGAGGAGAAAGTCGAGGCCGTGCAGGCTCTCGTGCGTCAGACCTTCAAGCCGGAGTTCGTCAACCGCCTCGACGACATTGTCGTCTTCCAGACCCTCACCATGGAGGACCTCGGCCAGATCGTCGGGCTGCTGGTGGACCGGCTGGAGAACCGGCTGGTGGAGCGCCGGCTCGAGCTGGGGGTGACCCCGGACGCCCGCACCTGGCTGGCCGAGCGCGGGTACGACCCGATCTACGGGGCCCGCCCGCTGCGCCGGCTGATGCAAACCGAGATCGACGACCGCCTGGCGACCGCGATCCTGTCGGGAACGGTGCGGGACGGCGACACGGTGCGCGTGGACCTGGCGCCGGACGGGGAGTCGCTGACGGTCGCATCCGTTTCCGTTCTGGTCGTGGACCCGGCCGACCTCGACGACGACGCGCTGCTGTAGCCCCGCGCCGGCGGGCCGTCAGGGGTGGGTGCGCGACTATTCCCGTTTTCGCGCTCAGCGGAAGCGGCCCCGAACGGGTGCCAGAGGGAGGGGACGGTCAGGGGGCTGACATAGGCTCGGACCATGCGTGCAACTGTGATTTATGGCGAGCGGGACATCCGACTCGAAGAAGTACCTGACCCTGTACTGTCCACCGGCGGTGACGCCATTGTGCGCGTCGTCGCGGCCTGCGTGTGCGGCTCGGACCTATGGCCCTACCGCGGCGTGCAGCCGACCGACGAGCCCAAGCGGATCGGCCACGAGTTCGTCGGCGTCGTCGAGGAAATCGGGCCCGACGTCACGACGATCAAGGTCGGCGACTTCGTCATCGCCCCCTTCTACGACTGCGACAACACCTGCGTCAACTGTCGCAACGGTGTCAGCACCTCCTGCCTGCACGGCGGCTGGTGGGGCGCGGACGACCAGCTCGGCGGCTTCGCCGACGGCGCCCAGGGTGAGAGGGTGCGCGTGCCGCACGCCGACGGTTCGCTCGTCGCGACGCCGAGCATGCCCACCGATGACCAGGTCCCCGGCCTGCTGACCCTCTCCGACGTCATGGGCACCGGGCACCACGCCGCGGTCTCCGCCGGAGTGCGCGAGGGCAGCACGGTCGTCGTCGTCGGCGACGGAGCGGTCGGCCTCTGCGCCATCATCGCCGCCAAGCGGCTCGGGGCCTCCCGGATCATCGCCATGTCGCGTCACCCGCAGCGCCAGGAGGTGGCCCGCGAATTCGGCGCGACCGACATCGTGGAAGAGCGCGGCGAGGCCGGTGTGGCCCGTATCCGTGAGCTCCTCGACGGCATCGGCGCGGACTGCGTGCTCGAGTGCGTCGGCACGAAGGAGTCGATGGAGCAGGCCATCGCGTCGGCCCGACCCGGCGGCATGGTCGGCTACGTGGGCGTTCCCACCGGCGGCCCGATCGAGGTTCGGCCGCTGTTCGGCCGCAACGTGGGACTCAACGGCGGCGTCGCATCCGTGCGCGGCTACGTTGAGGAACTGCTGCCGGAGGTGCTCTCGGGCGCCATCAACCCCGGTCGCGTGTTCGACCTGCAGCTTCCGCTGGCCGACGTCGCTGAGGCGTACGCCGCCATGGACGAGCGCCGTGCCATCAAGGTGCTGCTGCGCCCGTAACACATGGCGTTACAGCTCGCGAGAGCGCGAGAATTGCCCCTTCAGATGTGTGAGGGGGCAATTTTTGCGCTGTCGCGGAGGTCGGCAGCCGACAGGCGTCAGTCGTCACGATGACCTCGCCGGCGACATGGCAGGCTGTCCTGTATGAGTCTGTCCCGTATGAGTACCGCCGATTCCGCTCCCGTCATCCATGTCCTGCACGAGAACCCGGACTGGTTCGGCCCGTTCCAGGCCGCGTTCGAGGCCGCCGGGGTGCCGTACCGGGAATGGCTGCTGGTGGACGGCGTGCTCGACCTCGATGAGGCTCCGCCCGCGGGGATCTACTGGTCGCGGATCAGCGCCTCGGCACACACCCGCGGGCACGGCCTGTCGAAGGACTACACCCGCAGCGTGCTGAACTGGCTGGACGCCTACGGCACCCGCACGGTGAACGGCCGCCGCACCATCGAACTCGAGATGAGCAAGGTCGACCAGCTCACCCGGCTGCGCGCGCAGGGCTTCGACGTGCCGCTCACCCGCGTGGTCGTCGGCACACATCTCCTGGCGGCGGCGGCGGAGGGCTTCCCGACCCCGTTCATCACCAAGCACAACCAGGGCGGCAAGGGCCTGGGCGTGCAGAAGTTCGACAGTGCGGCCGAATTGGCGGCGGCGATCGAAGCCGGGGACTACGAGGAACCCGAGGACGGCATCTCGCTGCTGCAGGAATTCGTCGTGGCCGCCCGCCCCGAGGTCACCCGGGTGGAGATCATCGGCGATGAGTTCATCTACGCGATCACGGCCGACACCGCGCGCGGCGGTTACCAGCTCTGCCCGGCGGATGCCTGCGCCATCGACCCGACCACCGGCGCGCTGCTGCTGCCGCCCGGCGCGACCATCCTGCCCGAGGTCGGACAGCAGATCTTCGCCCTCCGTGAGGGGTTCGATCACCCGATCATCGACCGCTACCGGGCATTCCTGCGGGCCGAGGGGATCGAGGTCGCCGGGATCGAGTTCATCGAGACCGCTGACGGCCGCATCGTCACCTACGACGTGAACACCAACACCAACTACAACGCCCAGATCGAGGCGGCGGCTCCACGCTCCGGGCCCGGCGCGATCGTGGCCTACCTGGCCGCCCTGCTCGCCGACGCCTACCCGCCGGCTCGTTAACTGCGGTCACACGGGTCGTGAGCGGCGCCGGCACCTCCTGCCGGCACGGCGGCTGGTGGGGCGCAGTCGGGGAACTGGGGCAGCCGACAGGCGTCAGTCGTTGACGAGGAGCAGCTCGGCGAGAGGCTTGCGGGTGCGTGGGGCTGACTCGCGCTCGAGCAGCTCGGGGGAGAGCAGGGCGACATCGCCGAGCACGCCGAGGGCCGTGATGGAGACGATGGCCTGGTCGTCCGCGAGGCCGAAGGCCAGGGCCAGGGCGGCGCCGTCGAAGCCGCCGAGCTGGTGGGTATGCAGCCCCTCGTGCTGCGCCTGGATTGTCAGGTGCGCGACGGCCTGGCCCAGGTCATAGCGGGCCCAGGGGTTCTCGCGGGTCTCGTCGATGGGCAGGGTGGCGACGTTCACGATCAGCACGGACGCGGCATCCGCCCAGGCCTTGTTGAATCCCATCAGGGTGGCGTGCACCTTGGCGAAGCTGTCGGAGCCGCGGCGGGCGACGATGAACCGGGCCGGCTGGATGTTGCTGGCCGACGGCGCCCAGCGGGCGGCCTCGAGCACGGTGGTCAGGGTGGCTTCGTCGACGAGTGCGGCCGGGTCGAAGCCGCGCGGGCTCCAACGCCCCGCGAGCACGGGGAGAATGGGCGACGCGGTGTCGGCGGCGCGGCTGATGCTGTCGGTGATGAGAGTCATGGAACCCGTCTTTCGCTGGAGTGTGGAGGGCAACTCTGACCCACGCAGTTCAACGTCTGGCGCTCGCGGTTATTCCCCGGTTCCCGTTGTCCACGTGCGCCTTCTGCTCCAGGAGGAGCCGACGGGCGGTCAGCCCGATGATCGCGCTATAAGTGGGGTAGGCGAAGCGCACCCGGGCCAGGGTGGCGACATCGACGCCGGCGGCCATCGCCGTGGTGACGGATTGGATCACCTCGACAGCGTTCTCGCCCGTGGCATGGGCGCCGAGAATCAGCTCGCGCCGACGGTCGGCGATCAGCTTGAGAAACCCGGTTTCCCGGCCGTCGATGACAGCGCGGTCGAGGTCGGAGTAGGCAACTGTCGCGACGACGCAGTGCGGATCGCGAGACCGGGCCTCCTCCTCGGTGAACCCCACGCCGGCGTAGTCGGGGTCGGTGAAACCGCCGGCCGGGAGCAGGTGGTGCGGCGTTCTGCGGTTGGCGCCCAGCACCGCGTTCTCGGCCGCGGCCTCACCCTCGAACTGGGCGGCCTGCACGAGCATGTCCCGCCCGTTCGCGTCGCCGACCGCGAAGATGTGGGGCACGATACTTCGAAAATACTGGTCCACGGGGATGGCCGAACGCTCGGTGCGGATGCCGGCCCTGTCGAGCCCGAGGTCGTCGACATCCGCCGGCCAGCCCGTTGACATGATGACGGCGTCGAATCCGGCGGATTGCTCAGTGCCGTGCTCGCGCCAGGACAGGGTGAGGGTTCCGTCGGCTTCCCTCTCGATCGCCGTCACGGTTGAGATTCCCGTGTGCACGGCCACACCCTGCTGGCGGAACGCCGTCGCCACGGTGTCGGCGATGTCGGAATCGGAAGTCATCAGGATGCGCGGGGCGATGTCGAGCACGGTCACTTCGGAGCCGAAGGCGTTGAACACCGTGACCAATTGCGCGCCGGTGTTGCCCGCGCCGATCACGGCGACCCGCCTGGGCAGCTCCGGCAGGTTCAGGATGTCCTCCGGAACCGTCGCCCAGTGAGCCCCCGGCACGGGCAGTCGCCGAGAGTGCCCGCCGACGCAGACCAGGAACGAGGTGGCAGTGAGGATGCGGCCGGTGTCCAGCACCACCGAGTGCGGATCGATGAATCGTGCCCGGCCTTCCAGCACCAGTTCGATTCCGGCGTCCGCGAACCTCTCGGCTTCGCTCTTGATCGAGCGCACCCTCTCCACCCGCGACTTCACCTGTTCGACCGTGGTGGGCCAGTCGATGTGCGGATCGCTGACCTCGATTCCATAGGTATCCGCCGCCCGCACCTCGCGGATCAGGCGCGCCGCCTTGGCGAGCACCCTCGTTGGCACGCACCCCGTGTTCACGCAGGTTCCACCGAGCCGGTCGGCCTCTGCAACAGCGACCCGGGCTCCCAGCTCCGCGGCCCGGAGTGCCGCGGCCGTTCCGGCCGGACCCGCGCCGATCACGACGACATCGAAGTGATCTTTCGTGTTCTCGGTCATCGAGTTCTCCACAGGTCTTCACTGCTGATCCCGCCCGATCGCAGGGCTGAGCGAAATAGTCGGAAGGTATGTCTAGCCGACGGTGCTGTGGAGTTACTGACTGCGGCGGGAGCGGCGGGGATCTCGACAGGCTCGATCAGCGGGGTCGTGCAGTTACTCCTCGGTGAGGCCGGCGCGTACCTCGCGGCGGAGCACCTTGCCGACCAGGGAGCGGGGGAGCTCGTCGACCGCCACGATTCGGCGGGGCACCTTGTAGGCCGAGA
>JACMQV010000127.1 GCA_014376815.1 Cryobacterium sp.
GATGTCCCCTTTATTCTCGTCGGCGAAGACCTGGCCCCGGCCGACACCGCCACCCTCGACCCGAAGCAGGTCCTCGCCCTGGTCACCAGCGGCGGCGGACCGCAGTCGCACACCGCGATCATCGCCCGCGCCCTCGGCCTGCCGGCCATCGTCGGGGCAGTGGGCGTCGACACCCTCACCGACGGCACCGAGGTCTACGTGGACGGCGCCGCGGGCACCCTCCAGGTCGGGCCGGGAGCCGAGGAGCGCACCGCCGTCAAGGCGTGGGAGCACATCGCGGCCAGCCTGTCCGTCTTCGACGGCAACGGCACCACCGCCGACGGCCACCTCGTTCCCCTGCTGGCCAACGTGGGCGGGGCCGCGGACGCGGTCAAGGCCGCGGCGGCCGGAGCGCAGGGCGTCGGCCTGCTCCGCACCGAGTTCTGCTTCCTCGAACGCGACACCGAACCCACCATCGACGAGCAGGTGGTCGCGTACCGCGGCGTGTTCGATGCGTTCCCCGGCAAGAAGGTCGTCGTGCGCACGCTCGACGCCGGCGCCGACAAGCCCCTGCCGTTCCTCACCGACAGCACGGAGCCCAACCCGTCGCTGGGCGTGCGCGGGTACCGCACGGACCTGACCAGCCCCGGGGTGCCCAAGCGCCAGCTCACCGCCATCGCCACGGCCGCCCAGGCGTCCTCGGCCGTGGTCTGGGTGATGGCCCCGATGATCGCCACCGTCGACGAGGCCGCCGACTTCGCCGCCATGTGCCGTGTGGCCGGGCTGAAGACCCCCGGCGTCATGGTGGAGGTGCCCTCCGCGGCCCTCCGTTCGGCGAGCATCCTGACCGAAGCCGAATTCGTGAGTCTCGGCACCAACGACCTGACCCAGTACACGATGGCCGCGGACCGGCAGCTCGGCACGCTCGCCGCGCTCAACTCGCCGTGGCAGCCTGCCGTGCTGCAGCTGATCCAGCTCACCGTCACCGGGGCGATAGACGAAGGCAACAACAAGCCCGTCGGCGTCTGCGGCGAAGCCGCGGCCGACCCTGTTCTCGCCGTGGTGCTCGTCGGTCTGGGCGTCGCAACCCTCTCGATGACGGCCCGGTCGATGTCGGCCGTCGGCGCCCTGCTGAAATCCCTGCCGCTCGAACAGGCCCAGGGCCTGGCCCAGCTCGCGCTCTCGGCCCGCAACGCCGACGAGGCGCGCACGCGCGTGCGCGCCGAATTGCCCATACTTGAAGAACTGGGGCTGTGACCGCTCGCCGGCATTCCGGCGCAGCAGCAGAGAACACAGCATCCCTGTGAGCATCATCATCGGCGGGCCACACCCTCGCCGAGCACCAATGAGGAGGAAGAATGTCCGAACGTAAAGCCACCATCGCGAGCCGCGTTGGCCTGCACGCCCGTCCCGCGTCCATTTTCGCGGCCGCTGTCGGCGAACTGACCATCGAGGTCACCATCGCCCTGGAGACCGACCCGGCCGAGGACGCCATGGATGCCTCGAGCATCCTGTCGCTGATGAGCCTGGGTGCCGCCAATGGCGACGTCGTCGTGCTCCGCGCCGAGGGCGACGGATCCGACGAGGCGCTCGAAGCACTCGTGAAGATCCTCGAAACGGACCTCGACGCCGAGTAGGACCCCGCGCCGCCGGCGCAATCGCAGCACGAAGAAAGCATCCTCGTCACCAGGGTGCTTTTTTTGCGTCGGCGTCAGCCAGAACGGGGGGGCGCGAGGGTCTTCCCCCGGCCGCCCCCCTCAACTAGGGTTGGCCTACACGCGGCGGACGAGACCCTCAGCGGCTGCCCGATTCCCTGCATTCGAGCGAGAAGGAACCAACCGTGACTGACAGCCAGAACACCGCAGCCGCCACCAGCGCCACCGGCCCCGACGCACACAACATCAAGGACTGGACCGACCTGGGCAAGGAGATGTGGTCCTATCTCACCGGCAAGAGCGCCGTGATCAACTACAGCTTCATCGACATGATGGTCGAGGTGCCGCGCGACATCGGGCCGGACGCCCCGCGCGCCACCTGGAAGCTGAACGGCACCCTGCGGGTCACGACGAGCGAGGGCTCCGGCACCGAACCGCTCGCCAAGTAGCGATGAGCCCTTCCACCCGCCTGGACATCGACCTGGCGTTCTCCCTCGCCGAGCCCGGCGCAGAGCCGGGTTCCGGTGCTGCCGAGCCCGGCGCAGAGCCGGGTTCCGGTGCTGCCGCGCCCGCTGAGCAGATGACCGGCACCATCACCGCCCATGGCCTGGACGTCGAGGTCTACTCCAGCAAGCCCGAGCTTTTCGTGCGCGCCAGGACGATCAGGCTGAAGGACATCCGCGGTCTCGCCGCCGACCTGGCCGAGCGGGGCCTGTCCGTCTCCGTGTCGGGGCCGGACGGCTTGATCATCCGGCTCGGCGCCGTTCGCGCGCCGGTCATCCAGCGAATCCTGACCGGCTCCCAGCACATCGCCCTCGGCAACCGGGCCGCCCTGGCACCCCTGTTGCGCCGCCGGTCCGCGGGGACCCCGGAGACCCCCTCGATGCCGCTGCCGCCGCCCACGCTGTTTCCCCTGGTGCCGACCTTCGACCGCAGGATCCGTCGCAGGATCACGACCACGCACTACGCGCCGGGGGCAGGCCGGCCCCGGCTGATCTTCGTCGTCGGCTCCGAGAACTGGAACGGGCAGATGCCGCGCGAGTTCGACCTGCTTCGGGGCACCACCACGATCGGTTCGGCCCCGGATGCCGACCTGCCGTTGCGGGGCCTGCAGCCCTTCCACGCCGAGATCCGCCACGACGAGAACGACGAGTACGTGCTGTACCCGCTCGGCGAGGTGTCCGGCGGCGCCCGGAAGGAATCCCCGCATGCGGCCGGGCAGGTGCTGCGCACCGGCGCGCGGATCGAGATGGGGCCGTGGCGGATGGCGTTCTTCCGCGAGGAATACGCCGACCATGGCCGTCCCCACGGCGGGCGCCTGGGCGGTGAGCTTTCGTACCAGAAATCACAGCCGAGCCGCCGCAGCACCGCCCAGGAGAGGCCAGGGTCCGCACCCTCCGCGGAGAGCGTGCCCCCGTCCGGCGCCGCGCCGGTCGACGATTCCGAGATCTAGCTCCCTCGGAGTAGCACCAATTCGACGGAGATTCTGCTCTAGAAACACGGATCCGGCCCGTTTGGGTCTGGTTTCGGCAGAATCTCCGTCGAATTGGTTGGGGCGCGGGGCCAGCGGGGGCTTGCGGGGCTAGCGGGGCTCGCCGGAGGTGCGGGCCGCCGCCGGGACGCCCTCGCCGGTCCCTGCAGCTTCCTCGCGCGGCTCGTGGTGGGGCGCCGTTCCGGACAGGCGCAGGGTCGCCAGGAAGCCGAGCAGGAGGAACCCGGCCGCAGCGAAGGCGGAGTAACGGGTGCCGTCGCTGAAGGCCTCCCGCGCGGCATCCGCCACGGCCGGGCTCTGCGCCTCAATGGCGGGGATCGCGGAGCCGGCACTGTCGACGACGGCATCGACGATCTGGCTCTGGGTCTCTGCAGTCAGACCGGGGATCTCGGCCAGCTTCGCGTCGAGCGACGCGCCGACGCCGGTGAACAGCACGGTGCCGAGAACCGCGATCCCCAGCGCCGACCCGATCTGCCGGGCGGTGCTGGAGGTGCCGGAACCCTGGCCGCTCTGGTCCACCGGCACGTCCTTGAGCACCACACCGGTCAGCTGCGCGGTGGCCAGGCCCACACCGATCCCGTAGACGAACAGGAACGGCACGACGACCAGCCAGGTGGCATCCGCAGTGATGACGATGCCGAGCCCGGTGACGCCGATGATCTCCGCGACGATGCCCATCCGCACGATCGTTTCCGGCGAGGTCTTGTTGCCGAACGCGCCCGACAGCCCGCTGGCCACGAACGAGCCCATCGCGAGGGCGAGCAGCACGAAACCGGTCTGCAGGGCGTCGTAGCCGAGCACGTTCTGCAGCCACAGCGGCAGCGACAGGATGATGCCGAATTCGCCGAGCGACACGATCATGGCGGCGATGTTGCCGTTGCGGAACGAGGCGATCCGGAACAGGGAGAAGGCGAGCAGGGTGGTCTTGCCGGCCCGCTGCCGGTAGAGCCCCCAGTAGACGAAGGCCACCCCGGAGACGATCGTGATCAGGAAGATGAACGGGATGATCGAGACCTCGTAGGGCCAGGTCCAGCCGTTCACGGTGAGAGGCTTGTTGGTCAGCCACCAGCCGTAGGTCCGGCCCTCGATCAGTCCGAACACGAGCGTGGCGCTCGTGATCACCGAGAGGACGGCGCCGACCACATCGACGCGGCGGGGCTCGCCGGCATCCTTCGATTCGGCCACGAACACCAGCACACCGACGATGATGACGATGCCCAGCGGCACGTTGATGCCGAACGCCCAGCGCCAGGAGTAGTACGTGGTGAGCCAGCCGCCGAGGAGCGGGCCGACGGCCACCATGCCGCCGATGGTCGAGCCCCAGATCGCGAACGCGATACCGCGGTCCCGGCCGCGGAAGGTGGCATTGATGATCGACAGGGTGGTCGGCAGCACCATCGCACCGCCGACACCCTGGATCAGCCGGGCCAGGATGAGCAGGTCACCCGACTGCGAGAACGCGGCGAAGACGGATGCCGTGGCGAAGACGACCACGCCGAGGACCAGGAGGCGACGGCGCCCGAAACGGTCGGCGAGGGTGCCGAACACCAGCAAAAGCGCGGCGAAGACGTGCGTGTAGCTCTCCTGCACCCACTGCACCTGGGTCGACGTGATGCCCAGGTCGTCGACGATCGACGGGATGGCGACGTTGATGATCGTGGAGTCCACGATGATCAGGGCGACCGCGACGCTGATGAAGACGAGGCCGGCCCAACGGCGTCGGGCCGAGGTGGCGGTGGGGACGGCGCTGGTCATGCGGATACCAATCCTTGCGTGGGGGCGGACGAGGTGCTGCGGATGCGAACGGAGATCGTGACGACCACGATGACGGCCACCGCGACGACGGCCGCGATCGCGGTGGGGGTGGAGAGGAGGTTGCCGGTCAGCCGGGCCACGGCCACCCAGGCGAGGCCCCAGCACAGCGATACGGCCGGGGCGAGCCGGCCACGGCCGTAGAGGGAAATGAGGACGCCGACCAGGCCGGCCACCGCGATCACTGCGACCGCCCAGGCGTCGGCGCTGAGGCCGAGGCCGCCGAAGCCGGAAGCGACCAGGACTGCGGTCACGTTCGCCGCGGTGGCGATGCTGACCCAGCCCAGGTACAGGCCGACCGTGCCGTCGGCGACGATCGTCTCGACCAGGTTCTTCGGCCTGGAGGCCAGGGTGAGCCGGAATGCCCGGATGAGCACGACCAGCAGCATCACGATCACGGGGACGCTGAGCACGAGCAGGTCGAACTGGATGCTGAGGATCCACGCGGCGTTCAACACCAGGGAGGCCGCGATCGGGTAGCCGAGGGTGCGCTGTCGGGCATCCGTCGTCTGCGCCGGCAGGAATTGCCAGACGGTGTAGGCGATGAGGCCGAGGTAGATCGGCGTCCAGATGCCGAAGGCCGGCACATCGGGCGCGATCGGGGTCGCGTCGGCGGCAAGGGCCCCGCCCGAGGCGTTCTGGATCGGGGTGCCGCCGGCGGCGCCCGAACCGATGAACGATCCCACAATGGCCAGGATCGCACTGACCAGCACCACGGTCTGGCGCAGACGATCGCTGCTCTGTTTCATCTCAGTCTCCTAGTAATCAGCTAGCTGATTAGTTGACGCTAGCACTAGATTAGGGGCATGACCACACCCGATCCGGAACCCCCGGCGGAACAGGAGCCGGGGCATGCGCCGTTGCAGGAGTCGATGGCCTGCTGGCCGACCGGACGCCTGCTCTCGACCGCCGCGCGGCTGGTCGAGCACGCCTGGGTGGAGGCGCTGGATCAGCTGGGACTCACCCACGCCGGCATGATCGCACTGCACCTGCTCGGCTCGGGGCCGCTCAGCCAGACCGAACTCGCGCACGCCGCCCGCGTGCAGACGCAGACCATGTCCCGCACCCTCGAACGACTCGAGCGCGAGGGCTACGTCGTGCGCACCCGGGACGAGCACGACGCCCGACGACACTCCGTGGCCCGAACGGATGCCGGCGCCGCCGTCTGGGAGAAGTCCCGCACGCTCGAGGCGGACCTTTTTCCCGAGCTTGAGAACGCCGACGCGATGCGTGACGCGTTGCTCAAGACCATCGCCGCCTCGTCCGCCCGCCGCTGGTAGCGCGGCTCCGACCGCAAACGGGGACGCCTGGCCGATGGAACACCTGGCCGGCGGGACGCCCTAATAGGACGCTTCCGAGCAGGCTTTTTGGGCCGCGGTCTGGCCGCGGAGCCCATCGATCACAGCCGGGTCGGTCGGGGTCGGGGTTGCGGCCGGGGCCGGGGTTGCGGCCGGGGCCGGTGCCGGTGCCGTCCCCCCGAGCGATGCGCTGGGCCCGAGCGCATCGGGCTCCAGGGCGAACGGTTCGTCGGCGGCGATCTTGCGGAACAACTGCGTGGCCAGGTCCGCGGACGGCACGACCTTGGCGGTGTTGTCGGGATCGGGCTCCGACGGATACTGCACGAAGACGATCCGGTCGAGGGTGATGTCTCGCAGCGCCAGCGCCATGCTGACCATGGTGGAGACGTTCGCGAGCGAGATGGACAGTTTGAGGTTTTTGCTCGCGGCGGCGGACAGCAGGGAGAGCCTGGACAGGTCCGTCAGGGTGGCGTTGCTCTTCAGCACCCGCACCAGCGAGGACATGTAGGCCTGCTGGGACGAGATCCGGGAGAGGTCGCTGCCATCTCCCACGCCGTGCCGGCTGCGGAGGTAGGCCAGGGCGGTCTGCCCCGACACCACGCTCACCCCGGCCGGAAGGTTCAACCCCGTGTACGGATCGTCGATGGCGTCGGTCAGGCAGATCGGCACACCGCCCACCGCGTCGGCCATGGCGACCGTTCCCGCGAACGAGATCAGCCCCGCGTAGGGTATCGACAGCCCGGTCAGTTGGCTGACGCTCGCCACGACGCACCCGAGGCCGCCGCGGCTGAAGGACTCATTGATCGGTGTGGCCGAGACCGCGCCGGTGCGCGACCCGGTGACCGGGTCCGTGCAGGCCGGCTGCGGGATGACCAGGTCGCGGGGAATGCTGACGACCACGGCGCTCCGGTGGTCCTCCGACACATGCAGCAGGATGTTCACGTCATTGAGCGTGCCGCCACGATCGCCGAAGGCCTCGCTCTGGTCAGCGGTGTTGTCGACCCCCACCATCAGCACGTTGAAGCCGCCCTCGAACGAGCCGAGTTTCGGCGCGGCGCCCCCCAGGGCATCCGTCCGGCCGTTGGAGATGTCGACCGCGTTCTGGGTGACATCGTTGGCGAACCGGGTCACCGCGAGGGCGGCCAGGGTCGTGCCGCTGACCAGCACCACCGCGAGGGCGGCCGCGCTGAATTTGAGCAGCGGCAGCCCGGTGCCGCGCCAGCGGGATCGACGCCGGTGCCGGACCGGCACCGGTACCGGGCCGCGGCTGCGCCGCAACACCGTTCGTCCATCCGGTTGCCGGTCCGAAGCCACCAGTCCCTCCCGCCACTCGAATGTGCCAAACTGCGGAGATGCTCATCAACGGAGTGCACCACATCGCCATTATTGCCAGCGACTACGAACTGTCCAAGGCCTTCTATCTCGAGATCCTGGGGTGCACCCTCGAAGCCGAGTACTACCGGGCCGAGCGCGAATCCTGGATGGGCAAACTCGCCCTCAACGGCCACTACCTGATCGAGCTGTTCTCGTTTCCGGACACCCCGCCCCGGCGCAGCGGCCCCGAGGCCCTCGGACTGCGCCACCTCGCGTTCGAGGTCGACGACGTGGCGGCGGCGCACGCCGAATTACTGGGCAAGGACGTCGACTGCGAGGAACTCCGGGTGGATCCAGGCAACGGGAAGGCGATGTTCTTCTTCCGGGACCCCGACGGCCTGCCGCTGGAGATCTACGAACGCTGACGCCTACGCCGGGGAGCGGGGATTCCCGGGTGAGCAGCCGAGCCAGGGGCAGCTAGCGCGACTCGACCAGGTGGAAGACCACGCCGCCGTCCTGCACGCTCACGCGCAGGCGGTCGAGGCCGGGCACGACCAGGTCGGCCTCCAGGTCGGCGGCCGAATGGGTGCCCACGACGCCGATCGTGGCGCAGCCGGCTGCACGGGCGGCCGCAAGTCCGGCGGGGGCACCCTCGACCACGACACAGCGGGCCGGGTCGACGCCCAGGCGTTCGGCCGCCAGCAGGAACGGCTCCGGGAAAGGCTTGCCCCGGCTGGTGTCATCGATGGTCACCACCGTGCCCGGCGCCGGGAAGCCGGCCGCGTCCAGTCGCACCAGGCACAGCGCCCTGCCGCAGGAGGTGACGATCGCCCGGCGGCCCTCGGGGATGCTGGCCATGAGTTCCGCCGCGCCGGCCAGGATCGTGATCTCATCCGTGTCGGTCAGTTCGAGTTCGGTGAGCCGGGCCACGGATGCGTCGACACGCTCGGCGGCCACCAGGGTCGCGATCATCTGACGTGCCGGGACCCCATGCTCCGGGCCGGTGAACGACGAGTCGAGGCCAGCCTCGGCGCCCCAGCGTAGCCAGGACCGGGTGACGGCCCGGGTGGAGTCGACGAGGGTTCCGTCCATGTCGAACAGGACCGCCTGGAAGACCTGTCCCTGGAGGGTTTCCGTCAGTTCCGTCACGGAGGTGTCGAGCGGGGCGGTTCCGGGATGCGTCATGTGGCTCCATTCTTCTCTGGGTTGGTACCCCCCAAGTCTGCGCCCCCGACGCGCCGTGACCTATCCGGGTTCGGGGGCCCGGCCGGAACCCCCTCCCCCGCAACTACGCTGGGAGGCATGACCACTCCTCCCCGCGCCGCCAGGAAACCCCAGCAGCGCAGCTTCCACAACGATGTGTTCACCGACGACTACGACTGGCTGCGCGACAAGGACAGCCCCGACGTGATCGCCCACCTCGAAGCGGAGAACGCGTTCACGGAGGCCCGCACGGCGCACCTCGGCCCGCTGCAGGAGCAGGTTTTCGAGGAGATCAAGGGACGCACCCAGGAGACCGACCTCAGCGTTCCCGTGCGGCAGGGCCGGTGGTGGTACTACACCCGCACGGTGGAGGGGCAGTCGTACGGCATCCACTGCCGGGCACCGATCTCAGGACCGGGCGACTGGACGCCGCCGGTGCTGCCCGGGCAGGTCCCCGGGCTGCGGGAGGGCCTGCCGGGCGAACAGATCGTGCTCGACGACAACGCCGAGGCGGCCGGCCATGAGTTCTACTCGCTCGGCAGCACCGACGTCAGCGGCGACGAGAGCCGGCTGCTGTACGCCGTCGACGCCGAAGGCGACGAGCGGTACACGATCCGGGTGCGCACCATCGCGACCGGCGAGAACCTCGCCGACGAGATCCCGAACACCGGCGAGGGTGCCCTCTTCGACCCCAGCGGCCGCTTCCTCTTTTACACCACGGTCGACGACGCCTGGCGACCGGACACCGTCTGGCGGCACGAGGTCGGCACCCCGGCGTCCGCCGACGTGTCGGTCTTCCACGAACCCGACGAACGGTTCTGGGTGGGCATCGGCCTCACCCGCAGCCGCCGGTTCCTGCTGATCGAGGCCGGCTCGAGCGTCACCACCGAGACCCGACTGCTCGACGCCACCGACCCCACCGGGGAGTTCGCGGTGGTGTGGCCGCGACAGGGCGGCGTCGAATACGACGTGGAACACGCCGTGCTGGACGGCCAGGACCGCCTGCTGATCGTGCACAACGACAACGCCGTCAACTTCGAGCTGGTCAGCGTCGCAGCGTCCGACCCGCAGGGCGAGAAACGGATGCTGCTGCGCCACGACCCCGCCGTACGCTTGGAGAGCGTTGACGCGTTCCGCGATTTCGTGGTGGCCGAATACCGGCGGGACGGGCTCACCCGCGTGGCCGTGAGCGCCGCGACGAATGAGGACGACCTCGACTTCGTCGAGCTCGCCTTCGAGGAACCGCTGTACTCGGTCGGCACGTCGGCCAATCCCGAGTGGGAGCAGCCGACCATCCGTCTCGGCTACACCAGCTTCGTGACCCCGTCGACCGTCTACGACGTCGTCGTCGCGACCGGCGAGCGCCGCCTGCTCAAGCAGCAGCCCGTGCTCGGCCGCTACGACCCGAGCCTGTTCGAGCAGCGCCGCGAGTGGGCCACCGCGGCCGACGGCACTCGCGTGCCGATCTCCCTCGTCTACCGGCGCGACCTGGTCACACCCGGCGAGCCCGCCCCGACCCTGCTGTACGGCTACGGGTCCTACGAGATCAGCATCGACCCGTCGTTCAGCATCGCCCGGCTCAGCCTGCTGGACCGGGGCATGATCTTCGCGATCGCCCACGTGCGCGGCGGCGGCGAACTCGGCCGGCTCTGGTACGAGAACGGCAAGAAGCTGCACAAGCGCAACAGCTTCACGGACTTCATCGACTGCGCCCGCCACCTGATCGACCGGGGCTACACCGCGCCGGACCGGCTCGTCGCCGAGGGCCGCAGCGCCGGCGGGCTGCTGATGGGCGCGGTCGCCAACCTGGCCCCCGAGCTGTTCTCCGGCATCCTCGCCGGGGTCCCGTTCGTCGACGCGTTGACGTCGATCCTGGACCCGTCGCTGCCGCTGACCGTGATCGAGTGGGACGAATGGGGCGACCCGCTGCACGACCCGGAGGTGTACGCCTACATGCGCACGTACTCCCCCGTGGAGAACGTGCACGCCACGCACTACCCGCGCGTGCTGGCCGTGACCAGCCTCAACGACACCCGGGTGCTCTACGTCGAACCGGCGAAATGGGTCGCCCGGCTGCGCGACGTGGGAGCGGACGCGCTGCTGAAGACCGAGATGTCGGCCGGACACGGCGGGGTCTCGGGCCGGTACAGCCGCTGGCGTGAGACCGCGTTCGACTTCGCCTGGATCATCGATGCCGCGCGGGCGCATCCGTCGGGAGAAGCCGCGGTCACCGCGGCCTAGGCGAGTGGCCCGAACGAATTCGACGGAGATTCTGCCTAAATCGCCCCCACACGGCCCGCACGAGCAGTTTCCCGGCAAAATCTCCGTCGAATTGGTTCAACACCGGAGACGGCGCTCCGCCGGTGCTGCCCACATGAGAGCATGGACCCATGTCTGAGGCCGGGTCTCCCCCGGCGCGGGCGGACTGGAAGCGGATCGCGGGCCACGACGCAGCCGCGGCTCCGGGCCAGCGCCGCGCCGCCCCGGCCCCGCCCGTGGCGATGGGCCTCCAGTTCGAGTTGCGCGAGCACACGCCCCGCACGAACGACCGCTGGCGGGGCGCCACGGCCAGGACGGTCACGTCGTTACGTCCCGGACACGGCGACCTGCGGCTGGGGGTGCGACCGGTCATCCTGAACTCTCGGGGCAACTGGGTGCGCACCAACGTGTCGTGGAACCAGCTCGGATTCCACCTGAACCGGCTGAACCTGAATCCCGATCACCACCGCTGGCTCAGCCAGCTGCTGGCCCTGCACCGGGCCGTGCGCGGCGTCTACACCAGCCAGGAAGCCGACTGGCTCTACCTTGACGACTTCGCGAGCCCCCTGCTCTGGAACCTGTTCGACGAGGCCGGCGCGCTCGGCCTCCGGCTGGTCGGCAGCAAGAAGGATGCCACGGTCACGGTGAACCGCGAGGCCCGCGTGAGCCTCGACGCCACCGCGCTCGCCGCCACCTCACTCGACGCAGCCGCGCCGCTCGACCCCGCCGGCCTGCGCCTGACCACACGCCTCCTCTTCGACGGGACCCCGCACGACCCCGCACGGGCAGGCGCCATCGGCCGCCACGGGGTGTACGGCTTCGCGCTCGGTCCGCATCCGGCGTTCACCCTGGCCCCCACCGGCGGCCCGCTCAGCCCCGAACAGGCCCGGCTGCTCGGTCGGCCCGAATCCGTCATCGTGCCCGAATCCGACGTGGCCGAGTTCCTGACCGAGTTTTACCCGGGCCTGCGCCACACCCTTCCGGTGACCAGCACGGATGCCACGGTGCACTTCCCCGAGTCCGACCCGCCGGTGCTCGTGCTCACCGCGCGGTTCCGGCCCCGGCAGGCGGTCGACCTCGACTGGCACTGGGAGTACCGCGAGGGTTCCGTCGTGACCGTGCTGCCCGTCCGGCCCGAGGCCGGTGACCCCCGTGACCCCGGCCACACTCGGGGCGCACGTTCCGGCTCCGGGCGCACGCTGGAGCCTGCGCCCGTGGCCGTAACCCCCGCCACGACAGGCGCACCGGCCGACGACGACGCCCGGGACACGGCCGCCGAGCGGGACATCCTGGACCGGGTCGACGCGCGGCTCGAGCAGGACGGGCACGCGCGGCTCGGCCCGGCCGTGGCATCCGTCACCCTGCAGGGCATCGACGCGGCCGAGTTCACCGAGAAGACGCTGGGGCGGCTGGGCCTGCTGCCCGGCGTGCGCGTCGACACCGGGGGCGTGCGGCCGGACTACCGGGAGCTGACCGAGACGCCGGAGCTGACCATCACCACGGTCGAGACCGACCAGCGGGACTGGTTCGACCTCGGCGTGATCGTGACCATCGACGGCCGCAGCGTGCCGTTCGGCCCCCTGTTCAAGGCGCTGGCGAAGGGGCAGAACAAGCTCCTGCTCGTGGACAACAGCTACCTCTCGCTGCGACAGCCCGCGTTCGAACGGCTGCACGAGCTGATCGACGAGGCCCGCGCCCTGCAGGAATGGGACACCGGGCTGCGGATCAGCCGCTACCAGGCCGGGCTGTGGGCCGAGTTCGAGGACCTCGCCGAGAACACCGTGCAGGCCGTGGCCTGGCGCACCGCCGTATCCGGACTGATCGGCCTCCGCGGCGATGCCGGCACCGGTCCGGCCACGGGCGCCGTGGCCGCCGTCGAGCCGACCGCGCTCCCGGCCGGCGTGCAGGCGACCCTGCGCCCGTACCAGGTGCAGGGCTTCACCTGGCTGGCGTTCCTCTGGCGGCACCGGTTGGGCGGCATCCTCGCCGACGATATGGGACTCGGCAAGACCCTGCAGACCCTCGCGCTGCTCGTGCACGCCACCGCGACCGCCACGACCACCGGCGAGCCCGCCGGCCACGCCCCCGGCGAGACCCCCGTACCCGGCGCTGACCGGCGGCCGTTCCTGGTGGTGGCCCCGACATCCGTCGTCGCCAACTGGGTCTCCGAGGCCGCCCGCTTCACCCCGGGCCTGTCGGTGCGGGTGATGACGGCCACCGAGGCGGCGACCGGCGTGACCCTGACGGATGCCGCGGCCGGCGTCGACGTGCTGGTCACCTCGTACACGCTGTTCCGTCTCGACTTCGAGGCCTACCAGGCCCACGGCTGGGCCGGCCTGATCCTCGACGAGGCGCAGTTCGTGAAGAACCGCACCTCCCGGCTGCACCAGTGCGCGCGCGAGCTGGACACCCCGTTCAAACTCGCCATCACGGGCACCCCGCTGGAGAACAACCTGCTGGAGCTGCACGCGCTGTTCGCGATCGTGGCACCCGGACTGTTCCCCTCACCCCGTCGGTTCACTGAGGAATATGTGCGCCCGATCGAGCGCGGGGACGACCCCGAACGGCTGTCCCGGCTGCGCCGCCGCATCCGCCCCCTGCTGCTGCGGCGCACGAAGGAGCTCGTCGCGCCCGAGCTGCCGTCCAAGCAGGAGCAGGTGCTGCAGATCCCGCTGAATGCCCGGCACCGCACCCTCTACGACACCTTCCTGCAGCGCGAACGCCAGAAACTCTTCGGCCTGATCGACGACCTAGACAAGAACCGGTTCATCGTCTTCCGCTCCCTGACCCTGCTGCGCCTGCTCAGCCTGGACGCGTCCCTCGTGGACGAGAAGTACGCAGGCGTGCCGTCGAGCAAGCTCGACGCTCTGTTCGAGCAGTTGGAGGACGTCGTCGCCGAGGGCCACCGGGCGCTCGTCTTCAGCCAGTTCACCTCGTTCCTGAAGAAGGCCGCGGCCCGGCTCGACGCCCGGGGCACCCCGTACTGTTACCTCGACGGCTCCACCCTGCGCCGGTCGGAGGTGATCAACCGGTTCAAGACGGGCGCCGAGCCGGTCTTCCTGATCAGCCTCAAGGCGGGCGGGTTCGGGCTCAACCTGACCGAGGCGGACTACGTGTTCCTGCTCGACCCGTGGTGGAACCCGGCCACCGAGACGCAGGCCGTCGACCGCACGCACCGGATCGGCCAGACCCGCAATGTGATGGTCTACCGCCTGGTCGCGACCGGCACGATCGAGGAGAAGGTGATGGCGCTGCAGCAGCGCAAGGCCGCACTGTTCGATTCCGTGCTGGGCGACGCAGGCACGCTTGACGGGGGCGCGGGCGCCGGCACCGGGTTCGGCGACACGCTCACCGCCGAAGACATCCGCGGCCTGCTCGAACGCTAGCCGGCCGTAAGTTCCTGCGCGATGTCAGCCGCCCACTCGTCGATCGCGGCCCAGTTGCGGAAGTCGCCTTCGGGCAGCAACTCGAGGCCGGACGGAATGCGCCTGACCAGCCGGTCACGGCGGCCGAGCACAGCCGGGTCGAGGGCGCCGAAGAAGACCTGCATGCCGCGCGGCTGCAGCGCCGGGCCGAACTCCTCGAACTGCTTCGGTTCGGATTCCTTGAGCAGGTCCCTGCCCTGGGCATCCTTCCCCGCGGCGCCCAGTGGTCCGCTGCTGAACAGCCAGACCGGGTGCGCCGCGAGCAACTCGAGGTTGCGCTTCACGAACGCGGTCGCCTCCTTGCGCCAGGAGCCCATGTAGGCGGAACTGCCGATCACGAACGCGGAATAGTCACCCGGGTTGTCAACGGATGCTGCGGGCCGCGCCTCCGCCTCCCGGCCCGCTTCGCGGAGCTTCCGCGCGATGCGCTCGGCGATCCCCTCGGTGGCACCGTACTTGCTCGAATAGCCCACCAGTACCGTCATGATTGCCTCCCGCTCATCGTGCACTCCAGCCCTGCCGGGTTGTCGCTTCTACGGTTCAATCGTATTCGTGGCTAGGCTGGCCCCAGTCGATCCAGGGGGACATATTACCGACGCACGGGGTACCGAGACGAACGATTCCGCCACCAGGGCGACCGACACCGCCGGGGCGGTCGCTCCGGCGCCGGGCTGGTACACCGATCCCTCGGGTCTGCCCCGGCAACGGTGGTGGGACGGCACGCAGTGGACCGAACACCTGCACGACCCCGCGCTCGAGGCCTACGGGGCCGTGGCGCCCACGGTCATCGGGCCGGAGACCCCCGTCTACAGCCCGCTCATCTGGGCTCTCACCCTTCTGCCGCTGATCTCCCTCGGCACGCTGGTGGTCTCCGACCCCCTGGCGTCGACGTTCCGCCTGGAACCGGGCAAGCCTGCGTTCATCGACCCCGTCGCCGTCCTCAGCCAGCTTCTGGACCTCGCCCTGTACGCCGGTTACGTGGTCTTGGCCTACTTCGACCGGCGCCGGCTCAACCTGGCCGGCTTCGTGCGCCCGTTCCACTGGGCCTGGGCGTTTCTTTTTTCCGGGGTCTACGTCATCGGCCGCTCTGTCGTCGTTCGCCGTCGCTCAGGCCGGGGCCTGGCCCCGATTTGGGTCTGGACAGGGATTTATACCGTGACTCTGATCGTGGGAACCATCAAGGTGATCCAGGTGTTCTCCTCGGTGATGGCCACCATGCCCGGAACCGTCACCGGCCTGTAGCTTTCCGCGCCCAGCGGCCCGAAACCGGCCAACGCGCTGATACTCTGATCCTAGAAAACGTGGGGGTCCGTGCAGTTGAAGTCAGATACTCACCACCGTCGCCGGTTTGGCGCGTATGTCGCCGCTCCCGGCACCAAGCTCATGTGGGTCATGGCGCTGCTGGTCTACGCCTACGTGGCCGGCCTGCTGCTGCCCGGGAACGAGCCCCGCCCGCTGGTCGACGGCTGGCTGGCGAGCCTGATGAAGCTGGCCCTGGTCGGAGTCTGCTGGGCGTCCGCCGCCCGAGCGCGTTTCCGGAGTCCGGAACTCCTCCTGACCGCCGCAGGTGTCACCCTGATCGCCCTCGCCGACACCTACCTCGTCCTGGTTCCGGCGGATGCCCGGCCGGTCACCTTCCCGGCGCCGAACAACCTCGGCTATCTCGTGTTCTACGTTCTGCTGCTGTCCGTGCTCGCGATCCTGGTTCGCCGCCACATCCGCACCGTGGCCTGGTCGGTGCTGCTGGACAGCACCATCGGCATCCTCGGGGCGTGCTCGGCACTGGTCGTCCTGCTCAGCCCGGTGCTGCTGTCGATCGATGAGACCGGGGCGGGCATCCCCGCGGCAGGCACGGGCAACCCGCTGTTCACACTGCTGCTGGTGGCCGGAATCGCCGGCATCGCGGTCTCGCAGGGCCCGGTCGCCACCCGCCGGTGGATCCTGCTCGTGCTCGGCCTGGTGATCTTCGCCTCCACCGACATCGTCTTCGCCCTGCTCGGCACGGGCTACGTCGTGGGTACTCCGCTGGACGCCGGCTGGGCCGTCGGCCTGGCCCTGATCGCCACCTGGACGGATGCCGCCGCCAACCCCGAGATGGCGTCCAGCCACTACGTGAACGGCACGGCCGCCCTCGCGCTGCCCGCCGTTTCCACGGCGGCCGGCCTCGGCGTGCTCATCCTGGCCAGCCAGGTCCCGATCCCCGTTCTGGCTGTCGGACTCGCGGCCACGACACTGGCCCTGGCCGCGATCCCGCTGGTCTCCCGTCAGGTCGCCCTGCGGCGCCAGGCCCGGACAGACGACCTGACCGGGCTGCCCAATCGCCGCGCCCTGTATGCCGGCGTCTCCCTGCGCTTGGGCACCGATCGCAGCCAGCCGCGCGCGCTGTTGCTGCTGGACCTGGACCGTTTCAAGGAAGTCAACGACAGCCTGGGGCATGACGCCGGCGACCGTCTCCTGGTGCAGGTCGGCAACCGCCTGCACGGCGCGCTCCGCGCCGGGGATCTCCTGGCCCGGGTGGGCGGTGACGAATTCGCGATCCTGCTCGACCATTCCGGCCAGCAGGAGGCAGAGTCCGTCGCCGCCAAACTGCGAACCGCGCTGGCCGTGCCCTTCACTCTGGAGGGGATCGCGCTGCAGACCAGCGTCAGCATCGGGATCGCGCTGTATCCCGAGCAGGGCGACGACCTGACCGCCCTGCTGCGCAAGGCCGACATGGCGATGTACAAGGCCAAGTCGAGCAACAGCGGACACCACGTCTACCGCAGCGTGGACAACAGCCACGGCGAGACCAGGCTCCGCACGCTGCAGGAGCTGCGCGTCGCGCTGCAGGAAGACCAGCTGGTGCTGCACTTCCAGCCGAAGATCGATCTGAGCACGGGCAGCGTGCACAGTGTCGAGGCCCTCGTGCGCTGGAACCACCCCACCCGGGGCCTGCTCTTCCCCGATCAGTTCCTCGCCCTCGTGGAAGAGGCCAACCTGATGCACGGCCTGACCCAGGAAGTGCTGCGCAAAGCCCTCGATCAGGCTCAGTCCTGGAAGACCCAGGGACGCCCCCTGACGGTCGCGGTGAACCTGTCGGCCAGCTCCCTGATCGATGTCGACCTCCCCGAACGGGTCGGCGCCATGCTGGCGGCCCGCGGCCTGGCCTCCTGCGCCCTGATTCTGGAAATCACCGAAGACTTCCTGATGGCCGACCGCGACCGGGCACGTGACATCCTGGTACGGCTCCGCGGCAGCGGCATCCGCATCTCCGTCGATGACTTCGGCACCGGTTACAGTTCCCTGGCCTATCTGCGCGACCTGCCCATCGACGAGCTCAAGCTCGACCAGTCGTTCGTCTTCCCGATGGCCGCGGACGCCCGGGCCGCGGCCCTGGTGGCCTCCACGATCGACCTCGCGCACGGCCTGGGTCTGCGCATGGTGGCCGAGGGCGTGGAGGACAGCGCCACCTACGACGCCCTGGTGCGCCACGGCTGCGATTACGCCCAGGGCTACTTCATGTCCCGGCCCGTTCCGGCCGCGCAGCTTGACCAGTGGCTCGTCGAACGCGCGAGCGTCGCGACTCTCTCGCAATGATCCGGGAGAACACGACCCGGGAGAAGTCGACCCGGGCTCATCCGAGGAACCTGCTCATCCTGCTCGCCGGCGTTCTCGTCATTGCCCACGCTCTCGGTCTCACCCTGAAGGACGGCCCGGGTCTGAGCCCCCTGGTGGACGGCTGGCTGGCCATGGCCTCCGAGTGGGTTCCCGTTCTCCTCGCGTGACTGGCCGTGCGCCGGTCAGGCCGGGGCCACGTCGAGGAGGCCCTAGCGGCCACCGCACTGACCTCGAACGCGTTGGCGGACACGTACTACCTTGCGACGTTGTCCACCACCGGCGGGGTGCCGTCCCCCTCCCCGGCCGACGTCGGCTACCTCCTGTTCTATGCCCTGATGCTGTGGGCGCTGGCCGTTCTCGTCAACCGGCGGCTGCGGGGATCGGCGTGGTCGGTGGTGCTCGACACTGCCATCGGTTCTCTGGGCGCCGCGGCCGTGCTGGCGGTGCTGCTCAGCCCCGTCCTGGATTCCCGGACGTCGGGTCCGCTCTCCCTCGCCGTGGCCGTCGCAACGGCCTACCCGCTCCTCGATCTGCTGCTGGTCGCGGCCGTCGCCGGGATCGTGGCCACGCACGGTCCCACCACCGGCCGCCGCTGGCTGCTCGCCCCGGACGCCGGTGCGGGTGTACGAAGTGGAGAAGATCGAGCAGGGGCAGCACCTCTACGTCGTCGCCATCCAGATCGACTCCACCCACTGGCGCTGAGCCGGCGCCCCCTCGCGCCTCCTCGCGCCTCCGCCGGCGCGAGTGTTGCCGTATCGGACAAGTGTTCCCGGCACACCGGCAACAATCGTCCGGAAAGGGAACAGTTGCCGGTTCTAGACTGGTGGGGACGGGCGAACCGGGCGGCACCACACGACAACGGGCACACCGGGCACACCCGAGACACCCGAGACACGGGACAGACCGGACAGACCGGATGCACCGGACAGACCGGAGACGAGGACCTCTGCAGATGCACGCGTCGGCTCGACCGGAACCGCCCCGGCAGGGTGAACTCGAACCGGAACTCGAACGCGACCCGTCAGTGGTCGATGCCGGCGAGATCGCAAGGCTGCTCGAGGTCGACGTCGCGGCGGGCCTGCCCGCCGCCGAGGCTGCCCGGCGACTGGCCGCCGACGGCCCGAACGCGTTGCGCATGCTGCGGCCCGTGCCGGCCTGGCGCAAGATCCTGGCCCAGTTCCAGGATCCTCTGATCTACCTCCTGCTGGTCGCCACCGCCGTTTCGCTGGGGGCCTGGCTGATCGAGGGCGCCGCGGGCCTGCCCGTCGACGCGATCGTGATCGCCGCGATCGTGATCCTCAACGCCGTGCTCGGCTTCGTGCAGGAGTCGCGCGCCGACAACGCGGTCGACGCTCTGGCCACCATGACCGCGGCCTCCGCGACCGTGCTGCGCGGCGGCCTGCTCACCACCGTGCCCAGCACCGAACTGGTGCGCGGGGACGTACTCGTTCTCGGCGAGGGCGACAGCGTGGGGGCGGATGCCCGGCTCACCGAGGCGAGCGCACTGCGCATCATGGAGGCCTCCCTGACCGGCGAGAGCCAGGCCGTGACAAAGAACCCGCGCACCCTCACCGGCGCCGCCCCGCTCGGAGACCGCCTGAACATGGTCTTCAAGGCCACCGCGGTCAGTCAGGGCGTCGGCCGCGGCATCGTCACGGGCACCGGCATGAACACCGAGGTGGGCGCCATCGCCACCATGCTCGACAGCACGGAGGCGCACCCCACCCCGCTGCAGGCCGAGATCGGCCACATCGGCAAACTGCTCAGCGTGGTGGTCATCGCGATCGCCCTGATCGTGATGCTCACCATCGTGCTCGTGCAGGGCGTGTCCAGCCCCGCCGACTTCGTCACGGTGTTCCTGCTGGGGGTCTCCCTCGCCGTGGCCGCCGTTCCCGAGGGGCTGCCCGCGATTCTGTCGGTGATCCTCTCGATCGGGGTGCAACGGATGGCGCGGCAGAACGCCGTGGTCAAGAACCTGAAATCCGTGGAGACCCTCGGTTCCGCATCCGTCATCTGCTGCGACAAAACCGGCACGCTGACCCGCAACGAGATGACGATCCAGCGGGTGCTGACCGCGTCCGGCCGGGTCGACGTCACCGGGGTCGGCTACCGCCCCGAGGGCGAGGCGCTGCACGGCGGGGCCCTGCTCACCGACGCGGCCCTGCTCGCCGAGACGCAGCTGGTGCTGGGCGCCGGTGCCCTGGCGGGCAACGCGCAGCTGGCCGAGCGGAACGGCGAGTGGGAAATCCAGGGGGACCCCACCGAGGCCGCGTTCCTGGTGGCCGCAGCCAAGCTCAAGGGCACGACCGGGCACATGGCCCGGTTCGACCGGCTGGACGAGGTGCCGTTCACCTCGGAGCGCAAGATGATGTCCACCCTGCACCAGGAGCGAAACGACGGCAGCCTGCGCATCTTCAGCAAGGGCGCACCGGACGTGCTGCTGCACCGGTGCGCGTGGCTGCAGGTCGGCGAGAGCGTCGTGCCCCTGGACGAGCCGGCCCGGCGCCGGCTGCTGGCCGACATCCAGTCGCTGTCCGCGCAGGCGTTCCGCACGCTCGGCGTCGCCTACAGCCGCGCCGACGAGAACACCGCCCCGCTCGACGAGGCCGACGAACAAGACCTCATCTACGCCGGGGTGGTCGGAATCATCGACCCGCCGCGCCACGAGGTGACGGCGGCGATCGAACAAGCCCACCGCGCGGGCGTGCGGGTGGTCATGATCACCGGCGACCACCCGGGTACCGCGGCCCGGATCGCGAGCGACCTGGGCATCGTCGGTCCCGACGCGACAGCTTTGACGGGAGCGGACCTCGACCACCTCGACGAGCCGGGCCTGCGGGAAGCCGTGCGCGGGACATCCGTTTTCGCCCGGGTCTCGCCCCGCCACAAGCTGCGCATCGTCGACGCGTTGCAGGCGAACGGGGACATCGTGGCCATGACCGGCGACGGCGTCAACGACGCGCCCGCCTTGAAGTCCGCCGACATCGGCGTGGCCATGGGGATCACCGGGACCGAGGTGACCAAAGAGGCCGCGAAGATGATCCTGGTCGACGACAACTTCGCCACCATCGTTGCCGCCGTGCGGCAGGGGCGGGTGATCCTCGACAACATCAAGAAGTTCCTGCGCTACCTGCTCTCCTCGAACATGGGCGAGGTGCTCACGGTCTTCCTCGGCGTGCTGCTCGCCGGGGTGCTGGGGCTCACGGGCGCGAGCACCGAGACCGTGGTGCTGCCGCTCCTGGTCACGCAGATCCTCTGGATCAACCTCGTCACCGACTCCGGGCCTGCCCTGGCGATGGGCGTGGACCCGGAGATCGACGATGTGATGGCGCGCCCGCCGCGGAGCATCACCGACCGGGCGATCGACCTGCGGATGTGGGTCGGCATCCTGTCCACCGGGCTGGTGATGGCCGTGGTCACCCTCGCCACCATCGACCTGTTCCTGCCGGGCGGACTACTGCCCGAGCTGGATCCCAGCGGCGACGGCCTGAGCGTCGCCCGCACCGCCGGCTTTACCACCCTCGTCTTCGCCCAGCTGTTCAACACCCTCAACGCCCGCTCGGAGTCGACCAGCGCCTTCCACCGCCTGTTCGTGAACCGGTGGCTGTGGGGTGCGATCCTCCTGGCCGTGCTGCTCCAGGTCGCCGTCGTGGAGCTCCCCGTGCTGCAGACCGCGTTCGGCACCGCTTCGATGGATCCCCTGCACTGGCTGGTCTGCGTGGGCATGGCCTCCGTCGTGCTGTGGGTCGAGGAGCTGCGCAAGTGGATGCTGCGCGCCCTCGGCCGCGCCTGACCCGTGCGCTCCCCGCTCGCGCGCCCCGCGCCCCGAACCCCGAACCAATTCGACGGAGATTTTGCCAAAACCGGGCCCAAACCGGCCGAAATCGGCTTCTCAGACGAGAATCTCCGTCGAATTGGTTCGCAGCCAGTCAGAGGCGACTCGGAGTGGACTGCTCGGGGCGCAAGAGCGAACGGCTGAGGCGCGGAGTAGAGGAACGAAAAGGCCAGGGCCGGCTCGGCGGGAGCTGGGCCGAGAACGGGAACGGGAACGCGAGCGAGAACGGGAACGAGAACGAGAGCGAGAACGAGAACGAGAACGAGAACGAGAACGAGAACGAGAGCGAGAGCGAGAGCGAGAGGGGGGCCCGGGCTACTTCCCCGGCTCGACGAGGGTGGTGAACGCGCTGCGCTCCGCGACC